>CANEYR010000102.1 GCA_947444055.1 Planctomycetota bacterium
CAGGGTGAGAATGCGGTCGCGCACTACCTGAACTACGCCGAGAAGGCGGTCATCGGCGCGTTTTCACCCGTCGAGTTCTTCGGCCATCGCTGGACGGTTTGCCTCGAACAACAAACCAGCGAGGCCCTCGCCACGGCTACCGCCATTCGCGAAGCAGGCGCCAACAGGCAGGCGAACTACGTTTGGCTGCTGTCGATCCTGTGGACGCTGATCGGCTGCGGCGTTGCCACCGCCGGGCTGTGGCTAGCGCGCCGTCTCGCCAAGCCGGCGCGCGAAGGTGCCGACTTGCTGGCGGCCGTCGCCCAGGGTGACCTGAGTGGGCGCACCAAGGTCACCAGCCACGACGAGATTGGCCGCATGGGTGAATCGCTGAATACCGCCCTCGACAACCTGGGCACCTCGATTGCGGTGGCGCAGACCTGCGTGGTTCAGATCGACACCACGACCACAGACTTGCGCCAAACCAGCAAGTCGCTGGCCGACGGCGCCAGCCACACCGCCGCCAGCCTGCAAGAGATGCGCGCGACGATCACCGAGATCGCCGATTTGAGCAGCACGTGCGCCACCAAGGCGCACGACGCCAACGAACTGTCGCAAGCGGCGCAGGCGGCTGTCACCAGTGGCCAGTTGGAGACCGAGCGCATGGCGACCGCGATGCGCGAAGCCCAAGCAGCGGCCACCGCCGTCGCCAAGATCCTGACCACGATCGATGGCATCGCCTTTCAAACCAACCTGCTCGCCCTCAACGCCGCCGTCGAAGCCGCCCGCGCTGGCGAAGCCGGCAAGGGCTTTGCCGTCGTTGCCGAAGAAGTGCGCGGGCTCGCGCAGCGCAGTGCCGCCGCCGCTCGCGAGACCGCCGGCTGCATTCAGCGCTCAACCGAGCGCACCAATGCCGGCGCCGAAGCTGCCAAGTTGGTCGCCGAGTCCTTCGCCTCAATTCTCCATTCAACCGTCAAAGCCGCCGCCCTGATCAACGACGTGCAAACCACGATCAAGAGCGAGAACGAGCACCTCAACATCGTCAGCAGCGTCGCCGCCAAGATCGACACCATGACGCAATGCAACGCCAGCGCTGCCGAAGAACTGAGCGCCGCCGTCGCCATGAGCCAGGAACAGACCACCGCGTTGCGCGAGGCACTCGGCCGTTTCAAGGTCAGGCCGACCTCGTGATGCCAAGCGCCGGGCGGGCTCGGCGCCGCCACGACTGAGGCCCGCCGTCAACTTGCATCCGGCCGCGGGCGCGACAACATCGTCGCCTTGTCGCCATCTCCTCTGCGCGTGCACGCCGCCCTGCTCGCCGTCTCGCTGCTGTTCGGCATCAACTACGTCGTCACCAAGACGATTCTGGCGACGGTGCCACCGGCGACCTGGGTGCTGTTCCGCATGGGTGCAGCCACCCTCGTCATGGTGCCGCTGGCGATGTGGTTCGCGCGCCGCCGCGCCTGGCCTGGGCGCCGCACCTGGCCTGCACTGGCGCTCGCCGCCTTCCTCGGCGTGGCCGCCAACCAAGTGCTCTTCACCGAAGGCATCGCCCGCACGACGCCGGAACACAGCGCGGTCGTCACCGCCTGCATTCCCACGTGGACGCTGGTGATCGCGGTGCTCTGCGGCCAAGAACGCCTGACGTGGCGACGCGTCGCCGCGATCGTGGTCGCGCTGGCTGGCGTGTGCTGGTTGCTCGGCATCGATCGCTGGTTTGGCGATGCCAGCACCGCCAACGCCGACGACGGGGCCTCGCTGCTCGGCGACTTGCTGACCATGGCGAACGGCATCGCCTTCGCCGCCCATCTGGTGTTGATGCGCCGCCTCGGCCGCGACCTCGATCCGTACCGCACCACCGCCCTCGTCTTCGTCTTCGGCACGCCGATGGTCGCGCTGTGGAGTGTGCCAACGATCACCGCTCCTCACCTCGAGGCGCTGCTGACCGCGAACGTGCTCGCACTCGCCGCCTACGCCGTGCTCGGCTCGACGGTGTTGACCTACTTCCTCAACATGTGGGCCCTGCGCCATACGCAGAGTTCGCAAGTCGCCCTCTACATCAACGTGCAACCACTGGTTGCCGCCGCCCTCAATTCGGCGCTCGGCGCACCGCCGCCCGGCCAGCGCTTCTTCGGCGCCCTGGCCCTCGTCATCTGCGGCCTGTGGCTGCAGACCGCGCGACCGGCGAAGGGCTGAACACTTCCTCGGCGAGCCGTCGTCGACTGCGTGTTACCGTCGTCGCCCCGCATGACGACCTTGACCACCGGCCAGACCCTCGAAGTCACCATGGAACGCCTCGGCTTTGGCGGCGCCGCTGTCGCCCGCCACGACGGCATGGCGGTGTTCGTGCCCTATGGCGCCCCCGGTGATCGCGCCCGCATCGAGGTGACCGAGGTCGAGAAGAACTTCGCACGCGCCCGCTTGCTTGAGGTGCTAAAGCCCGGCCCCGACCGCGTCGAGCCGCGCTGCCAACACTTTGGTGTATGCGGCGGCTGCCACTTCCAACACATCGATTACGCCGCCCAAGTCGCCGCCAAGGCGGAGTTCATTCGCGATGCTCTGGTGCGCACCGGCGGCTTCGAATGGCCACAACCGGTGTTGGTCGAACATGCCGAGCCGTGGGGATATCGCGTGCGCACCCAGCTCAAGCTCGCGGCGACTTCGGGGCAACGCGGCGATGGCCGCCACGGCCGTCTCGGCAAACGCGAACAGCGCGCACTCACCGCCGCCGAGGTCGCTGCCGCCGGCGACACGCCACCCCAACTGGTGCTTGGGTACCACCTCGCCCACTCGCACGGCGTGGTCGACATCAAGCAATGCCCGGTGCTCGCTCCCGACATCGAGAACGGGCTCGCCGGTGTGCGCCAAGCTCTCGTCGGCATGCAGCGCAAAGACTGGCCGTACCAGATCGACGGCGCCTGCGGCACTGGTGGCGCTTCGTGGGCACCTGACCTTCCCGGCATGCGCAAGGATCTGATCGAGCACCGCGTCGGCGGCTTCCGCTACCTGATCGAGCCCGAGAGTTTCTTCCAAGGCAACCGACACTTGGTCGAACGCCTGGTCAGCGGCGCCATCGGCGACGAACGTGGCGAGCTGGCCTTCGATCTCTACGCCGGCGTCGGCCTCTTCTCGCTGCCGCTGTCGAAGCGGTTTACGCGCGTGGTCGCCGTCGAAGATGAACGCCGCGCCGCGACGCTGGGCCGCGTCAACGTCAAGACCAACGGCTGCGACAACGTCAGCTACCTGCGCAGCACGACCGAGCAGTTCTTGCGCGAGACCAAAGAACGGCCCGACCTCGTGCTGATGGATCCGCCGCGTCTTGGCGCCAAGCCCGCGCTGCCGCTGCTGCTGCAATTGCGCGCGAAGCGGCTGGTCTACGTCTCGTGCGACCCACAGACGATGGCGCGCGACCTGCGCCAGCTCGTCGACGCCGGCTACGTGCTCGAACAAGTGCTCGGGTTCGACATGTTCCCGCAGACCTTCCACGTCGAAGCGGTCGCGCGCCTTCGCTTGGCCACACCATGATCACGCCGCACTTCGTCGACGTCGACGCGAGCGCGCATGGCCGCGCCGCACGACTCGCCGTGCACGTCGTCGGCAAAGGCCCGCTGGCGGTGTTGGTGCACGGCTACCCGCTCGACCATCGCATGTGGCTCGACACCTTGCACGGGCCACTGGCGCAGCACCGCACGTTGGTCGCCATCGATCTGCGCGGTCACGGTGAATCCCCGAGCAGCGGCGATGCCGTGCACTCGATGGAACTGCTGGCGCACGATGTCGCCGCCGTGATTCGGTCCCTGAGCGACGGGCCTGCGGACGTGGTCGGGCTGTCGATGGGCGGCTACGTGGTGTTCGCGCTGTGGGCCGCCGAACCGCAGCTCGTGCGTTCGCTGGTGCTCACCAACACTCGGGCCGTCGCCGACACCGAGGCGGTGCGGGCCGGGCGCGATGCCAGCATGCTCACGGTGATCGAACAGGGCCGGCGCGCCGTCGTCGAAGGCATGCTGCCGAAGTTGCTGGCGCCCACTGCCGATCCGATGTTGCGAGCTCGCGTCATCACCATGGCCGAGAACCTGCCAGTCGAATCGATCCTCGCCGATGCGCGCGGGTTGAAGGTGCGCCCCGAACGGGTGTCGATGCTGGCGACGATCACGGTGCCGACGCTGGTCGTCGCCGGTGAACTCGACGCGATCGCACCGGTCGCCGAGGCGCAAGCGATGGCCGACGCGATCCCGGGAGCACGGTTCGTTTGCCTTCGCGGCTGTGGGCATCTGGCGCCGATGGAAGCGCCCGCCGCGTTCGCCTCGGCCGTCCGAGGGTTCTGGGCGCGCTGAGCGACTCGAGTTGTGGCCGCCGACACCGACGGGTCTTGAGCAAGGTGACGCCAGTCTGGCGAAACGTCATCTTCGGGTATGGTCTGCAATGTGACTGTGACCATCGAAGAGGCTGCCGCGAGCTGGCGGCGACGTGAGGCCGAGCGGGCCGAGCGGGCTGCCGAACGCGCCAAGCTGCTGCGCTCGCGCCTGCCCGCGGCCCGGCGCCTGCTGATGGATCGCTACCAGGCCACCCGCGTGATCCTGTTCGGTTCCCTGGCCCGAGGCGACATCACCGAGCGCAGCGACGTGGACCTGGCCGTCGAAGGGTTGCGTCACGATGGGTACTTCACCGCCATCGCCGACCTGACTGGGTTGCTGGACTCGCCGGTGGACCTGATCGAGATCGAACGGGCGCCCCCAAGCCTGCTGGCGCGCCTCAATCTCGAAGGCGTCGTGCTCGGCGACTCGCCACCATGAACGGTTCGCTCCAGGTCCTGCGTCTCGAAGTCCGCAGCGACGTGGCGGCGTTCGCCGCGCGCGTGGCGGAGATCGAAAGCCTCACCATCTCGGCACAGACCACCGATGCGAACCTGATGGCAAGAGCCGCCGTGGCGCTGCATCACGCCTATGGCGCCTTCGAGGCGGCCCTGGCCCGAGTAGCCCGCGTCTTCGACACCGAGCCGGTCGGGCCGAACTGGCATCGCTCGCTGTTGGAGACGATGACCATGGAGGTTCCCGGGCTCCGGCCGGCAGTCGTCACGCAGCAAGCCTTGCCCGACCTCCGCGATTTGCTTGCGTTCCGGCACTTCTTTCGGCACGGCTACCAGGTTGCGCTGGACCCTGGACGCCTCGCCGCGTTGCGCGAACGCGCCATTCGCCTGCGACCCACGGTCGACGCGGACTGGCAGCGCCTCGATGCCTGGCTCGCCGGACTCGCAGCGAAGACATGAAGCCGTTGGGGCGCTCTCGCCGGAACCTCACGGGAGACCGCCTCGCCAACGCTACCTATCGCATCGCGGCTCAGGGCAACCCCAGCCCAGCGATGACGACGCGGCCGCAGTGGGCGCGGCCGGTGGCAGTCAGCATGCCGCGCTTCTTGGCGAGGAAGGTCACGGTGACGTCGGCGTGGCACGCCGCCCCGAGCACGGCGCCAGTGTCCCCCTGCAAGCCAGACGGGATGTCGATGCAAAGCTTCGGACCGCGCGCGCGATCGAAGGCCTGCACGAACGCGAGCCCCGTCCCGGTCAGTTCGCGATCGAGTCCGGTACCGAACAGGCCATCGATCCACACCGCACCAGCCAGTGCCTCAACCGCGGGCACAACCGCGATCGATAGCGTCGCCCCCGCCGCTCGCAAAATGCGCACCTGCAGGGCGGCATCCGGCGACTTCGCCGCATCGGGCTCGGCCAACAAGTAGAGCGTGCAGCGGGCGAAGCCAAGATGGCGCGCCGCCGCCAACGCGTCGCCACCGTTGTTGCCGGCCCCAGCGAAGAGCACGAAGCGTTCGCCGAGCGTGCGCGCCACGTCCGCCACCGATCGCGCGGCGTTCTCCATCAACAGCAGCGTCGGCATGCCGAGCCGCTGCACAGCCTCGGCATCGATGGCGCGCGCTTGCGCAACCGACAAGATGCGTTCATCGGTCATGCGTCCCCACCGCCGGCAACCGCCTTGCGCACGCGCAACAACAGTTCGAGGTCGTCGACAGGATCGAGGGCGCGCAGCTCGGAGAACCCGCTCTGCGCGGTGCCGAGCAGTTCGCCGCTGCCGCGCAACGCCAGATCCGCCTCCGCCAAGGCAAAGCCGTCGGTCGTGCGACAGATCGCGGCGACGCGCTCACTGCGCGGACCACACAGGATCGCAAGCCCACGTCGTCGACCGCGCCCGACGCGACCGCGCAACTGGTGCAACGTGGCGATGCCGAAACGATCGGCCGCGACCACCACCATCAGCGTGGCGTCCGGCACATCGACGCCGACTTCGAGCACCGTGGTGCCGACCAAGACATCGATCGCGCCGCTGCGAAAGGCCTGCAGCACCGACTGCCGTTCGCCCGTCGCGAGCCGTCCATGCACGAGCCCACAACGAAAGTGCGGCTGCAACACATCGCGCACGCGCACGACGCCGCCCTTCTCCCCCTCTTCGCCGACGGCCGGGCAAACGACGAAGACCCGCCCTCGCCGCCGCACGGCGCGCGCGATCGAACGCACCGCGCGCGCCCAGCGATCCGCGACCAGATGGAAGGCGCGCACCGCCGTGCGTCCGGGCGGACGATGGCGAAGTGTCACCACGTCGAGGTCGCCAAACAGCACCAGCGCCAACGTGCGCGGGATCGGCGTCGCCGTCATCACCAGCACGTGCGGGTTGTCGCCTTTGTTGACGAGCGCCATGCGCTGCTGCACGCCGAAGCGATGCTGTTCATCGACGATGACGAGGTCGAGCCGTTTCAACTCGAGATCGCTGCCGAGCAGTGCGTGCGTGCCAAACACCAACTGTGCGCCGGTCTTGGTCATGGCTTGCTTGTGCGCGGCGGTGTGCAGCGTGACCGCGACACCACTGCCTGCCAGCCAAGCGGACACCGTGCTGTGATGCTGTTCGGCCAGCAGTTCGGTCGGCGCCAAGAACACCACTAGGCCGCCGCGCGCCAACACCGCCAGCGCCGCCCCGATGGCGACGGCGGTCTTGCCAGTGCCGACGTCCCCTTGCAACAGCACGCCCATCGCGGCCGGACCCGCGAGGCGCTGCCACAGCGCCAGCAGCGCCGCGTCTTGGTCCCCTGTGAGCACGAGTGGAATGCGCGCCCGGATGCGAGCCGCCAGCGCCGGTTCGACCGCGAACGTACGCGCCGCCCGCTGCGCCCGCGCCCGTCGTGCGCGTTCGACCGCCTTGAACAGAGTGACCGCCTCGCGCACCGCGAAGTACCGCCGCGCCGCCTCGTGCTCGTCGACATTCTTGGGGCGATGCATCGCCAGCAACAACGCCGGCGCCTCGTGCGCAAACTCTTCGAGTCCCGTCGGCAGCGGCGGCAAAACGATCATCGCCCAATCGATCGTGGCGAGTGCGAGGGCGAGCCAATGCTGCAAGCGAGCGCCGCCAATGCCTTCGATGTCCGGGTAGCGCAACTGCACTTCACCCGTCGGTTGCGCCGCGATCGGCAGAATGCGCGCCTGCTGCATCAGGAAGCGCTTGCCCTTCTGCACCAATTGGCCCTCGACAACGCGGCGCTGGCCAACCGGATAGTTCTTCTTCAGCCAGGGTTGGTTGAAGAACACCGACTCGAACTGGCTGCCGTCATCGCACGCGAACACCACGGTCACCATCGAGCGCCGCCCTGGCAACCACGCCGATCGCACCGCATGCACGGCGCCGCGCAGCCGCACGAGTTCGGCGCACGCTTCTTCGCATGGAGCCGCCAATTCGCGCATCGGCCGACAACGCCGCGGAAAGAACGACACCAGATCAAACAGCGTGGTGATGCCGACCAAGGCCAGACGCGCAGCGGTCGTCGGCCCGACTCCCGCCAACGCCGTCACCGGCGTGGTCGGCGCCAACTTCGCCGCTGTCTCGGTGCCACCGTGCGTTGCCATGCGCACCGATGTGTAGCCGCCTCGCGCTCGCCAAGGAACGATGCGCCGTGTAGGTTGCGCCGCTTCGTGAACGGCATCTCAGAGCACCAACTCGCTTTCTTGCGCCAGTTCGGATTCGACGCCGAGTTGCAGCGGCGTTGGCGCGACGACGTCGCCAGCGGCCGCTTGGCGAAGGCCGCCAACGCGGTGAAGGGAGACTTGCTGGTGCCGCCACCGCTGGCGCTGAACGAGCTGCCCGCGTCCGCATCGGCGGCGCGGCGCGAACTCGACCGCATCGGCCGCCAAGCGATCGCAGCAGGCCAACTCGGCGTCGTCGTGCTGAACGGCGGCATGGCGACGCGCTTTGGTGGCGTCGTCAAAGGCGTGGTGCCGGTGCTCAACCCAACCCGGTCCTTTCTCGGGCTGGTGGTCGAAGACCTGCGCGCGATCGAGCAGGCGACCGGCGGCCGCGTGCCGCTGTTCTTGATGAACAGCTTCGCGACCGATGTCGCGACCAAGGCGCACTTTGCCCAACACGGGCACTTCGGCGCGGACCCGGCGCGCATCCACCACTTCACGCAGTTCGTGGCGCTGCGCATGACGAAGCAGGGCGAACTGTTCTTGCTGGCGAATGGCGAAGCCTCGCCGTATGGGCCCGGGCACGGCGATTTCCCGGCGGCGTTCCGGTGCAACGGGACGCTGCAGCGCTTCCTGGCGAGCGGCGGCCGCTACCTGCTGGTGCGCAACGTCGACAACCTCGGCGCCCGGGTCGACCCGGTCATTCTCGGTCATCACATCCAGAGCCAGTGCGACGCGACGGTCGAACTGGCCCCCAAACACCCCCAGGATGTCGGCGGCTCGCCGTTCTCGTACCAAGGCCGGACGCAACTGATCGAACAGATCCGGTTTCCCGAGGGCTTCGATGCGAGCATCGTCGACGTCTTCAACACCAACACCTTGACCTTCACGGCCAAGGCGCTGGATCGCGACTTCGACCTCGGCTGGTACTACGTCGAGAAGTCCGTGGAAGACCGCAAGGCCGTGCAGGTTGAGCATCTGATCGGCGAACTCACCGCCCACTTGCCGACCAACTTCCTGCGCGTGCCGCGAACGGGCCGCGACACCCGGTTTTTGCCCATCAAGGCGCCCAGCGACCTGCAGTCGGCGCACGCAGAAATCGTCGCGTTGTACGACACGCCGCCAGAAGGCTGAACGCCAGCGCCTCGTGTTGCCGATAGCACCGGCACCACGATGAAGACGAAGACGAAGGCCCTGGTGATGCGCACGCAGTACGAAGCGTGGCCCTACCCGCAAGTGCCGTTGCTCGCTTCGTTGCCCAGCACGCACCCCTTCGAGTTGCACGTCGATTGGCTGTGGGATCGCTCCGGCAGTGGCAAGGCGCCTGCCCGCCCGCGCGTGTGGATCGCCGGCTGCGGCACCTTCCAGCCGTACGCGTTCGCGGTCGCCAACCCGCTAGCCGACATCATCGCCACCGACCTCAGCACCACGAGCCTCGCCGTCGCGCGACGGCGCTGCCTGGTGCACCGCTGCAAGAACGTGCAATTCGCGCCCGTGGATCTCGATGACGAGTTGACCTGGCCCGAAGGCGAGTTCGACCTGATCGAGTGCTACGGCGTGTTGATGAACGTCGCCGACCCGGCGGCGACGCTGCGCGGTCTTGCTGCCCGGTTGTCCAAGCACGGCGTGCTGCGCTTGATGGTCTATCCGCACTGGTCGCGGTCGCGGGTCTTCCAACTGCAGCGAGTCGCCACCCTGCTCGGGCTCACCGCCGCCGAGCGTTCGCATCCGAGTGCCCTGCGGCGATTCTGCAAGCGCTTGCCGCGAGCCCACCCGCTGCGGTTTGCCTTCACCACCTACGCCGATAGCAAGAACGACGCCGGCGTCGTCGATGGCTTCTTGCACGGTGGCGATCGTGGCTTCACCGGCTTCCAACTCGGCGGCTTGCTGCAGGCTGCGGGCCTGGTGCCGGGGTACTGGTTTCACCGCCCATGGGCGCAACCCGACACCATGGCCGCACGGCTCGGCCTGCAGGATCGCACGCAGAGCTTTGTGCTCAACTACCTCGATCTGTGGCAGGAGCTGCGCGGCAACTTCGTCGTCTGCGCCCGCCGTGCTGACGGCGGCCAGCGCATCACTCGCGAGCTCACACCGCACCCGCAGTTCCAAAGCAGTGGCCACGGTCTGCGCCATCGCCTGCGGTTGGCGCGCTTGTCGCTGCTCGGCGGTTCGTTGCCGACGCGAACGGCCGACGGTGACATCTCGCTGCGCGCCCGCGACACGCGCGCCCTGACCGCTGGCAGCGCCCCACCGCACCTCGCCGCCAGTGGGCTGTTGCTCGGCGGCGACCACACCCCGCAGCTACCCGCGCACAAAGACTTCGCCGCCGAGGGCGCGTTCCTCGCGCATACGCAGAGCGTGCGCACCGGTCGTCGCGCCCCGAATCCTCTCTACGCGCATCTGTTCGCCGCCTTCGAATTGGCCGCGCGCCATCCCGAGTTGGCGCTGCCCGATCTCGAAGGGCAAATGGGCCAATGGCTGCCGTGGGCTGATCCATTGGAGGAACGGCCGATCGCGTTCGGCCTGTCGCCGTACGGCACCTACCAGCGGCTGCGCGTCAACGTGCAAGAACATCTGACGCGCCAAGACTTCGGCCGCGCACCGAGCTACGAGCCCGTGCGGTTGCGCGGGGATAGCGAAGCCCTGCAGCGGGTGCGCACCATGCTGCGGTCAGCACCCGAACTGCCGACGATCACCCACAGCGACGCGACGCTGCGCGAACTGTTCGTGCTGCTATGCAGTCAAGACCGGCTCTTCCTCACGATCGAGTGAGCGCGAGCTCCGCCGTCAACGCCTTCGGCACCGGCGCCACCAACTGCAACGACCGCCCATCGCCAGGATGCCGCAGCACCAGCCGATGGGCGTGCAGACACAGCCGCGAGCCCGCCGCGCCGTAGCGGTCATCGCCAACCACCGGATGCCCGCGCCACGCCAGGTGCGCACGAATCTGATGCTTGCGGCCGGTGTCCAAGAGCACCTCGAGGTGCGAGCGCGAACGCGAACGCGACAGCGTGCGGTAGCGCGTGCGCGCCGACCGCGTCTCTGCATGCTCCCCCACCCGCACGCGCAGGTTGCCGTCCTCCCACAGCGGCGCCTCGATCACCCCGTCCGCCGGCTCAAGATGCCCTTCGACGATCGCGTGGTAGGCCTTCTCCGTGTTCTCCCAATCGGCCTGCACCGCCTCGCGCACCGCCCGCGTGCGCGCAAACAACAACACCCCCGAGGTCTCGCGATCGAGCCGATGCGCGGGCCACAGGTCGACCGGTCGTCCGCGACCGAGCTGCACCTTCGCCAACGCCAACGCGGTGCGATCGCGTTCGTCATCACTGGACACCGACAACAGCCCGACCGGCTTGTCGATGGCGAACAGCTGCTCATCGACGTGCAGCACATCGAGCACAGCGCGCGCCGCCGACACCCGGCCGTCGTCCTTGCCAGTGATTGTCACCACATCGCCGCTCTGCAACCGCTGGTCATGCCGATCGGTCGCCACGCCATTGACGTTGATGCAGCCAAGCCGCAGGCGCTGACGCAGCGTGTTGCGACTCCAGGTCGTGAAGTGCGCCGCCAACAGATCAAACAGCGGGCCCGCCGCCGCCACCACGAAGCGATCGGCCATCAGGGCACCGTCACGCGCGCCACTGGCAAGAACGTGCGATCGAAGCGTTCGACGAATTCGTGCAGCAGCACCGCCACGGCGGGCGCGGCCTTCCCGCGCAGATCGACCGGCGGCCCTTGCGGTGGCGTGCCGTGATGGAGGGCGAGCAAGAGGACGGCGGCGAACACGGCGGCAAGGTAGCGGTCGCGAACGGCGCCAACCAGAGGGTCACTGCAGCAGCTCGATGGCCTTCGTCAGCGCGCTGTCGCTGGCGCCAATGAGGTCCCCTGGTTGCATGACGATGACCACGTCGGGCACGACGCCGTTGCCTTCGAACAACACACCGTCTGGCCGGAAGGACGCCATGGTCGACAATTGCAGGCGCACGCCGCTCTTCGCCAGCACGTGCCGTTGCGCGCGCCCACTGCCGCCGCTGGTTGACTCGCCGACCAGCGTGACGTTCGGCAGCGCGCCCAGCGCCGCGGCAAACACGTCGGTCGCCGAGAAGCAGCCGCGATCGATCAGCACGATCACCTTTTGCGTGTAGGCGAACGCTTGCGGATTGTCGGCGCGGTCCATCACGAGAAAGTGCCACGGCGAAAACTTGCCGGTCGGCAATTTCCACGACGGTTTGAAGGTGCGGGCAAACGCCGTAATCGCGGTGCGCTGGCTGTCCGTCCACTGCGTCCAATCGAGTCGGAAGAGGCCGCGGTCGGCAAGCGCATCCGCCGCCGCGGGACGACTGCGGTCGAGCAACACGGCAGCGACGTTGCCGACGACCGGTGCGCCCAGCTCTGGCAAGAAGTACGGGGCCAACCGACGCAGCGCGCCGCGGGTGCCGCCGCCGTTGCCACGCACGTCGATGACGAGTCCCTTAGTGGTTCGAAACGACTGCATCGCGTCATCGAGGCCCGCGAGGAACGGCTCGTCGTCCACCATTTGCGGGAGGCGCAGGTAGCCGATGTTGCCGTCGAGCAGGCGCGTCGCCGTGCGTGGCCACGCACCAAAGGTCGGCTTGCGGTTGGTCAGTTCGAGCGCCAGATCGCGCGTGCCGGACTTGCCATGCAGGGTGAGCGTCACGGTCTTGGTCGCAGCCACCTTCAACTCGGCGCGCAGGTCGCCGAGATTGCGCAGCAGCCGCTCCGCTTCGCGCGCCTGCATCGCCGGCGAGCCCTGCGTCACGTGCGCCTTGGCGGCGGCGAGCCATTGTTCGAGCGGCACGCCGTCGATCGCACGCACGAACGGTCGTTCACCATCGACCAGTTCGGTGCGGTCGGCGCGGAAGGCGACGAAGCCACCCACCACTCCTTGCACGAGGCACGGCATGAAGACGTCGCTCGCTGGCGGCACCGCGTCGAGGCGGGAATGGCCGTCGCCGAACGCGCGCAGGATGCGATCGATGTGGCGTGTGAACGCAACGGCGTCGATCGGCTGCGTACCCAGCGCGCCGTCGGCAGTGCGCAGCAACCCGGCGAGGTCCACCTTGCGCAGTTCGCGGTAGGCGAAGTGATCGTCGAGCAGGCGTTGCAACTGCTGCAGATCCGCCCGCGCATCGGCTGGCGACAACGGCTTCGCCGAACCCGGTGCGATTTCGGCGGCGCCGCGGCCACCGTTCGCGTCCTTCACCCGCCGACGATTCTCGCTCGTCATCTTCACCGCGGGCAAGTCGCGCAATTCGTTGGTGGCGAGATCCCGGACCTTGAGGTCGACGACGTCGCCGACTTGGTGGCCCATCGCGTCGAGCAGTGCTGGCAAGTCTTCGGTGATGCGCTTCCAGGCACTGTGGCCGCACAAGCGGTCGGCTTCGCGCAACAGCGTCGCGGTGTCGACACCCGCCACCGCTTCCAGGGCCAACCAGGTGTCGTCCGCGACCTGCACTTCGATGCCGTTCTCAACCGCGCGCATGCCGCGGAACGGGGAGAGGGGCGGACCATTCGGCGAAACCTGGGCAGCGGCGAGCGCCGCCAACAGCAACGAGGTGAGCAAGGTTCTCATGCGATGTCCTGGTTCAGCGAGCAGCTGGTGAAGATGCGTGGCAAGGGAACGGGTGTCGTGATGGCGCGGTTGGCGTAGGCCCGCGGGCGTTCGCACACGACGCTGGCGATGGCGGCGAACGGGCCGAGCCCGACGCACAACATCGTCCAGATGAGCATCGTGCTGGGGGTGGCGCCGAGCGTGCGCAGTCGGCGGCGCACCGACCACGCACTGAGCAGGCCCACCGTGATCGACACGAGAACGAGCCACCATCGTCGTCCTTGCGCCACCAACGGATCGAGCAGCCAATGCGACGCGGGAGGCACTTCCGGGCACACGGCGGCCAGCGCCTGTAGCAACGGCGGGCGCAGCAACGACACGCCCATCGTCATCGCTGCGTACTTGCGTTCTGTCGACGTGTGCGGCGTGAAGTGATGGGAAAACGCCGCATGCCCAGCGACTGGGTCGGCATCGAACTGCACGGTCCAACTGAGCGGACTGTCGTTGGTGACGCGCCCCATCTTGACGGCCACGGAGGGCACCTTCCTGTTCGGCCCGACCGCGACCAACACACCACCCTTCACGCCGTAGACGAAGCGTTCCCCCCGCACCACCCGCCCGTTCCTAGCAACGCCGATGGGCGGCACCCCAGGTCGATCCACCAGTTCTTCGTCGTGCACATGGTCGAAGCCCACGAAGCGATCGCCTTCTGACAAAGGCTGCGGGATGAAATGGCCAAGGTCGTCCTCGAATCGCCACAGCTCGTTGGTCGCGGCATCCCGCACCAAATGAGCAGACTCGCCACCGCTCTCGACGGACAAGGCGCCGGAGCCGACCGAGAACGGCTCGTGCGTCACGTACCGCCCGGTAGCCCGCACGCCATCGCCCGGCGATACCCAGAAGGCCCTGCCGTCGCCATCTAAGACCAGATAGCTGTGCCCCGCGACGGAAGTGTGCATCCACAGCAGCGTGGACCACATCGATCCCGGCGCCTCGATGCGCAGGAACTCCTTCCCGAGGCTCGGCTCACGATAGGACAACCAAGTCTCCGGTCGCCGGATGACGGCGATCGCTCGATGCTCGGCATCCACGATCCGGTACGGATCGTCGTAGTCCTCGCGCTGAACAATCTCCACCTTGCCCCCGAGCACCACCGGTCGCGGGTAGACCCGCCGCAACCGGGTCGCGACTTCACTTTGAACTTCCATCTGCAGCATGCAGAAGAACGCCGCGAGCAGGACCACCAGCGATGGCATCACCCTTCGCCGAACCGTTGCCAGCATCGCCCGATCAGGATCGGCACGATGCGCCAACGCCACCATGCAGAGCCCGACCGCGAGCGCGGCGATCGCCAAGTTGCTGACCACGAACACCGGCAGGCTCGTGACCGACTGGTGCGACAGGTGGTACACGAGCGTCAGCGACGTCACCTGCAGCGCGCCACCGATCAGCAACCGTGCCCACCAAGGAGCCGGCAACGCGCCAGCCAGAGCACCAATCGCACACGCCGACACCGCCGTCGTCAGCGTGGCCCAGATCTGCGGCAGCTGCCGCAGTGGCGCCGACCAGTACTCCAGATCACCGACGACGAAGCAGAGCCACGCGCCAAGCGGCGCCAACAAGAACCAGCCCAGCAGCACGAGCCCACAGCCCAACAGCCGCGCGCCACCAAGCCGCGTGATCGCCACCGGCCGCTGCGCCAAGAACTCACGCGTGCCAAGCGCCTCGTCAAAGCACATCGCCACCGCACCGAGCCCAAGCCCAACACTCCAAGCGACGTGAAACAACCCCTCGCGGTCGCCCGGCGACACCACAAAGCAGTAGACGAACGAGTGCTCCATCAACCCCATCGCGAGGCCGATCGTGCCGAGCACCAGGAACCCCAGCAGCCAGGGCAGATCCTTTCGTAGCAGCGCCTTCATCGTTGCCCTCCCACCGGCGTCGGCCGCGCGACCAGTTCGTCCATGCCTTCACGCAACATGCCCGGCCGATCCGGCCCGGTGAGATCCAAGAACAAGTCCTCCAGCGAAGGGGCAAGCGGCGGCGACAGTTCGCCGTGCGCGGCCAAATCCGCGAGCAGGGCTCTCTGCGCATCGAGCAGCAACAACTCATGGCCACCGCGGCGCGCCCCGATGCGCAACACCTGCGGGCCGCTCGGCAGCGTGGCGCCGGGCTTGGGCAGCCACACGCAGCGCAGCACGCGCCGCTTGATGTCATCGAGCGTGGCGTCGACCAGCAGCGAGCCGTCGTGCAGGATGCCGACGCGATCGGCGATGCGTTCGACATCGGTCAAGAAGTGCGAGCTGAACAACACCGTGCAGCCGGTGTCGGCAAGCAAGTCGATCAACGCATCGAGGAACTCGCGCCGCATCACCACATCGAGCCCGAGGGCTGGGTCGTCGCAGACCAGCAGTTCGGGGTTGCTGGCGACCGCGAGCACCAGACTCAAGGTGGCGCGCTGGCCGCGCGACAACCGCGGGATGCGCTGCGATGGGCGCAGGCCGCAGCGCTGCAGCGCCTGGTCGGCGAACGCGCGGCGGAACGTCGGCCTGGTGCCGGCTTCGAAGGCGACGGCACCGGCCACCGTCATCGTCGCATACAGGCGGTGCTCTTCGCCGACGTAGCCGATGCGCCCACGTACTTGGGGCGACAACGCGGTGCTGTCGCAACCAAGCACGGCCACCGAGCCAACGTGCGGCGCCAAGAACCCCAGCAGGATGCGCAGAGCCGTCGTCTTGCCAGCGCCGTTGCGCCCGAGCAGCGCATAGACCTGCCCCGGCATCACCTGGAACGACAAGCCCTTCAACACGACTTGGTTGCCAAACCAGCGCTGCACCGAGTCGAACGTCACCACGGGCGAACTCATGACTGCCTCCGTTTGCCATCGAACTGCAGTTCATCCAGACACTGCGCCAACGCCTTCTTCACGTCGTCGGGCTGGAACCCGAGATGGAACGCTTCGGTCACCGCGTGGCGCAGCAGCAAGACCAGCTGCTTCTTCTTCTCGCTCTGGGCCAGATCGCTGCCGCGGTCGCTGAGAAAGCAACCGGCTCCCTGTCGCCGCACGATGACGCCGTCGCGCTCGAGCACCTCGTAGGCGCGCACGACGGTGTTGGGATTGATCGCCAGTTCGCGCGCCAGATCGCGCACGCTAGGCAGCTTCTCCCCCGCCACCGCTGTGCCCTTCGCCACCGCCGACTTGACGGCGAACACCACCTGCTCGAACAGGGGCTCTGGGGACTGCGGGTTGATGCGGATCAGCAAGGGCAAGTGTCTCGACTGTACTAGTTCAACTATAACAGTTAGACGACGCCCGTCAAGCCCTTGGCCGCTGCATGTTCGTACGCGCCGATCGTCATCGTCGGGCGGTGCCCGCTCACTTGGCAGTGCCCGCTCAATGGGCGGTGGCACTGCCGCGTTGGTCGACGCAGGAACGCGACCGAACGTTCGCCGAACACTACTTGACGTCGCGCGCCAACTTTGCTAATATCTGCGTAATCACAATGACCGATCGTGCTCGCCAACCGAAGAAGAAGCAGCAAGGCGTGTTGCCGTTCCGGCAGAACGGCGGTCGCCGTGCCGGTGCTGGCAGAAAGCCCAAGGGCGAGAAGGCTCTGGTCAGCCACGGGCCACGCGCACTTCTGGCGGCGAGGTTCCCGGCGCATGTCACGATGAAGTTGCTGCGGGGGTTGCCGCGTTTGCGCAGCAAACCTGAGTACACCGCCCTGCGCGCGGCCTTCGCCGCCGGCTGCGACCGGCATGGCTTCCGCCTCACGCACTACGCCGTGCTCAATGATCACCTGCACTTCCTGGTGGAGGCGCGTGACCGAACGGCACTCACGCGGGGTCTACAAGGCCTCGCGATCAGAATCGCGAAGGCCTTGAACAGGCTTTGGCGTCGGGCCGGCACCGTATTCGCCGACCGCTACCACGACCGCATCCTGAAGACGCCACGCGAGGTCCGCAACGCCCTGCGCTACGTGCTGGGCAATGGCAAGAAGCACGCGACCGAAGGTCGCGAGATACAGGTCCCGCAAGCCATCGACACCTTCACGTCAGCTCCGTGGTTCGACGGCTTCCG
>CANEYR010000103.1 GCA_947444055.1 Planctomycetota bacterium
GGCTGGCAGAGCGGGAAGTCGAGCGACTCGGCGATGCCGATGGCGCGGCCGTCGACGGGTACGAGCCAACTGCGTTTGGCTTGGCTCAGAAACAGGAGATGGGCGTGCAATCGGCTGCCGACGTGCACGTCGACGTCGCGGTAGAACGCCAGCAACGCATCCGCCGAAGTGGGAGCCGCGACACGGAACCCCTGCCGCACCGCGTGCTGGCGCAGCCGCTGGTAGGGATCGAGTTGTTCGGGTCGCGCCGGCCAGAAGCGGTGGCGTAGCAGTTCGAGGCGCGTGGGTGGCGACCACGACTGGTGCAACACCAGCGTGCGGCGGCTGCGTGGGAAGGTGGCGGCGACAACGTCGAGGATGGCGGTCTCCCGGTTGTGGAAGTCGCCGCGTTCGGTGGCGGTGACGGCGACGTGATCACGACGCGATGAGAACGGCTGGCCATCGAGCAGCGGTTGGTCGTGGACCACCGGGCAACTCGTCATCAGCAGCTGCGGCGCGAGCTGAGGCAGTTCGCGAGTGAGCAGTTCGATGGTGTGCGGGCAGCGCCACGACGAGAACGAGATTCGCTCGTGCAGGACGAGCAGCAGTTCCTTGGTGGCCGCCGACAGGCGTTCGCTGTGGCCGGGTGCGCCGTGCAGGCCGACGCCGAAGGGCACCAGGCGCAGCGTCGACGCCCGCAGCTCGGCGGCGGTCAGCCCCGGCCAGATCGTCCAGTTCGTGGCCAGCTGGTTGGCGCCGGCGAGGATCACCGCTCGCGACGCGTCGAGCATCGCCCGGGTCTTCTGCGCGATCGGCACGCGCGGCGAGAACGTGCGTTCGGGCGCGAGCGGCCCGATGCGGCGTTCGATGGCGCGCAGGATGAAGCCGTCGCCGAGGTTCTGCACCTTCTTGCCCGCGAGCTCGAGCGGGATCGGGTATGGCGACAGCACGGCGAACGGGCCGCCATCGCGGGTGCCGGGGGCGTCGTTCACTTCCGGCCCGCGGCGACGAGGTAGGGGTTGGGCAGCGCGCCGCCGGCCGGCAGCCGTTTCTTGGCGAGTTCGGCGAATTGCGCGAAGACTTGCGGACTCATGCAGAACTGTTTGGCGGGGCGGTGGATGTTCGGCGGCACAGCACCAGGAGCGCGCGGTCGTCATAGACCAAGCCGCGGTCGATGGGGTGCAGGCCAACGTTTGCCAGCAACGTTTTGAACGCGGTGGTGGTCAGGTGGTTGATCCAGCCGAGTTCGTCCAGCTGGGTCGACGAGTAGTTGGAGCGCTCGGCGACAACATGGCTCAACAACACCAAGTCAGCGTGTTCGGAGAGGCGGCGTAACGCGCTCGGCAGATCGGGCAGATACTCGGTGACCCCCAACATCACGGCGACATCGAACGGGCGCGGCAGCGAATCCGCCGCCGCATCGAAGCGCGTGATGTCAGGCGATTGCGGATGCAGGTCGAAGCCGACGTAGTCGATCGGCAGCGCGCGGGCAGTCAGCGCCGTGCGCAGCTTGCGATCGCCGCAGCCGACATCCGCCAACGACCAACGTCGCTTGTTGTCGACGCACGCACCGGCGAGCAGACCGGCCGCGACCTCGGCGCGGCGCATCCAAGACGGCGCGATCTGCAGGTCGCAGTTGAAGCGGCCGGGCCCTCGATCGGCCAGCAGCGCTCCCTCTTCGGATGCCGCCCCAGCTTGGTCGGGCAAGGCCGAGCAGACCGCACCCGTCGCTTCCCAGGCGCGGTTCTGGTGGTAGAGGCTCGCGGTGCCGCGCTCGTCGGAGCGGACCACGATGCGCAGGTCGTCGACGACGGCGAGAATGTCGTGCAGCTTGGTGCGCGAGATGCTGAGTTTCACGCGGTAGGTGCCTGCGCGCAGTCCGAGTTGCGGCAATCGCAGGCGAACGCTTGCACTCTCGCCGGTGACGCGCAGCCAACCGATGTCGTGGCTCGACGTCAGGAAGAGAATCGCATCACTGCCCGGTTGGGCCAAGTCGAACACCATCACGTTGAGGCTGAGTTCGTCGAGGGGCTGCGGCCCCCCAAACTGCACGGTGATCTCGGCGTCGCGGCCGGCCGTCCAGGTGGGGCCCGCACCGGCTTGGTCGTCACCGTCGTCATCGGTGTCCACACCGGAGTTGGCGCCGCCGAAGGCGACCTGCAACACCCGCAACTCGGTCGACTCGCGGCGCGACTGCAGGGTGAGTTCTTGCAGCTTGGTATTGGTGCGGTTGTGCGCCTCACCCTCCGTCGCTGCTTCGTAGGCTCGCATCACTGTGGTCGGCAGACCGAGCATCACGGCGCGGCCACCGTGCAGGTAGAGGCACTCGTCGCTCAGTGTCTCAATCAACGCGGGACTGTGCGACACCAGCAGCAACGAGGTGCCGGACCGCCGCAGTTCGTTGATCTTGTTGCGGCACTTCACGCGGAACCTGGCGTCGCCGACCGACAGCACTTCGTCGACGACGAGGATCGACGGCTCTGTATGCACCGCGCAGGCGAAGCCGAGGCGCGCTTGCATGCCCGAGCTGTAGGTGCCGAGCGGGGCGTCGATCGCTTCGTGCAGTTCGGCGAAGTCGATGATTGAGTCGTAGCGAGCATGGATGTCGCGTTCGGCGACGCCGAGCAGCGACAGGTTGAGGAACACATTCTGGCGACCGGAGAGCACCGGCTTGAAACCCGCGCCGAGCGCCAGCATCGGCGCGATGCGGCCGTGCACGGTGACGCTGCCGAGCGATGGGCGCAGGATGCCGCAGACCATGCGCAGCAGAGTCGTCTTGCCGCTGCCGTTCTGCCCGACGATGCCGATCGAACGGCCGCGGCGCAGTTGGAACGAGACGTCGCGCACGGCCCAGAACTCACTGGCGCGCAGGGTGTCGTCGGTGGTGCGGCCGAGCAGCATGCGGCCGATGTCGCGGGCGCCGTAGACGAACGAACGCTTCAGCGAGCGCGCGAACTTCTTCGCCACCGCGTCGACGCGCACGACGACGTCGTCGTCACTGGCCATCAGCGACCTCCGAGCAGCATGCGTTCGATCAGGATCGGCGCCACCGCGCGCACCAACAGCAGACCGGCGATGGTCGACAGCAGGCCGACCCCGAGCACGACCACGAAGACGACGGGCTGCGCGAGCGCTTCACCAGCCGCTGCCTGTCGCGCCGCGTCCATCAGCGGCGAGATGGGGTTGCAACGCACGATCATGGCGAAGGCGCCGTCGCCCTGGGGCTGGTACATCGCCGGCGTCAGAAACAGCCCGTAGCCAAGCAGCAACTTGAGCGTCTGCTGCAGGTCAGCGAACAGCTGCGTGAACGGCATCAGCAGGGCCCCGATGCCAAGCCCGAGCAGGACCGCGCCGTAGAAACACACCGGCAGCAGCAGGCAGCCGCCGACGTCGAGGCCGTGGCCGAAGGCGACGAACACGATGGCGGCGGTGAGCCGCACGGCGGTCGTCAACAGCGATTCATACAGTTGCGCCAGCACGATCGCCGCCCGCGAGAAGTGCACGCGGGTCAGGTAGCTGCGCGCGCCTTCGAAGGCTTGGTGGGGCACTTCGATCGCTTCGGCAAACACTTGCCAGAGCAGGGTACCGAGGAACACCGACAGCGCTTGCGGCAGCGACGACTGGCCCGGCATCACGACGCCGGCTTGGCTCGCCAAGGTCACGCCGCCGGTGATCAGCAACGCCGGCGCCACCATCCAGAAGTAGCCGAGGAACGACTTGCGGTACTTGGCGCCGATCGTTCGCTTGAAGATGCGCCACGACAAGGACACCGCGGCGAGTGCACCGGCGAAGGGGTTCATGCGTCCGCCTCGGCCCCGTCGGTCGCGGCGGGAGCATTGCTTTCAGCGATGGCGGCGGCGGTGAGGCGTTGCAGTGCTGTGCGTGCGTTGCGATTGGCAAAGGGCCACCAAGCCGCGCGTGGTTCTAGGAAGCACTGCCAGAACGGTTCCATCAGACGCTTGCGCTGGCCCTTGAAGTGCAGCACGACCTTGTCGGGCAGGCCGTTTTGGATCGCTGCGAGTTGGTTGTCCGGCGAGAAGTTGTAGACCTCGCACGGCAGCAGCCGAATGCGGCAGCCGTCGCGCTCCACCCGTTCGTGCTTGTGGATCTCCTTGTGCGAGATGCCGACCAGGTCGTGCAGCGCCAGTTGGTCGCCGTACCAGCCAGCGTTGCTGCCCACCGCGTAGCGTTCACGGTAGATCTGCAGGAAGCGGCGGAAGAAGGCGCGGCCTACTTCGGGGCGGCGGTTGTGCAGCACCAAGAAGCCGCCGTTGATCGGCATGGTCTTGTTGGTGCGCCACGTCAGCGCCACGTCGAAGTCTTCGGCGAACAGCGGTTGCAGGGAGCCGCGAATCAGGATGTCGGAGTCGAGCAAGACCAGCGGCCGCACGAAGTCGCTGCGTTCGACACACGCGAGTTGCGCCTGCGAACGCGACAGCATCAGGGCTTGGTGATCGATCGGCAGGTTGAGTCGGCGCAGGGGGCCGCGCACGCCGTTCACGCGCGTCTCCTGGCTGGTCAGCAAGGTGCACACGGCGCCGCGATGGAATAGGCGCGCCGAGCGGAACAGCAGGTCGAGCATCCGCATGTAGCCCTGCGATTGCAGGTTGGCATTGGGATGCACGCCATCGATTCCCGGCGGCCGATCCGCGTGGAAGCTGACGAACTCGGGGGCTTTGGCGACGGCGGACAAGTGAGGGGGGCGGCAGGATAGCGACCGCAGACTCAAAGGTCTCGCGGCGCCACGAGCCCGTGCAGGTAACTGGTGTACTGCGCAGCGACGGCCTCAAGCGTGTACTTGTGGCGTTCGGCGAGGAAGCTGCGGTGCACGGCCAACCGCGTCTCGTAGGGCAGTAACTCGACGATGCGGTCTTCGAGCTCGCGTTCGGTCGCGAAGAAGCGGACTTCGCCATTGTCGGTCTCCTTGTAGGCCAGCTCCGAGTCGTTGACGACGCACGGCAGCGCCGCACCGTAGAAGTTCGCCAGCTTGACGTTCGACTTGTAGCGGTGGGCCAGCGTGCTGGCGTGCACGCCGCCGCGCGCGGCGAGGCCGATGTCGAGGCTGCGGAAGTCCGTCGGATTGACCACGAACTGCAGGCCGTGGCGGGCGCAGATGCGTTCGATCACCTCGCGCCAGGGGCCCAGGTATTCTGGCTCGCCCTGGTAGCCGACGAGGCGCGCCCGTTCGCGCACTTCGATCGGCAGCATGCCCGGCCAGTAGTGGTGGTAGATGGTCGTCGCATGCGGCACCAGGTCGCCGAGATCCTCGCGCATTGTGCGGGTTGGGAAGATCACGCCGTGCACCGGCAGGTCCTGCACAAACTCGCGGAACCAGCCGCGAATCGCCGGCAGGTCGCGGTAGCGCAGGCCATCGGCGGGTTGGGTCCAGCAGTCGACGACGTCGTAGACCGTGGTCTTGCCCATCGCCGCGAGCAGGCGCAGGCGCGACCGGAACGGCCGCTTCACCGCGCAGAAAACGTCGTGGTGAAGGATGTCATGCGGCTCAAGGTCGCCGGTCGCGTGCCACTCGGCGCGGGCGCTGGCCACCTGCCCGGCGCGGATCTTCCAGCTGCCCATCGTCGGCACGCCGAAGAAGCACGCCTTCACCTTGGTCGCAATCACGGAACCACGGTATGGGGAAGACCAGGTGCGGGGAAGTCGCTCACTACGTCACGGGGCCCCGTTTTCCTGCTGCTGGCGGAAGGCTTCGACCTGGGCCGCAAAGATCTTCAGGCTCTGGCAATGGGAACGCGCGAGCAAGAGCTGTTCTTTGGTCAGCGCGCGGATCTGCGGCAGGGTGATGCGTTCAATGTCTTCGCGCGTGGCCTCGGGTCGTCCGTACACGCATTGCTTCATGCCTTGGCGCCGCTCGCGCTCGGCGCGCAAGGAGCCGCCGACGCCGAGGATCGCTTGGATCACGAGCAACCAGGCCTCGATTGCCTCGACTGGCACTGCGATCACGATGGGCCACCGGGCTATCGTCGCATCCCAACCGAGTCGACTTTGTCGAGTTGCGGCTACGACTGCCTCCAGTTGGCAGTGCCGACAATTGGGGTGCCGTGTTGCGTGCAGCCAGTGTCTGGGGTGCTCAGAAGCCTCCTGGTTGCCAGTGGCGACCAAATCGGCGGTGCCGTCATTGTCGATCCCGATGACGGCCAAGGCGCAGGCCTTGCCACGGAAACGCATCAGCGCCTTCGGCAGGGTTTCCAGAACCTGGTGCCAGCCAAGTCCAATGGCACCTACTCGGTCGATATCGATTGTGTCTTCAGGCAGGAGCAGGAGCTTGGCGAGCAACGAATGGAAGATCAGGTGGTCGTACCCTTCGACGTGGACGCCGACCTTCATCGCTCACAGCCCCTCGAACAACCCAGTCGCCCACTCGTGTCCGATGGGGCTGCCGACACTGGTGTCATGTAGCGCCGCTTTGATCTCGACGAGGTTGCGCATGCTCGTGCGTCCATCCTTGTGTTCCACGACGGTCACGGCGTGCGGCATGTCCTGGAAGAGGTTGACCAAGTAGGGCGAATGGCTCGTAAGAACGATCTGGACCGGGTCGGCGCCTCGCATGGTCGGGTGTGCGATTTCCAGGAAGCGATCGAAGAGCCAGCGCAGACGGGCCGGGTGCAGTCCAGTCTCCAGTTCCTCGATGCACAGCAGACGCGGCAGCTGCTTGGACTTTGTGATGGCCAACAACCCCAGCGTGAGCATCGTGCCGTCACTGAGGTCGGGTGCATTCACGTAACCACGCTGGTCGCGGAACGTCATCGCCATGCCTTGGCGATCTGGTCCGATGCGGTTGACGATGATCTGGTCGAGAGTCGGCAGCAGCTCGCGCATCGCTTGCAGGATCTCGGCATGGCTCTGCGGTTCTTCCCGTTGCAGGCGAGCCAAGAATCCTGGTAGCCCCTCGCCGCGGTAGCCGATGCGATCCTGGTCACGATCGTCGCCGGGCTCGCGCAGCCAAGAAGTCTCCAAATGGTAGTAGCCGGTCTTCCACAGTGACTTCGCGACGTCGCGCGCGAAACGGATGCCTTCGCGGGCGTCACCCGGCTTCGTTCCGTGCCAGATGCGGTTCAGCACGGTCGGATCGTTGGCGGTGAAGGTGCCGAATTCGCCGATCTCCGGTTTCTCGTTCCAACGACGTTGGAACACCCATTGCCAATCGCGGTCGCCGACGCGACGAGCCAGGGTTTCCTCGAGCACGTAGACGCCCGCGGGGGCTTCGGCAAAGCGGAGCACGTAGCGAGCGACGTACTCGCCGATGGACAACTCGACGACGAAGCCCATGGGCGCGGTTTCGTCCGCCCACCGGCTTCGGACATTGCGAAAGTCCCATGGCGAAGCAGGCGGCAGCAGTTCGGTCAGCGGCCGCTGCACCGAGTTCTGCAGGAAGACCAAGGCCTTGAGCAGATTCGACTTCCCGGCACCGGCTGGTCCGACCAGTAGGGAGAGTGGTTCGAGCCCGAGTTCCGTGGACCCGTGGCTTCGGTAGTTCTCAAGGCGGAGGCGGCGGATCACGCAAGGAATCTCTGCGCCGACCAGTCAAGCGGCGCACACGCGGACTTTCGCGGACATTGGGCAACGCAGCAACGGCCTAGACCGGATTCGCTGCAGTGCGATCAATAGGGACTGTCGAGCATGTCCCAGATGATCTGCTCGACGTCGGGCTGGCACTTGCCAGTGAGGCGTTGCACTGGCTCGCCCTTGCCTTCGATGTGGGCGGCGATCGCCGACAGGTCGTCCGTCGTCACCTTGCTGTAGAAGATGCGATCGGGATACAGCGTGACGTTGATGCCTTGCTCGCAGGCGCCAAAGCACGGATAGCGACGGATCTTGATGCGCTCCTGCTTGGGATCGAACTGCTGGATCAGGTCGCGCAGCTTGTCGAACAGGTCGCCGCTGCCTTTTTCGGTGCAGTCGCCGCCTTCGCAGACATAGCAGAGTCGGTTGGTCATCGGGCGCGGCTCAGTGAAAGCGGACGTACTCAAACTCGATCGGCTTCTCGTTGACACCCTGCTGCGGCGGCGCGATGTAGTTCGCAAACTTGCCAGGGGTGGTCACCTTGACCATGCACGAGTTGACGTAGTCGCGGTCGGCCTGCGTCGGCAACCATTTGCTATGGCTGTGCGTCCAGGTCGCTTCGTCGATCACTTCGCCAGCGGGGTTGAAGCGGAAGCCGGCGTAGACGCCTTGGTAGCGGTGAAACTTGCGATCCGGGAGCGTGATGCGTTCCTTGATGCTGAGCTTCTCGAGGTCCTTGTTCCAGCGTTCGACCAGGCGCTTGCAGTCGGCGATGTAGGCGTCCAGCAGCACCGAATTCATCGCGCGGCGCAGCGGGATCTCCTGCTTCGTCATCTTGCCATCCTCGGTCGGCACTTCGAGCGTGTAGGTCGCATTGAGTGCCTTCGGATCCTTGTAGATGCCGTCGCCCTCGCGGTAGCGGCCCTTCAAGCCGTTGGCGAACGACTCCGCGGCGTTGGTGCTGTCCTCGCCGCCGAACAGGTCGATCGAGCCGGTGAACCAGAAGTTCACGTAGCGCTGGATCACGTCGAGCGGGATGGCGCCGACCTGGCGCGGGTCCTGGCCTGCGTTCATCAGTTCGCCGGTGCGCTTGACGATGCGGCCGACCCCGTTCTCACCGGTCTGCAGGTGGTAGGCCTCTTCGGCGAGCATGAACTGGGTCGTGCGCGCGAGCGGGTCGAAGCTCGACTCGGCGAGCGACGCCAGCTGGTACTTGCCGTCGCGATCCATGAAGGTCGTGAAACAGAAGAAGTCCAGCCAGTTGGTCACCGGGTAGTTGAACGCTTGCAGGATGCGCGGGTTGTCCTTGTCGCCACTGTGACGCTCCAGCATCGCCTCCGCCTCTTCGCGGCCATCGGCGCCGAAGTGCGTCTGCAGCAAGTAGACCATCGCCCACAGGTGGCGGCCTTCTTCGACGTTGACCTGAAACAGCGAACGCAGGTCGTAGAGCGACGGGCAGCAGTGGCCGAGCTGGCGTTGCTGCTCGACCGACGCGGGCTCGGTGTCACCTTGGGTGACGATCAAGCGGCGCAGGCGATTGCGGAACTCGCCAGGCACTTCTTGCCACGTCGGCTGGCCGATGTTGTCGCCGAAGTGGATCTTGCGATCAGCGGGACCGTCGGCGAGGAAGATGCCCCAGCGGTAGTCCGGCATCTTCACGTAGTCGAAGTGCGCCCAGCCGCCTTGGCCGACGCCGATCGCCGTGCGCAGGTAGATCTCGTGTTGGTTGAAGTCACTCGGGCCGACGTTGCGCCACCAGTCGAGGAACTTCGGCTGCCACTTTTCGAGCGCCATCATCAGACGCTTGTTGTCGCGCAGGCCGACGTTGTTGGGGATCTTGGCTTCGAGGTCGACGGTGCTCATGGTGGGTTCCTCTAGGACGGTCTCTCAGGTCCGGCGCCAATCGAATTTGGCGCCTTCGGGGGCGCCGTAGCGAGTCAACGCGCCTTCGTCGCCGGTGGCGTTGGGGCGCGTGAAGATCCAGTTCTGCCAAGCGCTGAGGCGACCGAAGATCTTGCTGTCGCAGTTCTCAGCGCCGCCAAAACGCAGCGACGCTTCCATGCCGGTCAACGCGTCGGGCGACATCGAGGAACGTTCCTCGATGGCGATGCGCGTGTCGTCGCTCCAATCGACCGGATCGAGCAAGTAGGTGCAGAGCCCTTGTTCATCGATTTCGACCGCCGACAGCGTCGGGGCCTCGATGGCGAGCTTCTGCGCGTGGTCAGGCTGGGCGAGGAAGCGGTTTTGCAGACGGGTCAGCCCGTGGCTCATCGGCAGCGCGCCGTTGCTCAGCGGCCCGAACGCGAAGGCGACTTTGTCGTCGTCGAGCGCGTAGACGCGGTCGCAAGCCAGCGTCAGTTCGAGGAAGGCGCCGGCGGTGCAGGCTTGCTCGTCGACCATCGCATACATCGAACGCGCCATCAGGTCGAAGCGGCGAGCGGTGCGCGCCATCTGCAGCAGGATCTCGTTGCACAGCCAGTGCGAACGGTCGGCGTCGAGGTCCTTCTCGACGGCTAGCAGCGCGTCGCGGCTGCCGCGCGTCTTGAGCAGCAACAAGCCGATGGCTTCGTGGTCGAAGCGCAGTTGCAGCAGCGCATCGTCGAGTTCGCGCCAGCACTGCAGCGCCCATGCCGCACAGCCCGCCTTCTCGTAGTCGTCGCCGGTCTTCGGCTGCGGGCCCGTCGGGCCGTTCACGGTCAGCGTGACGACGCGCGTCTCGGCGTCCACTTCGAGCTGCACGTGGTTCCACGTGTAGGTGCTGCCAACCACCTTGGCGTGGATCGGCGCGAGCGTGATTCCCTTCGCTGCTTTGCTGCTCGCCTTGGCGGCGAGTTCTTTGGCGCGGGCCACCACCTTTTCGGCGAACTGCGACTTCTGCCAGATCGCGTCGACGAAGCCCCACGCCAAGGCGCGCTTGCCGCGCAGCCCTTCCGCCATCGTGCAGAACACGTCGGCGCGGTCGCGGCGGATCTTGCGTTTGTCGACGAGGCGGGTCAAGCCGCCGGTGCCAGGCAGCACGCCGAGCAGCGGGACTTCGGGCAGGGACACCGCGGAGTTGTTGTCGTTGACGAGATGGATCTCATCGCACGCCAGCGCCAACTCGTAGCCGCCGCCAGAGCAAGCGGCGTTCACGGCGCAGATCGACTTGAGGCCGCTGTGTTTGCTCGCATCCTCGAGCGACAGCCGCGTCTCGTTGGTGAACTTGCAGAAGTTCACTTTGAACGGATGCGTGCTGTCACCCAGCATCAGGATGTTGGCGCCGGCGCAGAACGCACGCTCGAGCGCGCTGCCCATCACGACGACCTTCACTTGCGGGTGCTCGAAGCGCAGTCGTTGCACCGCGTCGGCGAGCTCCATGTCGACGCCGAGGTCGTAGCTATTGAGTTTGAGTTCGTAGCCTGGCTTGAAGGGGAACGCCGCGTCGACGTTCATGCGCAGGTGGGCGACCTCGCCGTCGATCTGCAGTTGCCAGTGGTGGTAGCTACTCGGGTGTCGATTGAAGTCGGTCATGCCGCGGGGCGTCCTTGGACTCGGAGGGGCGAGCAGCTTGCCTGGGGACGTGGCCAAGTGCAAGCAGGATACCGCAGGCTGCCGAGTGCCAATATGCGATATAGTGCGTAATCGCCATTGGGCGACACCGTCTTACCGGCTCCGCTGCCGCCAGCGATCGAGGGCCACCGCGCCAACGATGATCGCGCCGGTCGCGACTTCTTGCACCCAGTTGTCCAAGCCCAGCTTCGTACAGCCGTTGTCGACCACCGTCATGATGAACGCCCCGAGCAGGGTGCCATAGATCGAGCCTTCACCGCCTGCCAACGACGCGCCGCCGATCACCGCCGCCGCGATCGCTTTGAGCTCATAACCCTGCGCCGTCGTCGGATCGCCCATCGACAAGTACGACAACTGCAGCACCGCGGCGATGCCCGCACACACGCCGCCGACCACAAACACCGAGAGCTCGGTGCGCCCGATGTCGATGCCCGACAAGCGCGCTGCTTCGCGGTTGCTGCCGAGTGCGCGCACGTGGCGGCCGAACACCGTCGCACGCAGCGCGAACGCCGCGAGCACGCAGCAGCCGAGCAGGACCCACACGCCGATCGGCAGTAGCGTCTCGCCGGGCAGCATCAAACGCGCATACGACTCATTGCGCGCGGCATGCTGGGGCTGGTTGAAGTAGATCGGTTGGTTTTCGCCAAGCCCCTTCGCAAGACCGCGCAATGCACCCCACAACCCGAGCGTGACGATGAACGGCGACAGCGGCAACGACCACGGCAGCCGCCGCGTCGCACGCCACACGACCGCGCCGGCACTGATCGCGAGCGCCAGCCGCGGCAACCACGGCAAAGCTGCCGTCGACCACAGCAACAGCGCGACGGCGACGCCGACGATCGCGGTGCGCGCGAGCGCGCCGACGACCAGCGCCCCGATCACGAACCCAACCATCGCGCCGGCGGCGATCGTCGCCAGAGCCGCCAGCGGCCAGCTCGCCCCGCTGCGCAGCACGTGCGCGCCGACCATGGTCGCGACTGCGATCGTCGATCCGACCGACAAGTCGATGCCGCCGCCGACGATGATCCAGGTGGCGCCGATGGCGGCGATGCCGACCACGGCGGTCTGCAGCAGCATCAGCTCGTGATTTGCCCAGCTCAGGAACGGGCCGCCGGCGGTTGCTGCAAACAGCGTCCACGTCACCAGCAGCCCGAGCAGCGGGCCGCCGCTGCGCAGCCACCGCGCGACCGTTCCGTTCATTGCAGCAGCCGCTGCACGGCCGGTTCATTCATGTTCGCTTTGGTCGCGAGCACGGCACCGGTGTCGACCTTGGCCGCCACCGGCTTGCCCGCGATCAAGTCGGCGAGCGCCTTCACCGCCAATTCGCCCATGCGGCGCGGATCCTGCACGACGAGCGCGTCGATCGCCCCTTCGCGCAGGCCGTCGACCAGCGGCGGCGAGGCATCGAAGCCAACGCAGCGGATTTTGCCGACGAGGTCGAGTTGACGCAGTGCTTGCAGCATGCCAGCAGTCGCCGACTCGTTGCTGCAGAACACACCTTGGGCCGCGCGCAGTTGGTCGGCGAGATTGAGGGCGGTGTTCTTGGCATCGCCGACGGTGGCACCGGCGTAGCGGTTGTCGACGGTGACTTCGAGTCCGGCGGCGCGCGCGGCCGCTAAGAACCCAGCCTCGCGAGCCTCCGTCGACGCCGAGCCGACTTGGTAGCGCAGCAGCACGACCTTGCCCTTGCCGCCGAGCAGCGTGCCGAGGTGTTGCCCGGCCATCTCGCCGCCCTTGTGGTTGTCGGTGGCGACGAAGCAGGCGAAGTCCTGGCCCGGCGTGCCGTCGAGGTCGCTGTCGAAGATGACGACGGGGATGCCCTTCCGCTTGGCGGCGGCAACCGCGGGAACGAGGGCCACATGATCGAGCGGCGCCAACGCCAGACCGGCGATGCCTTCACTGACGAACTGTTGCACGAGCTGGATCTGCTGGGCGCGATCGTTCTCCTGTAGCGGGCCCTTCCACGCAATCTCGAGCCCCGTCGCGGCGCCACCAGCGCGCGCGCCGTCGGCCACGGCTTGCCAAAACACGTGCGTCGTGCCCTTGGGGATCACGGCGACGCGCCGGCTGTTGGCTGCAGGGCTGTTGGTTGCCGAAGGGGTGGCTTTTGAGGTGTCGCCGCAGGCCGTGGCCAGCAGGAGCGACGTGACGAGCAGGGAGGTGCGCGGCATGAGGAAGCGAAGAGAAGCGGTGCGGCGGGATGCTAGCCACCTTCCTCACGCGGCTCGCGCGAGAAGTCCGTGAGTCCGTGTGCTACCTAGCGCGCGTCGCTGAGCGAGCCAGCACAGAATGCACAAGGGAGGCCGCGGCAATGCCGCGGCCTCCCTTGCAGAGAGCAAAACCGAAACCTCGATCAGAACCGATTCCCCGCGCCGCAGGCTCGGGGAGAGGACTTGGTCGAGTTTTGCCCGGAGCCGCGTTAGCGGCACCGGAGCAAACCTCGATCAGAACGGCGCGATGTAGGAGAGCACGCCGTTGCTGACCGTCATGCCGAACGCGTTCTGGCCGTTTGGCAAGCTGTTGGGCGTCACCAGCGCGATCGACTGCGCAAACAGCTGCGTGCCACTGGGCACACCGGCCGGGATGGCGAGCGTCACCGTGTTGGTGGGGCCGCCGATCATTGCTTGCATGTAGTCCAAGCTCAGCACGTAGGCATTGCAGCCTGGTGCACCGAGGAAGCCGAGGTCCAGGCCAGCGGGGATGCCACCCAGGCTGATGATGTTGGTCGAGATGTAGACACCAGACGACGGCACGATCTCAGGGATGTTGGTCGTGGTGTAGATGACCGTGGTGCCCGAGACGCCACTTGAGACCGGCGACGGGGCCGCGGAGAGCGCGAGGGCCTGCACGTTGCTGGTGCTGGTGACGAGCGGCAGCGCCGTCGCCAGGTTGAGACTGCCGCCGTCGGCGGAGACGCCGATGGGGCCCCAGCCAATCAGGTGGGCACTGCCGAAGGGGCTGGTGGTGTTGCCGTCGATGTTGACCCACACCATGGTGACCACACCGGTGTTGAGGTTGAGCTGGAACTGCAACGTGCTCGGGTTGACCACCACTGGATTCGAGTAGTTCTCGACTTGGTCCCACGTGATGTAGGCGATGGTGTTGGAGCCGACGACCACTTCCTCGTACTTGATCTGGCCGCTGCCGACTTCACTGGTGTTGTAGTCGTGCCAGGAGAAGAAGCCCGTCGCCGGCGCGCTCAGGAAGCCGCCGACGTCTGGGGTGTAGTTGATGGGCTGAATGCCGTTGTTCGCCGCGTGCGAGATCATGCCGTTGCCGTGAATGAACAGCGGCGAGACTGGCCCCGATGGCGTCGACAGCGCCACCGATGGCGTCTGTTGCACTTCGCTGTCGTCAGTGATCGCCAAAGTGATAGCGCCGCCACCTGGTGGCACATACACACCGCCGCCCCACGTAACGACGTAGCCGCTACCCGCGGGAGTGAGCACCATCGACTGCCCATTCAGAACGGCGGGCGCCGTCGAGCAGTTGTCCATGTAGTGGTAGAACGAGTCGCTGATGTTGTAGCAACCGGTGCCGTAGTTTTGGTGATAGGCCGAGGGGCAGGCAGCAATGGTCTGGAAGTAGGCCGCGCCGAGGTTGACGAAGGTCACCGACTGGCCGGCGAGATCGAACGTGCCCGCGGCGTGCAATTCGCGCATGAAGCGCGAAGCACTCAGGTTGTTGCCCGCGAGCAGGTCGACGTCAGGCACGGTCGCAATGCCGTTGCCTTCTGAGAGCCCGCTGGTGCTGTCGGCCGCGGTCGTCTGCGCGTTGCTGCCATAGGTGAAGACGACATCGCCGTTCGAGAACAGCTGCGCCTGCACGGTGAAGATCGGGCTCGTGGTGTTCCATTCCCACGCGTTGGCCCACGTCACGACGAACTTGCCTGGGATTGTGTCATTGAAATACACGCCCGCGCTGTTGCTGGCGAGGAACTCAAGGTCGTTCCACATCGCCGAGATGCGGGGGGAGCTGCCGGCGGCTCCCTGAAAGGTCGCCAGCGATGGATAGCCGGAGTTTGTGGTGCCGGTCGCGGTGCCAGTCGACAAGAAGATCACGCCGTTGGTGCTGATGGCGGCGTGCGTGTAGTTGATGCCCATCGGGAAGCTGATGTTCATCGGCACATCGGGGAAGACGACGTCGTCACCAAGGCCAACGAGCGTGCCGTACTGAGAGATGAAGCACTGCGCGCTGGCAGCGCTGACGAACAGCGAGAGGGCCGCTAGGGCCGAGATGGAACGGAGCATGAGTTTCGTCCTGTGACTTGGAGGGTGCTGTGCGGCCGTCACGAGTCGCACAAAGGGGCGCAGCAGGCCGCAGCGAGGGTTTGCCGCGGCGATCAGCCTTTCGACGCGGCGTTTGTGAATGGTGTTCCGCCCGACTTGTGCTTCGGTAAGTGATTCCGCGAACGGCGGCTAAGGCCCGCGGCGGTTGGGGCGCGCGCGCTGCCGAACCAGCACGACCATTGCCGAAGGGGCGTTGCCGGCGAAGAATCCCGCGCGTGCGTCTCGATGCCCACCAGCACTTCTGGCAATACTCTCCACGGCAATACCCATGGATCGACGGCCGCATGCAGCGCATCGCGCGCGACTTCTTGCCGCCCGACCTCGCGCCGCAGCTCGCGGCGTCGCAGTTGGACGGGTGCATTGCGGTCCAGGCCCACAGCTCCTTGGCCGAGACCTCGTTCCTACTTGGTCTGGCCCGCGCCCACCCGTTCGTGAAAGCGGTGGTTGGCTGGGCCGACCTGTGTGCTGCGGATGCCAGTGAGCAGGTGGCCCGCCTCGCCGCGCAGCCGGCACTGCGCGGCCTGCGTCATGTCGTGCAGGCTGAGCCCGACGACTTCTTGCTGCGCGCGGACTTTCAGCGCGGCGTGCGGTCGCTGGCGCGCCACGGTCTCGTCTACGACATCTTGATCTTCCCGCGGCAACTGGCGGCGGCGCATGCGTTCGTTGCAGCGTTGCCGGCGCAGCCGTTCGTGCTCGATCACTTGGCCAAGCCGGACATCGCCAAGGGCCAGCGCGAGCCATGGGCGCGCGACCTGCGGGCGCTCGCGGCGTTCCCCAACGTGGCGTGCAAGCTGAGCGGCATGGTCACCGAAGCGACGTGGGGCGCGTGGCGACCAGACGACTTTCGTTTCTACCTCGACACCGCGCTCGATTGCTTCGGGCCCGATCGCCTGCTGTTTGGCTCGGATTGGCCGGTGTGTTTGGTCGCCGCCCACGACTACGCTGCGGTTCACGGCTTGCTCGCCGACTGGTCGCAGCGGCTCTCGCCGACGGAGCGAAACCAGTTGTTTGGCGACAACGCCGCCCGCATTTATCGCATCGCATGAACGACTCTTACTTCGTTACCGGCGCGCTCGGCTGCATCGGCGCTTGGGTTGTGCGGCAACTGGTCGAACGCGGCGATCGGCCGGTGGTGTTCGACCTCGGCGGCGATGCGCGGCGCCTGCGCGATCTGTTGTCGGCCGACGGCATGGCGCGCGTGCAGTTTGTGGCCGGTGACATCACCGATCTCGACGCCTGCAAGAGCGCCGTCGCGGCGTGCAAGCCGCGCGCGATCATTCACCTCGCCGGCCTGCAGGTGCCGTTCTGTCGCCAGGATCCTGCCCTCGGTGCGCGCGTGAATGTGCTCGGCACGATCCACGTGTTTGAGGCAGCGCTTGCCGCCGGTGTGGCGCGCGTCGTCTATGCGAGTTCGGCGGCGGTGTTCGGGCCGAGTGAAGACGATGGCACGGCGGTCAGCGAGTCGGTGGCGACTGCACCGGTGACGCACTACGGCGTCTACAAACAGGCGAACGAAGGCACGGCGCGCATCTATTGGCTCGAGAAGAAACTCGCGAGCGTGGGTCTGCGTCCGCTGACGGTCTACGGCGTCGGGCGCGATCAGGGCATGACGTCGGGGCCGACCAGTGCGATGAAGGCGGCGGTGCTGGGGCGGCCGTTCCACATTGGGTTCTCCGGTCCGACGGACTTTCACTACGTCGGTGACACCGCGGCGGCGTTTGTCGCGTGTGCGGACGGTGGGCCGCCGGGGGCGTCGGTCTACAACCTGCATGGCGAGACCGTGGACGTCGCCGAGGTGGTGCGCGCGATCGAGGCCGAGTGTCCCGCTGTGCGCGGGCTGATCACCGTGAGTGGGCCGCGCATTCCGATTCCGCCGCACCTCGACGACCAGGCCATTCGCGCTGCGTACCCGCAACTGCCGCACACGCAGCTCGCGGTTGGGGTGCGTGCAACGGTGCGCAGGTTCCGTGAACTGCAGGCAGCGGGGACGTTGGACGTGCGCGACTTGCCGACCACGTAGCGGACGGCTGTGGGGCTTGGCCTTGCGGGCTACTTCACGAAACTCGCGACGTTGCTCGCCGCGACCGTTTCACAACGCGCCGATCGTTGCCTCGACCGCATTGCTGCTGGTGAGCCGCACGATGCCGATCGCGTCGAGTTCGATGCCGACC
>CANEYR010000104.1 GCA_947444055.1 Planctomycetota bacterium
CAGTTCGGCAGAGTCTAGCTGCAGCACACCGTGCTGGATCGCGCCCGCGAGGTGGCCGCGGATCGGCAGCGCGTTGCGCAGCAGCGCCGGTAGCACGCTGGCATGAGGCGAGAGGTCGTCGAGGTCCACGCGGAACCTGCCAGCCAGTGCGGGCAAGGCGAACACACGGTGGCGCCGCGGGCTCGGCAGGGTGAGTTCGTACAGCTCCGCGGTGAGCCCCGGCAGATTGAGCGTGGCGCGAGGAATGGCGAGCTGCTCGGCATCGAGGCGGGCCGTGACGTGGCTGTGTTCCAGCCGTTGGCCCGCGTGCACGAGACCGTCGAGTTCGAGGTGCTTGACCTCGAGCAACGGCGGCTCGAGCGCGCCGAGAACAACGGCCTGCAGTCGGCCCTCGCGCACACCGGCACCGAGTCCGAACAGGTCAAGCATGGCGCCGGGATCCTCGGCGTCGACGCGAGCCTCGACGCGCGGCACCTTGTCCCCGGCTACGGGAGGCAGGATGCGCGCATCGACGGCAAGCCCGCTGAACGCGAACACGAGGTGACGCGAACCGATCCCGGCATCGGGGTCGAGCGCGAAGGTGAAGGCGCAGAGACGTTCACCGCGCGCTGCCCGGAGGTGCAGGTTCTCGATGTGCACCGTCGCGCCCGCGCTGCAGAGGTCCAGCAACGGTTCATACGAAGGCGCGGCGGTTCTTGGAGTGGGGCTCGCCGAATGCCCCGGAGCAGGCGGCGCCGCGGCGGCCGCTACTGCCGTCGGCACTGGCCGCAGGTCGAGTTCCGCATGAGCAACGGTCACCTTGCCTGTGCGCAAGCCGGAGAGGTCGCCACTGAGCAACGCCACGAGCGAAAAACTGGCTTCGATGCGCAGGCCGCGCACGTTGCGCAACGGAATGCCGGCGTTCTCGACGGTGATGTCCTTGGCATCGAGGCTCGTGATCCAGTCCCCATCGAGAGCCCCGATGGAGACCCGCTCGGCGCGCAGCAAGGTGGCCAGGGCGGCTTCCAGGCGCGGGCGGATCAGCGGGACCAGCAACGGTTGGCGGAAGATCCACAGGCAGACGGCTGCCAGCACGAGCCCGAGCGAGCCCCACAGCAGTCCGCGGAGCATGCGCTTGCCGCGGGATCGCTTCGGCTTGGCAGCCGCCGTGCTCATCGCCGCGTCCACCGCAAGCCCTGGGTCCGTCGGTTCATTCGACGATGCCGAACTGCGATGCACCGAGCAAGGTCCAGAGCAAGCTGACGGAGCCGACCGATTGGAACGTATCAGCGAGCACGGGGTCGGCGTAGTTCGCATCGCGAGTGGAGGCGACGTACTGCACAGCCAGCGCATGATGGCCATAGATGCGCACGACCAAGGCCGCGCGCGCGCGCAGGATCGTCTCGTGGCCGGCCCGGTCGTTGGAGCCCGTTCCATCCAGGTAGTACGCACGCGTGGTGAAATCGAGCATCGCCACCTTGCCCCCGATCAAGCGCAGGGCGACGAGGCTCTGCGGGCAGAGACCATAGTGGTAGGTGCGGTCCACTTCCGCGTCGGCGATCGTGCCCGCAGCCGCCCAACCGACGCCCGCCAGGCAGGAACCCTGCAGCGCGATCTCTTCCGTGAACCGAAGTTGCCCGGTGGTTCCCAAGGACAAGGCCGTCGACGACACGCAGAAGACTTCCGGCGCGATGTAGTCGTAGCTGCCATAGAGCCCAACAACGCCGCGGCAGGACGGGCCCGTCTCGTACCTCGCTCCAAGCAGCAGACCTTGGATCATCACGCTCTCCGGCAGGGCGCTGTCTGCGGAGGCCGCGGTCATTTCGAAGTGGAAGTAGTCGAAGGGACGCTCGTACTGGTAGCTGGTCTTGCCCGGGATCCCGTAGTCCATCACGGCGTCGACCACGGCTTCGTTGTCCTGGATCTTGCTCAAGCCGCCCAGGTCCGTGTTGAGCGAGTTGTGTCGCACACCAAGCCCCACCCGCACGAACGTGGCCGGATCGTTGCTCGGGTAGACGCCGTCGAAGCGATCGCCGAAGGCGAAGCGGTTGAAACCGGTCGAGGGCGAAATGATGGCGGCGCCCAGTTCGGCGAAGAAACCAGGCTTCGTGCGGCCATTCCCGAGCAGGGCGTTCGACATGCGGAACAATCCTTCCCCGAGGAAGCTGCCGCCGAACGAAGTCGAGATCTGATCGTTGAACGAGGGCGGCAGGGTCTCGCCGGCGACTTCCCAGATCGCGCTGCCGACGAAGTCGTAGCCGAGCGACTGCCAATAGCCCAATCCGGCCGACCGCGCGAAACCGTGGTAGAGGGCGCCGGTGTAGGGATGCAGCAGTTGGTTCATGGCGAACGGATCCGTATCGATCACCCAGGTCGAGTGCAGGTTGTTGCGGATCGAGTCGATGTCGGTGTCGTAGTCATTTCCGGGCTCGAACTCGCGGTCGTACAGATTCAACAGGACCTGGAAGCCGAGGATGTCGCCGGCTGGCACTAGGTAGCTGCGGCCATCGCCTTCGCCCCAAACTGGGCTTCCTGGCGGGAGGCCAGGATCCTGACTCGATGACGCACCCGCCGCGTGGCCGTTCGCCGAACGCGTTCCTCTGTCGACATCGGGATCGGCAGCAGGGGGACTGGCGCAGCCGACCAGGAGGAAGAGCGTGGCAACAAGGTGGGTGTCGTACTGCATGATGCGAACCGGAAGGAAAGCTCCGCCCGCTTCCCGTTTGTAGAAACGACTGACTCGCCAACGCCACCCGCGTCTCAAGGCGACCAACGAAGATCCGGGACCCATGCATGCGACGCGACCACCTAATGGCGAGCTTGTGCTCGTTGTTTGAGTGGCTCTCAGCAAGACTGATGCCGGGCGCTCGCCGCAGGCGCGGCAGCCCACCCGCAGATCATTGCCACGCCGCCAGCCGCAGGAACGGCAGCCAGACCTCGGGGTCGAACGACGCTTCCTTGGTGTTCTTCCGCGGCGGTCCGAGCCGACTCAGCAGGTGCCACAGCACTAACGAATCGCGGGGCGCCAGCGCCGCCGCCAGCACCAGTTTCACCGCCATCGAGCGTTGATCGAGTGGCTTCGCCTCAGCGCGACGGCGACTCGAGCCGCAGCGGCGGCGCGGTCGGCACCAAGAAGAAGCGGCCGATCTTCACTTGGAAGCGCTTGCCGTCATCGTGCTCAAAGCCGTAGGTGCCTTCCATCGTGCCCCATGCCGTCGACAGCGGGCAGAAGCTGACGTAGCTGTGACTCTCGCCAGCGGCGAGCTTGGGGAACTCACCGACAACCCCGCGGCCGCGCACTTCTTCGCGGCGGCCTTCGCCATCGACGATCACCCAATGGCGCGTCAACAACCGCGCGGTCGAGCTGCCGACGTTGGTCATCGTGATCTTGTAGCGAAACACGAACTGCCGCTTGTGGCCGTCGGAGAGTGGGTACTCAGGCGGCAGGTTGTCCGGCGCGAGGTACTCGGCCGCGGCGTAGATGCGAATCCCGTCCGTCGTGGTATCAGAGTGCGGCGAGTTGGTCATGGCGGCTCGTGTCGGTCCGCGAAGATAGGCGACGCGTGCAGAAATGCGAGGGCCCGATCGGTGGCCGGGGCCGCCCGGCCAGGAAACGCCGCAGTGGGCACCAGCGGTGGGCGCCAACCGGGCGCCAACCGGGCAAGCGGGGCTCAGTGGGCGCTGCCGCCCTTCTTGAACTTCAACTTGGTGTCGCCGCCCGTCAGTTCGAGCGTCTCGCCCGCCAGCGTCCCGGTCCAGGTGTCGGCCTTGCCATCGCCCATCAGCTTGCACTTCACGGTGACCGCCTTCGTCGCGGAATCAAACGTGTACGTGCCTGTTGGCGGGTGGCTATGGCCATCAGGTCCATCGACATGGGCCATGACTTGGTCGCTCTTGCCGTCAAAGTCGATGCCGACTTTGAGGCCGGCAACAGCCGCTTCTGGACTCCAGTGTCCAGCCAATGGGTGGTTGTCACTGCAGGCGGCGGCGAACAAGAGAGGCAGAACGTAGAGCAGGCGCGATCGCATCAAAGTCTCCGGTTGGGTGCGGGGCGGATTGTGGCGAAAGGTCGCCGCGATGCCACCCCACGCACGCGGGAACCTGCACGCTCGGGAAGCTGTCCCGAGTGAGGGCTCACTTGCGACGGAACACCAACTCCATCTTCTTGCCGGGCATCATCTCTGGCATGCCAAGGGTGATGACCCCGCCGACCAACGTGCCAGGGAGCGTCGTTTCCTTGCCGGCTGCGTCTTTCGCAGTGACCGTGATCTTGTCGCCGTCCGCCTTCCACGTACCCGTCATCTTGTTCGGCTTACCCCCGGCGGTCTGATCGATCACCACACTGCCATCGGACTTCAGTTCGAGGCTGCCCGTCATTTCCTTTGGCATCATCTCCGCAACGGCAGGCGGCATGTCCTTGACCATCTCTTTCATCGATTGCACGGCGGCCGCGCCATCGAGCTGGTAGGTGCCTGCGACCGTAGAGCCACCGCCGCAAGCGGCAACGACGGACAGGGTGAACGCAGCGAGCAGCACAGTCAGGGTCTTCTTCATGCGGCGCAGCATGCCGCGCGCCCATTCGACTTGCCACGATGCGTTGCCCGCGCGCCAACAATCGGCGTCACGTCCGGCGACGCGACGCTGCGTTTTTCTGACCCCACCACAGCGCCGAGCCACCGCAGCGACGACAATCGCCGCATGGCCCAATCCGTGCTGCTGCTCGTCGGCGACGACTACGAAGATCTCGAGTTGCACTACCCCCGACTGCGCCTGCGCGAAGCCGGTCATGTTCCGGTCGTGATCGGCGCCCTCGCCAAAACGAAGTATCGCGGCAAGCACGGCTATCCCGGCGTCAGCGACCGCGCCATCGACGCCGTCGACGCGAACGCGTTCGCCGGCATCGTGGTGCCCGGCGGTTGGATGCCAGACAAACTGCGTCGCGACCCACGTGTGCTCGACCTCGTGCGCGCGTTCGATCGCGCCAACAAACTGGTCGCCAGCATCTGCCACGGCGGCTGGATCTGCATCTCGGCGGGCATCGTGCGCGGCAAGCACTACACCGGCTCGCTCGGCATCAAGGACGATCTGGTGAACGGCGGCGCGCTGTTCCGCGACGAAGCGGTGGTCGTCGATGGTCACCACGTGTCGTCGCGCCATCCCGACGATCTGCCGCAGTTCATGGCGGCGGTGCTCGCCGTGCTTGCCCGCTGATTCGCGACGGATCGGGGTCAGCGGCACGGCCGCGAAGGAGGGCGGCGAACATGCGACGAACAATACTTGACGCCGCCCGACCGTTCACCTAATATCTGCGGAATCACAATGGCCGCTCGTGTTCGCCAACCGAAGAAGACGCAGCAAGGCGTGTTGCCGTTCCGACAGAACGGCGGTCGCCGTGCCGGTGCTGGTAGAAAGCCCAAGGGCGAGAAGGCCATGGTCGGTCACGGGCCACGCGCGCTGCTGGCAGCGCGGTTCCCGGCGCATGTGACGATGAAGTTGCTGCGCGGATTGCCTCGCTTGCGCAGCAAGCGTGAGTACACCGCCCTGCGCGCGGCCTTCGCTGCCGGCTGCGACCGGCATGGCTTTCGACTCACTCACTACGCCGTGCTGAACGACCATCTGCACTTCCTGGTCGAGGCGCGCGACCGAACGGCGCTGTCGCGAGGCCTGCAGGGCCTCGCGATTCGGATCGCCAAAGCCTTGAACAGGCTTTGGCGGCGGGCTGGGACGGTGTTCGCCGACCGCTACCACGACCGCATCCTGAAGACGCCACGCGAGGTCCGCAACGCGCTGCGCTACGTGCTGGGCAATGGCAAGAAGCACGCGGCCGAAGGTCGTGAGATTGCGGTGCCCCAGGCCATCGACACCTTCACGTCAGCTCCGTGGTTCGACGGCTTCCGCGAGACGATCGTCGTGCGCGGCATCGAGGCGATGCCACGCCCGATCACGGACGCCCACACCTGGATGCTCACGATCGGCTGGCGACGGCACGGACTGCTCTCCGTGCACGAGGTGCCGGCTGTGGGCTGATGCCCGGCGGGTCGGCCCGAGCCGCCAAAGCCATCCTTGGGCCGACCCTCAGTTCGGACGCGGGAAGAGCACGGTGCGCGCGCCGGTCGTGAGATCGACACGCAGAATCTTCGCCCCTTCACTCACCAACACCGCATCCGCGCCGAGCCATTGCAGCAGCCGGAACGAGGCAGACGCGTCGCGCTCGCTCGCCCACGCGGGCCGCATCGCCAACGTCGCGGCGTCGAGCAACCACTGGTCGTACCGATGCCCGTTGTTCGCACTGAACCAGATGCGTCCAGCAGGATCGCGCGCCAGCAACGAGCCGTACTCGTGCATCGGCGCGATCACCCCGACGGAACCGGCGGCGCGCAGCGCGCTGGGCACGGTGATCGGCAGGACCTCATCCTTGGCGACGTGCCACAGGAACAGTTGCAACGTGTCCTTGCCGTTCTGACGCCGACACAGCAACTGGTCGTCATCGAACAGGCCGAGCACTTGGCAACCGTGCAGCGCCGCGATCGCCACCGGCTCGCCCGTCGCGTCCCGCCGCCACCACGTCCTGTTGTTCCTGCCTTCGTAGAGCATCGTGCCGCGCACAAAGAACGCGCCCTCCCCGTCCTTGCCGTTCGTGATCGGGCGACGCGTCGTCAGGTCAAACCACGATCGCCCGCTGCGCGACCACACCTGCATGCCGTGGCCAACGGCGCGATAGCTCATGGGCAGCTCCCCCGGCCATGGCAGCCGATCGACCGCGCCGTCATCGCCTTCCCAACACAGCGTCGAACCTAGAAACCACACCCGCTTGCCAAGCGGCGCCCGCAGCATCCGGCCAACTGCGTAGCGCTGCCATCGCGCAAGTCGACGCGTAGGGCGACCTGGGCGAAGTTCTCGTTGGCGGCCCCCTCGACCAATGCGAACTGCCCATCTGGCGACACGCCGCGCACGTCGACCGTCGCGAGGTGCTGCAGATCCGGGTGGTGGTAGTGCCATGTTCGCTCGGCCAGCCACAGCGACGGCGGCACCAAGCCAACGGCCGTCGCCGCGAGGCCAAAGCGCGCCGAGCGCAGCGCGCCACCGCCTCGGCGCCCTTTGGTCCACGACGCGAACGCCGCCAGCAACCCGACCACTGGCACCGCCCACAACCAACCCTGCCACGCGATGCCCTTCTCGATGCCAGGGCTCTGCCGCAACACCGCGAAGATGCCGACGCCGATGACGAGCGTCATCAGGATCGTGCCGCCGAGCGCCATACGACCCGACGGCAACCACGTGCCGATCGCCCACACCCACGGCATCAGCAGCAGCGCGTAGCCACACGCGACCGCAGGCCAGGGCCACTCGAAGAAGATGTTGCCGTTGCAATCCCACAAAAACAGGTCCCGGTGCCACGGCTCGTCGATCGCCCACAAGAAGCCTTGGCCGACCAGCACCGTGAGCAGCGGCAGCGCCGCTGTCGCCAACACGAGGAACAACAACTTGCCGGCAAACGACGCGCGCAACGCGCCAGGCAGGCGCCGCACGAACTGGTCGTTCTTGCTGCCGTACTCACCGCGCACGAGGGCCGGCGCCACGAACGCCACGACGCCGATGACCCCGAGCGCAACAAACCACGACAGCGCCATCGCCCGTCGGCCGCGTTGTTCCCACCAGTGCTCGGGCACCATCGAGAAGCCAAGGCACAGGCAGAGCAGACCGAGCAGCGTGTAGGCGATCAGCACACCGCGTTGCGCCCGCCACTCGCGCCAACAGAACGTCAGCACGAGGGAGCGGCTGCCAACTTGCAGTAGGCGAATCATTGGGTTGCTCCGGCCGGGCGTGGAAACAAGACGGTGCGCGCACCGCTAGCGAGCTCGACGCGCAGGATCTCGGGCCCGTGCGTGACCAACACGGAGTTGGCATCGGGCCAAGCGAGCAAGTCGTGGCGCGCACGGCCGCGGTTGTCGAACGACAAGCCGGTAGTGACGGCGCGCGTCTTGGTATCGAGCCACCAGAACGTCTCGTGGGTCTTTTGCCGCCATCGCAGCCAGATGCGGCCCGCCTGGTCGCGCGGCAACAGGCTGCCCCCGCAACCGACGGGACTGCCAACGTCGAGGTGCGCAGCCGTGGGCACCGACAGGTCGGTGACCGTGTCGTCGCGCACATGCCACAAGAACAGACGAGGCACCGGGACGCCGCGTCGCGTCCCCGTCCTGCACAACAGATGCTCGTCGTCGAACAACCCGAGCACGGAGCTGCCATCGAGCGCGGGCATCGGCAGTGGTTCGCCACCGGGCAACCGCCGCCACCACTTGGCGTTGGCTTGCACATGCGTTCGATAGACAACGGCACCATGCACGAATAGGGCGCTCGTCGAGTTCGGCATGTCCGCCATCAGCCGCAGCGACACGAAGTCAAACCACTGCGATTCCGGGCCCGACACACAGAGACCGTGGCCGGCGGCGGTGTAGTACAGACTCGGCCGCTTGCGTTGCCAAGGCACCCGATGCACGACATCGCCCTCGCCCTGCACACACACGTCGTTGCCGCAGAACCAGACAGCCTTGCCGCCCGGCGCCCGCAGCGTCGTGCTGGCCCGCTGGTCGCTTGCCACCGCCGCCGCGATGGCAGCGGGCAAGACCAAGTCCTGCGACCCTGCAGGCAACGCGACCTCGGTGCGCTGCCCCGTCAGCAGGTCCAACACTTCGTGCGTCGTCACCCGGTTGCCCCAGCGGTCGTAGCTGTCCAATCGCCACAGCCGCTGCCGGCCGCCGTATCGCTGCATAGACGGCTGCTGCAGCTGGGTCGTCAACCACGTGTGGATGCCGCCAAGCTGCAGGGCCGAGCCATCGCGCAAGTCGATGCGGATCGGCACCGTCGAAAAGTTGTCGTGCGCGGCACCATGCGCGAGCACGAACTGGCCGTCCGGCGAGGCGCCATGCACATACAGCACAGAGAGCCGCGCGAGGTCTGGATGGTGGTACTCAAAGACGCGGTTCGCGAGCCATGCTGACGGCGGCAACAGTCCCACGGCCGTCATCGCAAGCCCAAGCCGCGCCGAACGCAGCGGCCCACCACCGCGCCGACCCATCGTCCACGACACCATGGCCGCCAAGAGTCCGAGCACCGGCACAGGCCACAGTCAACCCTGCCACGCGATGCCGCTTTCGATGCCAGGGCTTTGCCGCAGCACTGCGAACACTCCGACACCAAGCAGCAGCACGAACAAGATGACGCCGCCGAGCGCCATGCGCCCCGCAGGCAACCACATGCCGATCGCCCACACCCACGTCACCAGCAACGCCGCGTAGCCAAGCCCCGGTGCCATCCACGGCCACCGGAAGTACACCTCGCCGTTGTTCTCCCACGTGAACAGGTCATGCCAGGGCTGGCTGATTGCGAGCAGGAAGCCTTCACCAACCAACAGGCACAGCAACGGCAACGCCGCCGCGGTAAGCGTGAGGAAGAGCAGCTTGCCGCCAAACGATGGCCACAACGCACCGGGCAGGCGCCGCACGAACTGGTCGTCCTTGCTCGCGTACTCGCTGCGCACCAGCGCTGGCGCCACGAACGCGCCGACGCCGATGACGCCGATCGCCACGAACCACGACAACGCCAAGGCGCGTTGGCCACCTTCCAACCACCATGCTTGCGGCACCAGCAAGAACACGAGGCACAAGCTGGCGAGAGCGAGCAGCGTGTAGCCGAGCAACACACCACGTTGCGCACGCCACTCGCGCGAACAGAACGTCAGCACGAGATTCACACCGACACCTCGGCCGCGACGTCGGCGAGCAACTTGTGCAGCCCACTCGGCACTTGCACCGGTTCCTCTTCGCCCAGCACTTCGGCGAGCGAACCGTGGCGCACGACCCGCCCGTTCTGCAGCACCGCCACCCGGTCGGCGATGCGCGACGCGATCTCTAATTCGTGCGTCGCACACAGCACCGTGCGTTCGCCGGCCTTCAGCGACGCCAGCACTCCTTGCAGCACCTGCTCGCGCACCAACGGATCGAGGCCCGCGAACGGTTCGTCGAGCAACAGCAGCTCGGGCTCCGGCGCCAGGGCTGCCACCAACATCGACTTCATGCCTTGGCCGCGCGACATCGACGCGAACTTCGTGCGCATCGGCACCGCCAGTTGTTCACACAGCTCGCCGCACAAGACGTCGTTCCACTGCGGGTACTGCGGGCGCAAGAAGGCGAACAGGTCGCGCGTCGTCATCCAGCCTGGGCAATCCGGCACATCCGGCACGTAGCCGATGCGCTGCAGCACCTCGCGGTGTGCACGCAGCGGGTCCAGGCCAAACAGCCGCACGGTGCCCGCGCGAGGGCGCAAGACCCCGAGCAACACGCGCAGCAGCGTGCTCTTGCCGGCCCCATTGCCGCCGAGCAAGACGGTGACCGCACCGTCTTGCACCGACAGGTCAAGTCCGTCGAGCACGCGCTTGCGACCAAACCGCAACTGCAGCCCTTCTACCTTCAGGATGGTGTTCATGCCTTGCTCCGTTCTCCCGCGTTGTCCTTTCGCATCGCCACCGCTTCGCGCGTGCCCGCCGCCAACGCTTCGCGCAACGAAGCACCCTCGTGCCCCGCGCGCAGCGCTTGCGCCACCGCGGCGCGAAACGTCGCCAACGTCTCCGCGAGCCGAAGGGCGCGCGCGACGTCCGGGCCCGCGGCGGTGACAAACACGCCCGAGCCGTTCTTGCCCTCGGTTGCACCGAGGTGTTCGAGGTCGCGATAGGCCTTGGTCACCGTGTTGGGGTTGACCAACGCACTCGCCGCCAAGCCGCGCACCGAGGGCAGCTTGTCGCCGACCTGCAGTTCGCCCGCGGCGATGGCATCGAGCACTGCCGCGACCAGTTGCAGGCTTGGCGGGGTCAGACTGTGTGGATCGACGCGAACGTGCACGACCGTACTATCGGACTAGCACGGTGGTCACTTGAGGGCCCCGGCCTGCAATCGCCACCGGCTCCTGATCACGAGCCCGGCAGCGAACGGCGTCGTAGATTCTGCATCGTCTTGGTGACAGCGGCCCGGCCGCCACGCTCCTGCGTGCAGACACCCTTCCCCATCGGCGCCCTTATGCCTGCACTTCCGCGCCACGTCCTTCGCCATCTCGCTGTCGCCACCGTCGTGTTGGCCAGCGCTGCCCTACCGGCCCAAGACCTGCTTGGCGTCACTTGGAACGGCGCCACCGTGCTCGTCAATTCGTACTCAGGCGCCGTCACCGCACTGGGCACGGGGCTGATGGGCCAGAACTCGCTCGCGCGCACGGCGAACGGCACCTTCTGGTCGACGCGCCGCGTCTCCACCACGCAGTACACCTTCACGACCATCAACCCGAACACCGGCGTCGCCACCCCCGCCTTCGCCGGCATCGACAGCCGCGGCCTCGCGACCGGCCCTGGCAACAGCCTCTACTGCATCCGGAACGACGTGCCGAACGACACCCTCGTCAGGGTCGACATGGGGTCGAACGGCTTCGTCATCCCCATCGGCAGCACCGGCTTCGACAGCATTCAGGGCCTCGCGATGCACCAGGGCGTGCTGTACGCGTGGGACACCACGGCCGGGCTGTTGCTCGTCAGTACGCTGACCGGTGCTGCCACCGACCCGTTCCCCGGCGTCGGCGGCCCGGCGTTTCAGCAGTCGCTGTGTTCGCACCCAGACGGTCGCTTGCTGCTGGGCGGCGGCGATAGCGGCGGCACGGACCAACTCTTCACGGTCAACGTGACGAACGGCCAAACGACACTGATCGGCATCCTGGGTGGCCCCTTCGACGTGCGCGGTCTCGAACCGCTCACCGGCTACACGGTCGCCTTCGGCCAAGGCTGCGACGGCGTGAGCGGCCCCGTGGCCTTGACGCTCACCGGCTCGGCGCAAGTCGGCGGCAACGTGCTGTCGGTGTCCACCAACCACGCGCCGAACGCCGTCGGGGCGGTGCTGTTCGGCATCAGCACGACGCAGCATCTTGGCCTGCCACTGCCCCTGCTGCTCGATCCGCTGCTCGGCACCAACAACTGTCGGCTGTACACGAGCATCGATGGCAGCTTCGTGCTCATCGCGGGCGCGACCGCGCCAGCCCAGATGCAGTTCGGCTTCGGCATCCCGATCGGCGCCAGCGGTGCGATCCTGCACCTGCAGCACGTGTGCCTCGAAGCGGTGCCCGGCGGCATGTCGTGGTCCAATGGTGTCACAGTGCAGGTGCAGTAGCAGTCGGCGGTCAGTCGGGGCATGAACGATCGCCGCCGTCCCGGATTCACCCCGGCACTGCCTTCCGAACCGTGGTATCGCGCCAGCCGAGGGCCTACACCTCTCGCCCTATGGCCAAGATCACTTTCAAAGGCAGTCCCGTCACCACCGTTGGTGACCTTCCCAAAGTCGGCAACCCATCGCCCGACTTCGCAGTGACGAAGATCGACCTGTCGACGCTGCACAAGAAAGACCTCGTCGGCAAGAACGTCGTGCTCAACATCTTCCCGAGCATCGACACCGGCGTCTGCGCGACCTCCGTGCGCACGTTCAACCAAAAGGCCGCCGCCCTGCCCAACACCATCGTCGTCTGCGTGTCGAAGGATCTGCCCTTCGCGCACAAGCGCTTCTGTGGCGCGGAAGGCATCGACAAGGTGACGACGACGAGCAGCTTTCGCGGCCCCGACTTCGGCAAGGACTTCGGCGTCACCATGACCGATGGCCCGCTCGCCGGTCTGTTTGCCCGCGCCGTCGTCGTGCTCGACAACACCGGCAAGGTCATCCACAGCGAACTGGTGCCGGAGATCGCGCAAGAACCGGACTACGCGCAAGCGATCGCCGCGCTGCGCTAGCCGCGATCAGTTGCCGATGCTGGAGGCAAAGCCACTGGACATCGACGTGGCGAAGGTGGCGGCGTCGAGCGCCAGCACCTGCGAATAGATCGCGATGCCGAGCGGCGTGGTGCCAGGGATCGCAATCGGCACGCTGGTCGGCCCGGCCACAACGACACCGCTGAGGGTGACCGGTGCATCGGCGAGGATCCAGCAGCCGTTCAGCAGCGGCGCCAGTGGTGTGCCATCGAGCGGCAACGGCACGACGCCACCAAAGAGGCAGCGATCGAAGCCAGCGAGCAGGATGAACAAGCTGGTCGTCGTCGCGTTGACGTCGAGGGCATAGCTCAGGTTGCCCGCGAAGGGCGCTCCACCCGAACTGCTGAGGGTGACGTTGCCGGCACCACACTGCGAGCCAATGCCCGACGTGTAGTCGCCGTCGCCCGCGCGCGGCGCCAGCGACAGGGCGAGCATCTCGCCCGGCGTGTAGGCGCGCCGACTGATCAGGAACTCGTCGATGTCGTAGGCCGAACCGCCACCCGTCGCCGACGTCGTATAGGCGCCGACCATGTACGACCCGGTGAGGGAGATGAGCGCCCCGGGCACGTTGGTGAGCTGGAACACGTTGGCGCCGTTCACGTACCACGTCGCCGTCAGCGCCGCGCTGTCGACGACCATCGCCACGTGCGTCCAACCGGCGGCGGCCAGGGCCTGGATGTTGGTCGTCGCCGCTGGCAATTGGAAGTCGGTCGCGGCGTTGTTGCCACCGCTGACCAAGACCGAGCGCTGCAGCAAACCGACACCGGCGACGCCATTCGTGAACAGGCGGTGGCCACCGGACGCCGCTCCCGCCAAGTAGTTGAGCGTCGTGCCGAGGCTCGCACCGGTGCGCAGCCGCATGAACCACGCGATGGTGACATCGCCGGTGATGGTCTGCGTCGCCGGATTCCAACCGGTCACGACGCGGTTGTAGTACGCGGGCGCCACATTGGCGCCGCCAGCGAGGCAGCCGCCGAACAGCCCGACGTCCCAAGGGCTGATGACACTGTTCGACTGCAGCGTGCCGTTGCCGGGAAAGGCCTGTGGTCCGGTAGCGTAGTTGATGACTTCGTTCGTGCAGTTCGCGTCGAACTTGTAGTGGATGAAGTCTTGCGAAGGGGCGCCGGTGGCGAGCAGGAGGAGGCCGACGAGAGAGAGGTAACGCATGGTTGCTGGCTCGATTCGAGAACGGAGAGGCGGCACGGTAGTGCCACCTCTGCTCGCAGCAAGCCCCGCCCCAGCGGCGCCACCCCAACCAGCTACTGCAGGCCGACCGTGTGCTTCAGCGTGTTGCTAGTGACACTGAAGAGATTGGGCCCGCCGTCAAGGCAGACGTATTGCGCATAGATCTCGGCGCCGAGAATGGTCGGGTTGTAACCACCCGGCACCAGGAACGGGACCGCGCCGACCAAGCTGGTCGGCAAGCCAACCACGGACAGCGCCACTTCGTGCCCGATGCCCGACAGCAAGCCGAAGCTATGGCTGCAGCCAGGAGCCGTCAGCGCGAGCGCTTGCAAGCCGGGCCGCGCAGCTGTCGCATCGAGCACCAAGATCCCCACGTATTGCAGGGCCGGGATGTTGCTGACGTTCCAGAGGATCGACTGCCCGCGATACATGCGGCCTTGGTAGTGGTTCGGAGCTGGCGCCGGCGCGCTGACAGCGCTCAGACCCATGTTGCCAAACGAACCCTCGACCTGCGTGGAGAACGGGCGCTCGATCGAGAGATCGCGCGATTGCGCATCGACCGAGGCGATGCCGCTGATCTGGCCGCGCGAGAAGCCGCTGATGCAGTTGATGAAGTCCCCACCGGCCACCCCGTCATCGAGCGTGTCACAGGTGATGGTCGTCATCGTGCCGTAGCGAAACTCGACGACGCCGGTCGCCGTGTCGATCGCGCACTGGAACGTGTGCTTCTCGTTGTCGCCGGTCGTGACATCGAAGCTGCCCACCACATTCCAGGTCACCAAGCAGACGCTGCCGACGTTGCGCGAGTAGAGGCCCGCACCAGGGTTGCTCACAGCGTTGCGACCGGCATGGAAGTCATGCCAGCACGGCGCGAAGCGCGCGCTGTTCACGTTGTTGAGCCACTCCGGGATCGTGCAAGAGAAGTCCGCGGCCGTCTCCACGCTCGCCGCGCTGACGATCACGTAGCCGTTGGTGGAAGGGCGAATCGCTGCCGTCGAACCACCGGGGTAGTCGAAGGTGCCCGGCAGCGCGTGCGCGTAGGTGGCGTCATCGCCTGTGGAGTTGGCGACGCCGGTCACCCCGTTGACGAGGTCGACGGCCGCCGCACCGCCAGTGACGACATAGAAGTTTGGCGACGGATAGACGTCCGGCGTCAGCGTCAAACCGGTGAGGCCGTCGACCTGGCCAGGCCCACTCAGGTCGTAGATCTCGGTGTGACGGTGCACTTGGTAGAAGCCCGAGGGCGCGCCGCCGCAGGCTGAGCCGATCGATTCCATCTGCGCCGGAGTCAGCGCCGAGTAACCACCCGAACCACTGAACCCAACGCGCATGATGACAGGCGTCGCGGACACCGCACCGGTGACCGCCGCCGCCCCCAACGCAGTCAACGCGCGACCGCGGATCTGCGCCGAAGTGCCAGTCGTATCCTGGACCGCCGGGGCGTTGGTGTTTGGCACCGGCGCCGTGCCGATGTTCGCCGTGTAGCTCGTGTAGTTGATGTCGACGAGCAGGTTGGGCTGACCACTCGTGGGATCGAAGGCCGCGATGCCCGTGAGCGGCAGCGTCCACATGTACGTGCCTGGGCAGGTGGCCAGCGACGGCGGCAACACCAAGCTAGCGATCGCCGTGCTGCCGAGCAGCGTCGACGTGGCCACCGTCGGCGGCAGGTTGTTGGCGAACGTCGTGCTGAGGGCCGCCGTCGAGTTCAAGGTCGTCGAATAGACGTTGATGGTGATGCCGTAGTACGTCTGTCCACCTTTGTTGGCTTCGCCATCTTCGCCGCGGAACGCCAGCTCGTTGATGGTGATCGCGCCGATGACGCCGCTGTTCGTGAAGTGGCTCGCGTCATAGAGAATCTGGAAACGACGTGCCGCCGTTCCCCAGTACGCGGTCGAACCAGCGGCCGCCGCCAAGCCTTCGGACAAGTGATGATGATCGGGCAGCAACAGCTGGGATTGCGCCACGGCCGACGCCGTTAATGCCGCCAAGCAAACGAACAAGTGGGGCTTCATGTCTCTCCGCCATGTGGTGTCAGGCTCCGGCAGCGGGGGCGCTCGCAACGGTTCCTGGAGCCCTTCGTGGGCTCTTGGTCGCCGCTCCGACGTGCGCAATGGTGTCGCGTGTTCCGCCACGTTCGACAACAAGGCACATTCCCTCGCCGTCGGTGTGCCCCTTCGCCGCCGTTCCGCATGCAAACGACTGCGGCCACCAGCGCTCGATGCGCCAGTGGCCGCGGCCAACTGCTTCGCTTCCGATCGTCGGTGCGGCTCAGTTGACGTCGATCACCGTCGGCGTGCTGAGTTCGATTCCGGTCGGACCACCAAAGGCCAGGCTCTGGAAGAGCAGCTTGCCAGTCCAGCCATTGGGGATCGCCGGCGACAGGAAGGTGCCAAAGCCACCCGGGGCTGGCACCGGCATGACCCACGGAATCAACGATGGCACATAGAGGTCGGGGAAGCAGGTCGACGACCAGAAGGGGGCGACGGTGATCGAGCCCGGCACCGTCGGCACCACGAACTCGATCCACGTGAAGTTCCAAAACCACGGCGAGCCCATGTGGATGGTCGTTGGCGGGCCGCCCGCGCCACCATAGTTCAGTTGGTGCAGTTGCGGTTCGAGCACGTAACGGGCCGTCCAGGTGAAGGCGAGGCCGTTGACGAAGCTGTTGGCGCCTTGCGTTGCACTCACCGGTTGGATGCCGAGTTGCGGGCCAAACGTCGGGCCGCTGCCGCAGGCCGTGCCGGTCGGGCCACACAGTCCGGTGTAGATCTGGCCGCCGCCGATCGTGGTCAGCAGGCTGGCGCCCGTCATGGTCTCAGTCGAGAACACGAAGTGCGGCAACTGCATCACGGCGCCTGGGCACGGGAACATCTGCGAGACCGGGCCTTGCCAGTCGAAGTCGATCGACTCGAGGTCGACCGCGTTGGGGATGCAGAGGCCGTTCTTGTCGGTGACCGCAGCAGCGACGACGAAGGCGTCGAACTGCGCCTCGGTGATCACAACCGACGCACTGACTGGCAGCACGGAGGAGACGCGGAAATCGGGCGTCCAGGTGATGGCCCAATCGGGCACACAGATCAGGTCGCCGTCCAAAATCAGCGCCGGGCCACACATCGTCATGGCGGCGATGTTGCTGTCGAGCGAGAAGAAGACACCCATTCCTGGTTGGAACGCGATGGCGTCGATGTCGATCGGTGTCGCCAGCGGCAAGCCGAGTGCCAGGTTGAACTGCTCGCGCCGCATCAAGTACTCGACCTGGCCGTCACTCGGCACGTTGCTGATGCGACCGACGTCACCTGGGCGAAAAGGCATCAGGCTGATGTTGGTGCCCATCGCCGCCGCGGGCGACCAGAACACCGAACGTGGGTTGACGCCGCCGATGACCGGCGACAGCGAGATCGGCGTCGCCAGCGCGTCGATGGTGCCGAAGATCGCCGGGTTCCAGTATTGGCCATCGCCGTTCTCGTCGCCGGCCATGGTGTGCATGCAGGTGCGCGGCGACCACTTCTC
>CANEYR010000105.1 GCA_947444055.1 Planctomycetota bacterium
ACGGCGCGAATGTCGTACTCACGCTGGCCGGGATCGCCTTTCGCCCCGTCGGTGGCGTGCCCGACGGTGACTTGGTGCCCACGACTGGCAGGCCATGCCAGCATCGAGCCAGCGCGGATGACCTCGTCGTCGGGGTGTGCCGCCAGCACGAGCACGGGGCTCTGCAGCGGGTCGCGCGGCAACAGCGGCGAGAACAGATGCTTCATTGGAGGCGCGTGTAGATCTCGAGATGACGTTCAGCCGACGTGGCGATCGTCGGCAAGGTGGCCGGGATCGCGGCGCGCAGCGCGGCGAGGCGGGCGCGAGAAGCTACCAGTTCGCGCAGAACCAACGCCAACTGGGCGATCGGGGTCACCACGACGCCGGGTGTGCTGGCGCGCTCGCGCAAGGCACCAGCATCCGATACCACCGTCGGCACGCCATGCGCCAGCGCTTCGTCGACGACCAGGCCATAGGTCTCTTGGCACTTCGAAGGAAACACCGCCAGATGCAGATCGCGCGCAGGATGGCGGTCGGCGGGCGTGTAGCGGTCGCGCAGCACGACGCGCAGACCCTCGCGTTCGCGGCGCTGCACATGCTCGACCAACGCGGCGTCGTAGACCTGGCCGGACAGGTGCAAAGCCACGGGCAGGCCGACGCAGGCGTCGACGAGTTCGTGAATGCCCTTCTCGGGCACCAAGCCGCCGAAGGTACCGACGCGCAGCAACTCCGCGGGTCCTGGTGCCGCCGTGCGGTGCGCCGACGGCACCGGGCGCAACAGACCGTGGGGCACGACCTCGATGACGCCGTCGTACGGCAGGCACTCGCGCACAAACTGCGCGGCCGTCGCACTCGGCGCCGTGCAGGCAGCGGCCAACGCCACCTCGGCGCGCAGCAGGCGATCGCGTTCGGCCAGCGCTCGCGTCACCCAGTCCGCGGGCATGCCAACGTCGCAGGCGATGCACGTTGTGCACGGCGTGCGGTCGACCCCGGTCGGGCAGCTGACACCGCCGACCGGCACGCGGAAGTAGCGGGCGCAAGTGACCCACAGGTCGTGGAACGTCATCACCACCGGCAGGCCGAGTTGGCGCGCGATCTCGGTGATACCGGCGCCGAGCGACGCGGTCGAATGCACATGCAACACGTCGGGGCGCTCCTGCTGCAGCAGTGCACGCACCAGCGCCAGGAGGCGCGGCCGTGTGAAACCCTGCCGGTCCCACTCGTCGGGCAACTTGCTCAGCCGATGCACCACGACGCCATCGTGCAGCTCCTGCCGAACGTCGACACCCGCGTGCGGCACGTCGCTGCCGCTGATCACCACGATGTCGACGCCGCGCGCGCGCAGTTCGCGCGCCAGGGCGATGACCACCTGCTCGGTGCCGCCCCACGCCTCGGGCGGATGGTTGGCGGTGAGGAAGCAGACCTTCACGACAACCACATTTCCTTGACAGCATTGGCAAGGTGGTCGCGCTCGGCCTTCTTGCGGCCCGCATCGTGGCGATTGCGTCGCCCGATCTTCCACCACTCCTCCCAGATGCGCAGCCGCACGCACGCGCGGATCCACAGCGCGCCCGCCACGCCGTAATGCTTGCGATAGTACGCGAGGCGGTTGCGATGCCAGATCATCAGCATGCGCGCGAAGTTCTTGGTCGAGGCGCCGCGGTGGTGCATGACCTCGGCTTCGGCGATGTAGCGAATGCGGCGGCCGCGTTGCTGCAGCCGCTTGCACAGGTCGACGTCGTTGTAGAACAGCGACAGCGTCTCGTCGAAACCGCCGAGCTGGCGCCACTCGTCGGTGCGCAGCACGCAGCAGGCGCCGGGTGGCTGGTCGACGTCGCGGCTCGACAAGTGGTCGAAGTCGCGCATCTGGTAGTGCCGCTGCACCGCCGACCCAGGCCACCAAGTGCCCCACCACGAGTCGAAGCACAGCGCGGTGGCCAGCGTCGGGAAACGCATGCAGGCATGCTGCACGCCGCCGTCGGGGTCCGATAGCCGCGGCGCGGCGAGGCCGTACTCCGGCTGCGCGAGCAACCAATCGACCAGGCGATCGAGCGCACCACTCTGCACTTCGGTGTCGCTGTTGAGCGTGCAGACAAAGGCGCCAGTCGCCAGCGCCGCACCCTGGTTGTTGCCGATCGCATACAGCCGGTTGTCCGGATTGCGCAGCAAGCGCACCTGTGGGAACGCCGCCGCGATCGCGTCGGCACTGCCGTCGTGGCTGCCGTTGTCGACCACGATCACTTCCCGCGCGTGCCGCGGCGTCTCGGCAAACAGCGCCCGCAAGCACGCCAAGGTCAGCTCCTTCGTATTCCAACTGAGCACGACAACCGACAACACCGGCGCACTCACGGGCGCGCCCCGGGCTTGACCACCGACACACCCAAGTGCGACATGCAGTGGTAGCGCCACGTGCCAAGGCGCTCGAAGCGACCGCCCGACAGGTCGTAGGCCGTGAAGTAGAAGGTCGCGTTGACGAAGTACGAGAACCCGAGCTGGCTCGGTGTCCACTGCCGACCGCTGCCGAGCATGCCCGCCGCCAAGTAGAAGCGCGCATCGAGCGACATCAGCAGCAAGTAGCGCTCACAGTCGCGGCCAAAGTCGATGACGGGCGGCGCGTCGCTTTCACCAAAGTCCACTATGGGCGTCGCCGGCACAAAGCGCCGCCAACGCTGCAAGGCCGGCACCGCCAGCAACCAATCGGCAGCGCGCAGCACCAGCGTGCCGAGCCGTCCATACCATTTGCGGTAGTAGAGGCGGCGGCTGGTGTGGTGGCGCTTCCACATCGTCTCGAGATCGCTCATGCCAGAGCGATTGACGAAGTGCACGAGATGCGCGTCGGGCACCTGCGTCACGGTGCGACCCGCTTTGCGAATCGTCACCGACAAGTCGGTGTCTTCGTAGTAGAGCGGGTAGCGCTCGTCGAAGAGGCCGATCGACGCGAAGAAGTCGCGTTCGATCAAGAACATGCAGCCCGACATCATCGGCAACACCACCGGTCGGTCCGCTTCCCACACCGAAAGCCACCGCCGCGCCAGCTTCTTCGCGTACCGGTGGCTCAACTTCGGCCAAAACGCGCCGAGCGTCGTCCAGAACACTTCGCGCAGGGTCGGCAACGTATTCGGCGGCAAGCGCCCGCTGCGCTCCGGATCCCAGAACCCCTTCGGCACCACGCAGCCAGCGCGCGCATCGCGTTCAAGATGGCGCTGCAGCTTGGTGAGCAAGTCGGGCAAGAACAGCACGTCCGGATTGCTGACCAACACTTGGCGGCCGCGGCTCAGCCGGAACGCGACGTTCATGCCCTTGCTGTAGCCGCCGTTCTCGTGGTGCATCACCAAGCGACCCGCCAACGGATCGTGCTGTTGTTCGGCGAGCAGCAGCAGCTCGTGTTCGACCGCGGCAATCGCGCCGGCATCGCGGTGCGGCGACAAGTTGTCGACGACGATGCACTCGAACGGCATCGGCGAACCATCCGGCCGCGTCGGTCCATGCTGACGCAACGACGCGATCGCGTGCGCACACTCGCGCCACGAGTTGTAGTTGACGATCAGCACCGACAGCTCGGCCACCGCTCCGGTGCGAGGCGAAACTGCGAGCCCATCGTCCTGGCGTGGAACGGAACCCGTGGTCATGCAGGAGAGAACCAAATCGACGGTCTGCGGGCGGCAAGCAAAGCACAACGAAGGGCCGCAAACCAAGCCCCGATCCGCGCGCTGCCAAGGTGGCTACGCCGGCACCTCGTTTCAGGGCACTTTGCGGGCGGCGGGCCGCGGCGCCGCGGGCAATGGCGCCAACCGACGCACCAAGCGTTCGCCGAGGATGGCTTCGCCTTCCTTGTCCTGACCCGCCGACGACCAATCCTCCTCGCGCGGTTCGAGGGAGCGGCGCAGATCCTTCACGGTCTCTTGGTCTACCGCGTAGCGAATGGGCCACCCAGTCTTGGGGTCGCCTTCGTCAACCAGGATCTCCGCACGCAGCCGGTAGCGCGCGGGATGACGGTTGTCGAGCACCCGGAAGCGCCAGCGCGACTGCCAGATGCCAAGGCCGCGGTCGGTGACGCTGTCGTCCGAGGTGAACGCAGCGCCCGTGGCCACATGGATCAGGCCGTCTTGGCACTCACCGATCGTCATCGGTGATGTGCGCAGCTCGCGCCAATCGCGAACGAGGCCACACGAAGCGAACAACAAGGGCAGGAACAAGAGGCAGCGCGCGAACATTGAGGCGGGGGAGTATATCGGTCGCCGTGTCAGCTCCGGCGCCATTCTTGTTCGACCTCGACGGCACGCTCGCCGACACGCTGGCCGACATTGCAGCCAGCACCAACCACGTGCGCACGCGGCACGGCCTGGCGGTGTTGTCGGCTGCCGTGGTGAAGACGTTCGTCGGCGATGGCGCGCGTTCGTTGTTGCGGCGGGCCCTCGGCGAAGTGCTGCCGACCGACGCGGCGGCCGGGGAACGGCAGATCGATGCAGCGTTCGCCATGTATGTGGAGCACCATCGCACCCAGTGCTTGGTGCAAGCGCGGCTGTATCCGGGGGTGGGCGCGTTCCTCGAAGGCTTGCGCGAACGGGGGCATGCGCTCGGCGTCGTCACCAACAAGCCGGAGCAGTTCGCCAAACCGCTGCTGCGGCATCTGGGACTCGGCGAGCTGTTGGGTGTGATCGTCGGTGGCGACACGTTGCCGCAGAAGAAGCCGGATCCAGCACCGCTGCACTTCGCGTTGCGCACGTTGGGAGCTGTGGCTGGGGTCGGCACGATGGTCGGCGACAGCGTGCAGGACTTGCGCGCCGGCAAGGCGGCGGGGCTGCGCACGATCGCGTGCCTGTTCGGCTATGGCGAGGCGGCGGCTTTGCGCGCCCATGGAGCGGATCGGTTCTGGACGAGCTTTGGTGACGACGAGGTGTGAGGTTGCCGACGCGACTCAGCGGAACAGCTTGACGAGGCCGAGCGCCAGCCGTTCGTCAAAGCAACCGCGATACGCCGCCGCCAGAATGCGCAGCGCGTCGAAGACGCCGACCTTTGGTTGCTGCGTCGAGTAGATCTTGTCGAAGGTGTCGACGATGCCCACGATGCGCGCCAACTCCGGAATCGCCGCCGCCTTCAACCCGGCCGGAAAGCCCGAACCATCCCACCGCTCGTGGTGCGAACGCGCCGCCTCGACCACCGGTGTCGGCACCCCAAGACCGCGCAGGTACTCCGCGCCGCGCAAGGTGTGTTCCGGATCGTGATCGAGGTCTTCGTGACCGACCTCGCCGACGTCGTGCAACAGCCCGGCCAACCCCGCTTGCAGCAAGGTGCCGCCATCGCCGCCGAGGATCACCCGCGCGAGCCCCATGCTGAGGAAGCTCACCGTCAAACTGTGCGCCGCGAGTCCTTGGCTGGCCGACATCAACCGCCGGATCGCCGCGAAGCCCTGTTGCTCTCGCAGCAACAAACCACTCGTCGCCATCATCACCTTCTGCGCCCGCTGCACCGCGGCTCGGTCGGGCGGCCCCGCCAACAAGTCCTCGGCGACGCGCAGGCTGACGCCGGTCAGCACCTCGGCGCGCCGTTCGATCGGCAAGGCGCGATCGAGCATCACCTGATCGAGCGCGTGCTCGACGCGCTGGAAGTAGGCGCCACGATCGGCATCGCGAATGAACAACTGCGCCATGCCCTCGGCTTGCAGACGACCGACGTGCGATTCGTCGAGGGCCGCGGCGGCCGGCCGGTAGAGCACCCACGTGTTGCTGGCGGTGCCCACATACAAGGGAAACGGCACCGCGTCCTTGGCGACGAGACCCACCAACGACACCGCCGAATAGGTCGTGAGTGACTCTGGTGAGGTCGCAGCAGACGGCATCGTCTTCGCGATCGGCGGGCCCTTCGCTCAGCCTTGACGGGTTCTGCGAAGTGGCGGTGGCATCCGGTAGGCCCCGTCACTTCACAGTGTCTTCAGCCACACCAAGAACGCTGTCTCGATCGCCGCCAGGTCTTTGCCGAACTCCTTCTGGAAGGACGCCGCGGCCGGACCCGGGTCACCAAAGCGAGCGGTTGACTGCACGCCCGGCAGAGCCCCTCGACACTGCGCTTCCCACGCCAGGAAGCGCTCGCGGTAGGCGCCGCTCGGCTGCAAGAACCACCGCTGCAGCGCCCAACACTGCGCGTAGAACCGCAGCCCCTGATCGTGGTTGGTCAGCAGCAATTGTTCGGCGCTGCCCGCCAGCAGATCGCGCATCGCCATCGGCGCTGCCTGCAAGGCCTCGAGCCGCTGGCGCCACATGACGCCGCCGATCACGAGTTTCTTGCCGTCCCACGTGAACGTGCCTTGGCCGCCGAACGACTCGGCAAAACCCTCGGCGTACCAGTCGGGCATCGCGACTGGCGACGAACCGAAGAAGAACAAGTGCGACAGCTCATGCAGCACCAAGGCGTGCATGTCTTCTGGGATCAGTCCCTCGGCGCACACCAGCGTTTGGAACGTGCCGTAGTCGCACAGCCCTTTGCCGCCAAGCGCCCCATCGTGACCGCACGCGCGCAAGTAGGCCTCGTAGTCGGCGCGCTTGCTAAAGACGAACAGGCCGAGCGGCCGCACCGGCGCGCCGTCGAGCCGTTCTTGCAACAGCGGCCACTCGGCGAGCGCGAGTTCGTGCAACTTCTGCGCGGCATCGCCTGGCAAGTCCGTGCGCACCACCACCTGCGCGTTGCCGACCTCGGTCACGTTGGGCAGGCGCGGCGCTTTGTTGCCAGCCGGTTCGAAGCGCGCCTTGCCGCCATTGACCGTACTGGTCTGGTCCTTGATCCAAGCCGCGAACTCGACCGGCACCACTTCGCCTTCGATCTTGCCGACGTCGCCGTCGACTTCGACCTTCGCACCTAGGCGCAGGGCCAACAGCCAATGCTCGGTCATGCGCCCGTTCAGCTTCGCCTTTTGCGCCAGCTTGGCGAGCTTGACCTGCGCCTTCAGGTCGTCGCGTTCGAGCGCCGCCGCTTTCTTCTCGTAGGACTGCAGCGACGGCTTGCTCGGCGTCTTCTTGCGCTTGCGCCAGAACGCCTCGCCATAGGTGCGCACGATGTTGAGCACCAGCGAAGCACCGGGGTGCTTGCCCTCGGACAGCTCAACCGCTCGCACGAACTGCCACGTCGCCTGCTGAATGAGGCCGGTGTCGCGGATCGCCCAACCGAGATCGACGTGGCGCTGCCCGGTGGCGAGCAGTTCTTCCTCGCGGCGCTTCTGGTACTCGGCCAGCAACAGGTCGCCCGCGTTCTGCGCGGGCACGGCCACAGCCAGGGCCAAGAAGCCTGCGAGCAGGAAGGGCAAGGGCAGCGCGCGCATGCGGCTCGACGGCTACTTCTTCTTCAGCTTCTGGATCTTCTGAATCAGCTTCGTCGTGGAGTGCGACTTCTTGTCGCCGACAAAGACGGCCTTGATGTCCAGCTTCTTCAGCGTGTCCTTCTCCGGCAGCGTCTTCAGCGAGTAATCGCGGCCCTTGGCATAGAGGCTCGGCTGTAGTTGTTCGAGCAAGCCATCGGCCGTCGCCTCTTCAAACGTCGTCACGTAGTCAACGAACGACAGCCCTGACAACACTTCGAGCCGCTCCTCTTCCGGCACGATCGGCTGGCCCTTGCCCTTCAAAGCCTCCGTTGACTTGTCGGAGTTGATGGCGACCACCAGGATGTCGCCGCGCGAGCGGGCGTCCTCCAGGTAGCGCGTGTGACCGACGTGGAGCAGATCGAAGACACCATTGGTCAACACGACGCACTTGCCGCTGACGCGAAGACCACTCAGGATCAAAGCGAGGCTCTTCCTGTCGGTGATGACCTTATCCTTCGAGCGCTGTTTGCGCGGGACGACAACCAAGCCTGACCTCCGTGGTGTGAGCGAGAGCGAGCGAAGTGCGGAAGGATGCCACGCCGAGATGCCGACAGCAACGGCAGTTCCATGGCTTCTTGCCGCCGCTACTTGCTGCCAGCCTGAGCCGGCAACACCAGCAAACGCTTGCTCTCGGTCAGCAGCCATTCGAACTGCACGAACGGCTCGAACGAGAGGTCCTGCCAACGCACCTTGCCGTCCGCATCGATGAGGAACGTGCCGTGCAGCGGCATCTGTTCGAAGTCGTCGTAGCAACGCCAGGCCTTGAAGGCGGCGAGCTCGCCATCGGCAAGCAACGGGAATGGGAAGCGCTCGTCGACGGCCAGCGCGGCGACGGCGGCGGCGGCCTTCTCGGTGGACTCGCTGCCGATGGCGACGACGTCGATGCCGGCCGCGGCATACGCGGTCGCCAACGGCCGCAGCGCCTTCAGTTGCTCGACGCAGTGCAAGCAGCCAAAACCCAAGTAGAAGACGACGAGGCGGGCCCGCTGCGGTTGCGCCGTGTGGCTGGTGCCGATCTGTTCGAACAGCGCGCCGGTCGGGTTGAGAGCCAACTGGCAACTGGGACCGACCTCGGCAAAACCGACCTTCGGCAGGTGGAAGCCGGGGTTGGCGACGGGTTGCCAGCCGATCGGGCCGAGTGACGCGAGCAGCGGGCGCGGCCCGAAGTCGGCGCCGAAGCTCATCGCCATGTTCTCGGGAAACAGCGGCTCGTCGTCCACGTTCAAGGTCAGTCCCGTCCCCGGCCTCGGCAGCAATTCGCAGCGCTTCGCCAGACCGCCGCGGTCGACGGCAACCCACGGCTCGCGCAACAAGGTCGCCAACTCCGTGATGCGAGCTTCGAACTCCGGCTTGCCCGCGGCTCGATACGCGATCAGCAGCCGTGCACTCGTCGCCAAGCGGTGCGGCCGTTCCTTCACTTCCTTCTCGAGCAGTTCGATCGCCTTCTCCGGTTGCCCGGCGGCGACGTGCGCGTCGGCGAGCAACCCCTTCGGCAAGTCGCCGACCGCTTCGAACTCCACCAGTGCGGCCTTGGCGTCGCCCTTCGCCAGCAGTTCCTCCGCGCGCAGCTCGCGCTGCAGATCGAGCACCGAACGCACACTGCTGCTCGGCTCACGGCCCGCTTCGGCCGCCGCCTCACGCGTCTTCGTGCTGTCCTCCTTCTTGGCGAACGCTTCGCTCTCCGCCTTGTCCATCGCCGCCGCCCGCACTGCCCGCGCCTTCACCAACAGGGCGTCGACGTCGGCCACGACCCGCGCCGCCTCGTCGAGTCGCTGCAGGCGAAACAGCGCGCGACCGAGCAAGCCGAGGCGCTGCACTTCGCTCTTCACGGACTCGCTGCGTTCCAGATAGCCGTCGTGGCAGAGCCGCACGGCGTCTTCCCACAACTCGAGATCCTCGCACACCTGCACCAGGCGCGCGCGCGCGTAGCCGGCGATGTCGTCGCCGTCCTCGATCTTGTTCCACTTCGGATGCCGCGGCAGCTCGGCCAGATTCTTCGCCACCGCCAACGCCTCGGCAGCGCGGCCGCCGTACGACAGACTGCGCGCCAACCATTCCTGGTTGTGGCCGTAGTTGTGGATCAAGAACGGCATCACGCGATCGCGCTGCATGTGGGCGTGGTCGACGCGGCCGCTCGCCTCTTGCTGCCAGGCAGCTTCAGGGTGCCGATGCAGCTTGGCGTAGATGTGGCCGGCCATGTGCCATTGGTGCGCGATGCCGGGAGCGCTGTCGCCGTTGCTCGCCGCCGACTGCAAGGCGCGCTCGCCCTTCTCACGATCCCACAGATGAATGCGGTAGTGGTGCGCGGGGTGCTTTGGCGCCTTCGCGAACACTTGCGCCAGCAGCGCGTCGACCGCGGCGTGGCTCGAGATGTCGATGCCGTGATCGACATTGCGCCAACTCTGGATCGCCGTGAATGCCTTCGCCTCGATGTCATCCGGGCACGCCGCCACCACCGTTTCGAGGCCGCGCAAGAACTCGCGGTGCAGCTTCTTCTCATCGCGCTCCTTCTTGGCGACGACCGCGACCTTGGCCTGCTTGACCTTCTCGGCATCGCTCGACTGCAAGTCGGCGCGTAAGACGTCGTCGATCTGGTAGAGCGTCGCCAGCGCGTCAATCCACAAGCGTTCGTTGGCAGGCACGTCCTTGCTGCGCTGCACGGCCTGCGCGGTGAATCCAGCCGCACGCTGCCAAGTCTCGACGTTCGCCATCGCCATGCCCCAGTAGGCCATGGCGCATTCAGGCTGCAACAACGCCACTTGGCGGAAGCTGCGTTCGGCCTCGAAGTACCAGAAGCCATGCTGCTGGCAGACGCCTTGGTCGAAGAACGCCTGCGCCTCCACGGACAGCCCCGCAATCGGGAAGTGCACTTGCTCGCTGATGCCCTGCATGCGGTAGGCGGCGGTGCGCGGGCCTTCGTCGAACTCGCCGCCATGGCGCGAATGACCAAACGGGTCGACCGACGGCTCTTGCGCGGCGAGCAGGCTCAGCAGGAACGGGACGACGGCGGTGCGGCGCATGGTCCGTGTCATACCGCCGCGACCGGCGACCGCCAGGGTGCTGGCGGCCGTTGACGGGACGCGACCGGCAGAACGCCCTCAGCATTCGCGGGACCTGCTTCGTATGGTTCCGACATGCATTGCCGCGTCGCTCTGTCGTTGTTCCTCGCCATCGCGCCGTTCCATCTGCTGGCCCAAGCACCGCCGGCGGGCGTTCTGCCTGCACCGATGCCACCGCTCGGCGCCGAGCAATTCGCCGCCCGCCGCACGGCCGTGGCCGCGGCCATCGCCAAAGCCCACGCCAACCAACCTTGCGTCGTCCTGGTGCGCGGCGCCGGCAAGCAAGCCGACTTTGGCACCTTCGCGCAGGACCAGGATTTCTTCTACCTCAGCGGCGTCAGCGAGCCAGGCATCGCGTTGCTGCTGGTGATCGGGGCCGATGGCGCGTTGCTACGGGATGAGTTGTTGGTGCCGCCGCATTCGCCGTTCGCCGCGACTTGGGATGGTCGCTTTCTCGCCCCGGGTGCCGACGCGGCGCAGCGCACCGGCTTTCAGACCGCCGGCAATGTGCGCAGCCTGGAGGCGACGCTGGCCGAAGTTCTCGCCGCCGACGCCGCTGGCAAACGGCCGCTGCTGTTCACCCTGGTCAAGCCCGCGGCGCGGCTCGGCAGCACACCTAGCAAGGCCAACGATGCCGCGAACGGCATCAACAAGGACAAGCTCGATGGCCGGTCCTCACGAGAAGACGCACTCAGCCTGGTTTTGAAGGCCGCGCACAAAGACCTGCAGGTCGAAAGCCTCGAACGCATCCTGCACGCCATGCGGCCGCACAAGAGCGAGGCCGAAGTGGCGGTGCTCCGCCGTTGCTCCGAGATCGCCGCCGAAGGCATTGCGGAGACGATGAAGAGCTGCGAAGTCCATCACTACGAGTACCAACTCGCCGCCACCGCGCGCTTCGTGTTCTCGTTGCGCGGGGCCGGACCCGACGCCTACGCGGCGATCGTCGGCGGCGGGCCGAACGGCTGCGTGCTGCACTACAACACCTGCGATCGCCAACTGCAGGCGGACGATCTGATCGTCATGGACTACGCGCCGACGCTGCATGGCTACGCCACCGACGTCACGCGCACGTTCCCGGCGTCGGGCAAGTTCTCGCCCGAGCAAAGGAAACTCGTGCAAGACGTGCATGACATCCAAACGGCGTTGATCGCCGACGTGAAGCCAGGCGCGAGCCTCGCGGCGATCGGCAAGAAGTGCGCAGAGATGCTGAAGGAGCGCGGCTATCGCAACGACCACGGGCCTTGCCACCACGTCGGGCTCGCGGTGCACGATCCGCACGTCGACGTGCTGGCGGCGGGCATGGTGATCACGGTCGAACCCGGTGCGTACCTGCGGGACAAGGGCATGGGCTGCCGCATCGAAGACACGATCCTCGTGACCGCGACGGGCAACGAAGTGTTGTCGAAGCACGTGCCGTCGACGCCGGACGCGATCGAAGCGCTGATGGCGAAGCCTGGTGTGCTGTCCGTGCCCGTGGGCTTGCCGCGCTGAGTCGGCGCGGCGGCCGACAACGCGCACGTCCGGCGTCGGCGCAGGAAAATCGCCTGCGGCGTCGGTTGCCCTGCGATCGCCAACATGGGCGGGCAGGTTGGTGGATGGCGCCAGGTGCACTAGCGTTGTCCCCTTCCCACGGCGTCCTGATCGACAGGCGCAACCCGGCTCTCCGCTCATGAACCGACTCCTCTTGCTATCGCTCGGCGTCTCCTTCGCCAGTTTGCTCTCGGCCCAATCCAACACCGTGCCGGGCTTGAACGGTCGCCTCGAGATCCTCGACGACATCACCTACTGGGGCCGCAGCCCCGCCGCCCATCCGGGTGGACTGGTCGGCTTGTCGATGCGCAACACGATGTGCAACCCGGGCACGGTGAGCATCCCGTGGTTCGCGCAGATGCTGGAGAACCACCCGAAGTTCGGCTTCCTCATCACGCGCTTGTCCGGCGATCGCATGGTGCAGATCAGCGACCGTTCGTACTGCAAGCACGCGTTCACGTCGGCCAGCACCAGCGGTGCGTGCGGCCCGTGCAACGGCATCGGCGGCAACATGATGGGCGTCACCTGCTCCGACACCTACAGCGCCGGCAACAACGGCAGCCGCGGCAACCTCGGCCCGGCGGACGAGATCAATCCGTGGCTCGGCACGTGGCCGCACACCGGTTCCTTCTTCGATCAGGGTTTCCCCAACGTCGGCGCCCCCGGCAACAACGACGGCCAGCAAAGCCCCATCAACATCTTCGACCCGGTGACCAATCGCGTCACCATCAAGGAGACCGACCTGCTGGTCGCAGGTGCCAGCTACTTCTACGGCATCGAACTGCTGCATGAAGGGGAGGCCGTGGCCAACCGCGCCGACAACATCAAGTCGCGTGGTTTCCAGCCGACCTGGAACGGCTCGACGTGGACGGTCGCCAACACCGCGGTCGGGGAAGCCTTCGGTTCCATTCTGCAACACTGGCCCGGCGCGCACGTCAACAGCGGCGGCAACGGCAACGACGACGGTCGCTTCTACGTCGCCTGCAAGACGACCTCGCTCGGCTTTGGCAACTACCACTACGAGTACGCGATCCACAACGTCGACAACCACCGCGGCGGCGCTTCGCTGCGCGTGCCGCTGGCCCCGGGCGCCACGGTCACGAACGCCGGCTTCCGCGACATCGACAACAACCCACTCAACGACTGGACGTTCTCGCAGTCGGCAACTGAGATCGCCTTCACCGCGGTCGGCACCAACGCCGCCAACTGGAACACGATCTACAACTGCTGGTTCGACTGCTCGATCGCGCCGGGCGCTGGCTCGGTGACGATCGATGAGGCGCGGCCGGGCCCAGGCGCCCTCAGTGTGCAGGTCGCGATTGACGTGCCGAGCGGCCTCGCCTTCGCCCAGAAGGCCACGGTCGGAGCCTCGTGCGGCACGTGCACCGGCACGTTCTACGAGCTGTTCCCCAACAGCACCGTGTTCGACCTCGCGGGCCGCTCGATGACGATGAGCCTGAACAACGGCGCCTACACCATCACCGGGGCACCGGTCGCCTTCGTGCCCGCCGCCGGCACCAACCTCGCGCTCGCTCTCAACGCGCAGGCGGCCGTGACGCTGCCGTTCTCGCTGCCGTACCCCGGCGGCGTCACGACCCAACTGCGCGTCGCCGCCAGCGGCTTCATCTCGCCGGGCACGCCCAACCCCCCCACGCAGCTAGTGCCCAGCGCCAGCCAGCTGATGCTGGGCTTCCCACGGTGGGCCGCCATGTGGGGCCTGCTCAATCCGACGGCTGCGAGCGCCAACAACGTCTACTTCGACGCCAACGCCACGCGCGCGATCTTGACCTGGAGCGCCGTGCCATTCCTCACGGGAACACTCCCGAACACCTTCCAGATCCAGTTCTTCCCCAACGGCACCGTGCACGTGGTCTGGCAGCAGATCGCGGCGGCGAGCTTCGCAACGATGGTCGGCTGGACGACGGGCGGCGGTCATACCAACCCGGGCTCGACCAATCTGTCGACGACGCTGTCCTCGCCGATGACCCTGTGCCCGAATCCCTTCAGCGGTCTCGCGCTCGACGCCAGTGCCCTGCCGGTGTTGGGCACCACGGTGCAGTGGCAGCTCGGCGGCATTCCCGGCGGCAGTGGCTGGGGCGCGATGATGCGCTCGATCACCCAAGCCGTGCCAGCGATCAACATGACGTCGTTCGGCATGCCGGGTTGCTTCGCCCACGTCACCAATCCGGAGGCGACCATGTTCCTGTCGCCAGGCACGAGCGTGCAGCTGCCGGAAGTGATCCCGAACAGCGTGGTGCTGATCGGCGTCACGCTGGTCGGTCAGGCTGTGATCTACAACGCGCCGCTGACCCCGCTGGGCTTGGTCGCCAGCAACGGCATCGTGCTCTCGCTCGGCATGTAGCACGTAAGCGGCGCGGCGCGGCGGTCGGCAGCAGCCGCTCCGCACCGCAGGTCCGGCGACCGCGGCTTACTTGCCCGTCGCCAGGATCTTCTGCACGACGTTGGTGGTCGACCGACCTGCCACCAGCGGCACCAGCACCACCTGCCCACCGTGCTGCTCGACCCATTCGCGCCCGACCACGCCTTTGTCACGCCAGTCCTCGCCCTTGGCGAGCACGTGCGGCGTCACCGCTTCGATCAGCGCCTTCGGCGTCTCGTCGTCAAAGGCCACGACGTAGTCGACGGCCTGCAGCGCGGCGAGCACGGCGGAGCGATCGCCCAGCGAGTTGAACGGGCGCCCGGGCCCCTTCTGCTGCCGCTGCACCGAGGCATCGGTATTGACGCCGACCATCAGCGCGTCGCCATACGAGCGCGCCTTCTGCAGGTAGTCGCAGTGACCCGCGTGCAGGATGTCGAAGCAACCGTTGGTGAAGACCAGTCGCCGCCCTTCCGCTCGCAGCCGCGCCGCCACTTCCGCGGCCTGCTCGCTCGTCAGGATCTTGCCCTCGCTGCCCGGCGCGGTGTCGCCCAGACGCGCCAAGATCTCGCGACGACTCGGCGCCCACGTGCCGAGTTTGCCCACCGTGATGCCGGCCGCGTGGTTGGCCAGGCGCAGACTTTCCTCGAGTGGCACCCCGCACGCTCGGCAGAACGTCAGCACGGCGACCACCGTGTCACCAGCGCCAGTGACGTCGAACACCGCGCGCGCTTCGGTCGGGATGATGCGGTGCGAACCGTCCTCGGTTTCGAAGAAGACGCCGTCCTTGCCGAGCGTGATGACCGCCGTCTTGATGCCGGTGAGTTCGCGCAAGCGCTGGGCCGCGCGATGCAGGTCGTCGGTGCTGCGGATGGTCACGCCCGTCGCGGCTTCTGCCTCTTCCCGATTGGGCGTCAGCAAGTCGACGCCGCGATAGATCGCGTAGTCCTTGCCCTTGGGATCGACGACGGTGACGCCACCTTGCGAACGCGCCGCCGCGATCGCGGCCTGGATCACGCGCGGCGTCAGCACGCCTTTGCCATAGTCGCTGAGCAACACACTCTTCCACGGGAACGGTCGCTGCTCGAGCAGCGCCAGCATCGCCTGCTCGGCAAAACCACCCACCGGCGCGCGGCTCTCTTCGTCGACGCGCAACACCTGCATGGTCTTCGCGACGTAGCGCGTCTTGCGCGTCGTCGGCCGCGTGCTGTCGACCACCAACGCCTGGGTGTCGATGTCGGCTGCGGTCAGCAGTTGACGCAACCGTCGCCCCCCTTCGTCGTCGCCAACCACGCCCAACACCGAAGCGGACGCACCGAGCTCGCGCAGGTTGGCGGCGACGTTGCAAGCGCCACCGAGCAAGTAGCGTTCGTCATCGATCTCGAACACCAACACCGGCGCCTCCGGCGATACGCGGTTGGCGCGGCCATCGGCGTAGCGATCGAGAATGAGATCGCCGACGACCAACACCCGCGTGGTCGGCAGCGCCGCGAGAATCTCCGCCAGACGACGATTGCTGGCAGCGACGTCGGCGCTCATCAGCGTGGCTCCTGCAGGCAGCCGCGCGCCGCGGCGGTGCACACCAGCGCTTGGTGCAACAAGGGCAAGACGATCTCGTGCATGGCGAGGATCGACTTGCCTTCCTTCGGTGGGCGCTGCACGACGTTGGTGACGGCGCGGTACTGCTGGATCATGTCGAAGTTGCAGGTGAGGAAGTCGGCGCCGAGTTGGCCGCGGTTGCGCGCGATCGACACCGCCTTCAAGAACACCTCGGGCATGATCACCGCCGAGCCGACGTTGAGCCAGACCCCGTGGTCGAGGCGACCGACCGAGTCGGCGAGCAACCAGAAGTCCTTCTGCGTCGCCACGCCGAGCGCCGCCGCATCGAGTTCGGGATCCATGTGCGTGATGTCGCAACCAAACGCCACATGCACCGTCGCCGGGATCTGCAGCCGCGCCGCTTCCGCGAACACCGACAGCTGGCGATACGGCATGTCGTCGTCGAGGATTTGGCGGCCGATCGCTTGGCCAAGCCCTTCCCCGCGCGCCGCCGCGCGCTTGGCCGCACCGTTCATTCCCTGCATGGTCTCCCGCCAGAACCCAAACGAGCCATCGGGCAAATTGGCCGCGACGTCTTCGCTCGTGGCGCCTTGGAACGCGGTCTCCCAATCGTGGATCGCGGACGCGCCGTTGGTCGCAATGTGCGTGATCAAGCCGCGCCGCATCAGGTCGATCAACAGCGGCGACAAGCCGACCTTGAGCACATGCGCGCCGAGCGACACACCCACTTCGCGGCCTTGCTGACGAGCGCTGACGATGCGGTCGACGACGAGCTTCAAAGCCTTGCTGCCGTAGATCTCCGGCAGCGCTTCGAACCACTGCAAGAACCCGGCAACGGGCGGCAGCACCTTGGCGAAGTCTTCCTTCTTGACGAGATTCTTGCGCTCGGCCAGCGGGCGCATGCGCAACGGACGTGGCGGCGTGGACGAGTTCGGATCAGCCATCGGCGAAACCGCATCGTGCAGCGGCGGTGGGCTCTGGTCCAGCGTGGCCTTGGCCGCGGCGAGCAGCAACTAGAACGTGCCGATCAGCGAGCGAATGGCGTTCGAGGTCAGCAGACCGCCTGCATTCGCCGCCGCATCCAACCACACCGACTGGCTGTAGACACTCTGTCCAACCAAGCCGAGGTTCACCGGAATCGGAAATGCGACTGCCATGCCGGGGAAGGGCAGGCCGAGATTGGCGATCACGTTGCCGATCCCTTGGTTGATGTCGACGTTGGCCACGCAGCCAGGGATGCCAATGAACGTCAGGTCCAATCCAGCCGGCGAGAAAGGCCCCAGGTCAGCGACTGACAGGAAGTTGATGCCGAGGCTCACGCTGGTCGGGTTGCTGGTGGTGTAGGTGACGACACTGCCAATTGCGGGCCGTGTGGTCGCTGTCAGCGTCAGCGGCGCCAAGTCGACCGCACCCACGCT
>CANEYR010000106.1 GCA_947444055.1 Planctomycetota bacterium
AGTTTCGCTACACGCCGGACGTCACGAAAGCACGCGTGCTGCTCGACGCCGGCCACTGTGGCGACGTGGTGATGTACGAGAACGTGTTCTGCTCGCACGTCGACATGAGCAAGCGCTGGAACGCCGATGCCAAAATCAGTGGCGGCGGCGTCTTGATCGACAACGGTTGCCACAGCGTCGATCTCGCCCGCTACCTGCTCGGCCCGATCGCGCGCGTGCAGGCGCAGTTTGGTCGACGCGCGCAATGCATCGAGGTCGAGGACACCGCGCGCATTCTCTTCACCAGCCAGTCCGGGGCGCTGGGGTCGATCGATCTGTCGTGGAGCGTGCACAAGGAGACCGATGCCTATGTGCGCATCCACGGCACGCGCGGCACGATCGAAATCGGCTGGAAGGGTTCGCGTTGCAAGACCGCCAGTGGCGCCTGGCAACCTTTTGGGACTGGCTACGACAAGACCGCGGCGTTCACCGGCCAACTGCAGAACTTCGTCGCCTGCATTCGCGATGGCCAGCCGCCGCTGATCGATGACGCCGATGCGCTGGCCTCCGTCGTCGTCGTCGATTGTGCCTATCGCTCGGCGGCCGCAGACCGTTGGATTGCGGTGCCGTCGGAAGTGCTTTGAGATCCCCGCCATGAACGAGCCATCGCCGCGCATTCACCCCACGGCGTTGATCGAACCCGACGTCGTGCTCGGCCCCGGCACGTCGGTGTGGGACCACGTGCATATTCGCCGCGGCGCCCGCCTTGGCCGCGACTGCATCGTCGGCGAGAAGACCTACATCGCCTACGACGTCGTCATCGGCGCCCTCTGCAAACTCAACGCCTGCGTCTATGTCTGTGCGGGCGTCACGTTGGAGGACGGCGTCATGGTGGCAGCGCACACGGTGTTCACCAACGACCTGCACCCACGCGCCACCGATCCCGATCTGCAGCGGCTGCAAGACAGCGCCCCCAACGCCAGCACCCTGGCCACGCGCGTGCGGCGCGGCACCACGATCGGCGCCAACTGCACGATCGGCCCTGGCCTCGAGCTCGGGGCGTTCTGCATGGTCGGCATGGGCAGCGTCGTCACCACCGACGTGCCGCCGCACGCACTCGTGGTCGGCAACCCGGCGCGCGTCGTCGGCGCCGTCTGTCGCTGCGGTGCGGTCATCGCGAGGGCCGTCGGCAACGTGGTGCCAACGGGCGAGCATCGCTGCGGCTGTGGCCGCACGCTGGTTTGGCCAGCCAGCCGCGACTGACGGAGCGAGCTACTGCGCGTACTGCGTCGGCAAGCAGTAGTTCCACTTGTTCCAACGATCGAGGGTCGCCACCGACCCACGCAGCACGCCGCCATATTGCAGCGCCTTGGCACGAACGGCCGCGTCGCTAGTCATCGCCGCCAATTGATGCAGCCCACCGATCAGGAACGTATGGGCGCCGCCGAGTGGGGAGTCGCCAAACTTGATGCCGCCACTGAGGCCATCCCAGTGGTTCGCGAGCACGGGCACGCCGTTGTGCGAAGCCGGCACGTAGTAGCGCAGCCCCTGGGCGACCGCCCCAAACTGCACATGGTTGACGTTCGTCACCCACGAGTACTGCACCGTCTCGACGACGTCCTCGGCGATGTCGAGCAGCACCGGTTCGTCAAACGCGATGTAGGCGCCGAGAAAGCCATAGAGCACCGCGCCATGTTGCCACGGCATGAAGAACTCATGGTTCATCGGATAGCCGGTGTTGAAATAGTTCGGCTGGAACGTCATCGCGCGGCTGGCATGCAGCTTCTTGCGTTGCGGGTCGATGATCTCGTTGACGCGACGCATCGCGAACTGCTTGAGCGACGCATCGCGCGTCGCTTGGTAGGACTGGGCGAAGCCCTGCATGCACCAGCCTTCGGCGCGCGCCGCCTGGATGCTGGCGGTGTAGTAGTACGACAACCGCATCAGCCCCTTCAGGCTCTCGCCGAGTTGGCGCAGTTCTTCCTTCGCCCAGGCGTCGCCGCTGATCGTCCAATAGTCGAATAGCAGGTCCATGCTCCAGTGCTCATGGTCGAAGTGCTCCCAGCCATGCGCGCGCTGCTGGCCGAGACTGAGCGAGCGGTACTGCGGCCACGGATCGGCATCGCGAATGGCGCGACGACCGAGCGACTCGCCTTGCACGAGCAGCATCGGCGTGCCATCCCACAGGATGATCTGCTGGTTGGCGCCGACTTGCAGGTTCCACAGGTGGTACGGCCGCATGGCCTGAGCCCACGCCATCTGCTCGAGCTTCTGCACGAGCACGTGGCATTCCCCTTGGATCGCATGCGCGAGCTCAGGGCTCAACGGATGGTTGCGTGGCGTGCCGGTCGTGGCGGTCGGCTGCGCGTCACCGCGCGAACCCCAGGTGCCAAACCAGTTGCTGCCCGACCACGTGCCGTACTCACCGACGGCGCGCGAGCCGGCGTCGTTCGGCCCCGCGATCGGCCCGCCGAGCAAGCCCGCGGCCTTGGTCTGTGCCCACGCCGACTGCGACGCCAGCGCATACAGCGGCTTCTGCAGCATGCTGCTCGCCGTCGCTTGCCAACGTGCCAGCTCCGTAGAACTCGCACCCGGCGGTTCACAACGCAGCAAGAAGCGATACCGCCGCGTCTGCGCGTCCGTCAGGTAGGTGTCCTGCATCACCTTGAAGCCGACGTAGCCGCCGAACATCGATTCGAGCGTGCCGATGCCTTCGCTCGCCGCGCGGTACGGCATGACGGCCGAAGCGCCCTTGCTCAAGAAGTGCGCACTGCGCACGTCGGCGTTGCCGAGCGCCCGCAGGTTGGGATCGCTATTGCCCGGAGGAATGATGTCGGCGCCGAGGTAGTCGTTGCCGAGCACCCAGTCGACGACGACGAACGGCATGTCCCGATACTCAGTGACGTAGAACGTCGACGTCAGGTAGTCACGACCGATGCCGGTCTGACCAGCCATCACGGTGTGGTAGGCACGATGACGGCGCGTCTGCACCAACGGCGAGGTCTGCACGACCGTGCCGGTGCCGGTCGCGAACCCGCGATAACTGACCTGGAACGTGTCGCGCACCTCCGCACCGAGTTCGATGTTGGCGGCGAGCTGCTGCACCCAGGAGTTGCGAGTGAAGGCGCCGCTCAGGGCCGGCTCGTCGCGGGCGATGACATAGTCCTTCTGCTGTCCCGCCGCCAACGTGTCGGTGAACTGCGCCTGCGCCACCTTCACTTTGCCGTCGGCCCAAAGTTGCAACGGCAGCCAGCTGGTCTGATGGCCGCTGACGACCAAGTTGGCGAGCTGGGACTCCGGATAGCCACCTTCAGGGAACGGCACCGACGCCAGGATGGTCTCGGTGCGCGCTGTCGTCGATTCGTTCTTGACCGAGAAGTCGAGCACGATGCTCAGCGGATTGCCGGCGCCGCCGCCGCCGCCCGGGCCGCCACCCGACCCTGGATCACCAGGAGGATCGCCGCCACCGCTACCACCACTGCCGCCGGGTTCGGCGCCGCCCGAGCCGCAGGCCGCCGCCACGGCGAACGCACAAAGAGCCGCCCACTTTCGTCCAGGATGATGTTTCACGATGCCAGTCATGGTTGCCTTCGCGCGCAGGTCACTACGTAGTTTCCCCACGCGTCGGCTTCGCTCATCGACGGCTCTGAGTGTCGGCTCAAAAGTACCAGCGCACGTGGTCCCAAAGTGAGCTTGGCGGCGGCAAGGGTGTTCGCTAGTGTGCGTGCTCCGCGCGAGAGTGGCGGAATTGGCAGACGCACGGGCTTTAGGTGCCCGCGAGCGCAAGCTCTTCAGGGTTCAAGTCCCTGCTCTCGCACCAACTCACCAGCACGCGCCCTCGAGGGTGGTAACCGAAAAGCCCTTCGCTACTCTGTGCCGCCTCCTCCATCGAAGCCGCAACCCATCTGACATGACGCACGTCATCGCACAACCCTGCATCAATGTGAAGGACAAGGCCTGCGTCGACGTTTGCCCCGTGGATTGCATCCACGGCGGCGACGCCGACCCGCAGCTCTACATCAACCCGAACGACTGCATCGACTGCACCTTGTGCGTCGACGCCTGTCCGGTGAAGGCGATCTACGCCGAAGAGGACCTGCCGCCTGAATGGGCCGCCTTCACGCAGGTCAACCGCGACCACTACGTCTAGATCTGGTGCCTAGAGCTGGTGCCTAGAGCTGGTTCGTGGGTTTGGCGATCGGCGAGTTGGGTCGTAGGTTTGGCGATCGGCGCTGACCCCAACCATCCCCGTGGAACGCTATAGCCGCCAAGTTCGAGTTACCGGCATCGGCGAAGCTGGCCAACAACGTCTGGCGCAGTCCCGCGTACTGATCGTTGGCTGCGGCGCCTTAGGCACCCACCTAGCCGACGCGTTGGTGCGTGCGGGCGTCGGCGAATTGGTCCTCGTCGATCGCGACATCGTCGAATGGAGCAACCTGCAGCGACAGGTTCTGTTCAGCGAAGCGGACGCCAAGGCGGGCACGCCCAAGGCCATCGCCGCGGCCACGCGCCTACGCGAAGCCAACAGTGAAGTTCGCATCCTCCCGCATGTCGCCGACTGCTCAGCGGCGTTCCTCGATGAGCTGCCGGGCACGCTCTCGCTGGTGCTCGACGGCACCGACAACTTCAGAACTCGCTACCTGCTGAATGACTGGTGCGGGCGGCAGCGCGTGCCGTGGATCTACGGCGGTGCCGTCGGCAGCGAAGGGGCCGCCATGGTCATGCTGCCCGGCGGCCCGTGCCTGCGCTGCCTGTGGCCAGAACCGCCAGCCCACACCGACGTCGGCAATTGTGAAACGGCCGGCATCCTGGCACCCACCATCGCCGCCGTCACCGCCTTCCAGGTCGCGGAAGCGCTCAAGCTGCTGGTCGGTCACGCGTCGACTCGCGGCGTGTTCACCTGCGATGTCTGGCGCGGCTCGTACTCCGTGTTGCCGCTCGCCCAGCATCCCGCGGCGGATTGCCCCGCGTGCAGTCGGCGCGAGTTCCCCGCCTTGCACTCAGCCCCGCATGAGGCCGTGACCCTCTGTGGTCGCGATGCCGTGCAGGTCGACCCCGGCTCCAGCGCGCTCGACCTCACCGCGCTGCACCTGCGGCTGTTGCCCGTCGCGACCGACGTGATGCGCACGCCGCACCTGCTGCGCTTTGCCGCCGATGGCTGCCGCTTCAGTGTGTTTCCTGGTGGCCGCGCGCTGCTGTTTGGTGTGCGCGACCCGCTGCGAGCACGCGCCCTCTACGATCGTTGGATCGGCGGCCTTTGACCTCGGCATGATCTACCTGGACCACGCGGCGACCAGCTTCCCCAAATCGCCGGCCGTGCTGGCCGCGATGCAGCGCTGGTTTGCCGACGTCGGCGTCAGTGCGTCGCGCGGCTCGGGAACGCGCTGCCAACTGGCGGCGGCGGAGACGCGGGCGGCGCGGCAGGGGCTCGCTCGTTTGCTCGGCTGTCCCGCCACGCGCATTGCCTTTGTCAGTGGCGCCACCGAAGGACTCAACCTGGCCTTGCGCGCCTTGCTGCGCGACGGCGACCGCGTGCTGACCACGGCGTTCGAGCACAGCTCGGTGGTGCGCCCGTTGCGCGCGCTGCAGCGTGAACGCAACCTGCAGATCGAAATCGTGCCGCCGGCGGCTGACGGCAGCCTGCCGCTCGCTGCCGTGCGCACGGCGTTGCAGACGTTCCGGCCGCAGCTGTTGGTGTTCACCCACGCCAGCAACGTGACCGGCGCGTGCTTCGATGCCGCCGCCCTCTGCAGCCTCGCTCGCGAAGGCGGCGCCACGACGTTGTTGGATGCCAGCCAAACCATCGGGCTCGTCGAATGCAACGTCGGCGCGGACGTCGTCGTGGCCAGCACGCACAAAGCCCTTGGCAGCCCGCCGGGACTGGGCTTCGTTGCCGCGCTCACGCGCGAACTGACGCCGCAGAAACAAGGTGGCACCGGCCACAGCCGCGCCCTCGAAGACCACCCCAACACCTGGCCGGAAGCGTTCGAAGCCGGCACCCCCAACACGCCTGCGATCTTCGGTCTGGCGGCGGCCTTTCACCCGCAGAACCACAAGACCGCGGCCCAACGGCTGGCAGCGAGCCTCGAACCGCTCGTGAGTCTCAGCGAACGACTCGCCACCATGCCGCACGTGCGCTGCCTCTTGCCCAACACCGAACAGCGCGTGCCGGTGTTGAGTCTCGTGCACGCCCAATACGACTGCGCCGAGCTCGGCGCGATGCTGGCGGCGCAAGACCTGCATGTGCGCACCGGCCACCATTGCGCACCCTGGCTGCATGCGCACCTCGGCACCGACACAACCGGCACCGTGCGCATCAGCACCGGAACCTGCACGACCGCCGCCGACATCGACGCCGTGGTCGCCTTCTTTGCCTCGCTGTGAAACCGCCGCGACGGTTCAGCCCTGCAAGCGATGCTCGCTCGGCAAGGGAGCGCGCGGCCGCACCAAAAACTCGAACAACGCCACCGCCACGCTGAAGAACCGGTCGCCGCGATCGAGCCCGCTCGGGCAGTAGCGCTGATCGGGTGGCAGGTGGGTTTGGTACTTGTTGCCACCGGCATTGCTGCCGGCCAACAACACATCGCGCAAGAACAGGCGTTCGAGCTCAAAGGGAGCGAGGCGAGGGTGACTGCCCCATCGCCACAGCGTCTCTTCACACAAGCTGCGCAAGGTCACCCGATCGCAACGGCCATCGGCCAAGAGCGGCAGCGCCGCCGCGAGCTTGGCGTCATCGCAACTGGCACCGCGGTCGACACTGCTGCCGCTAGCGGCGCGCACAAAGTTCCATTCGGCGAGATCCGGCATCGACACCTCAATGGCGGTAGGGCTAGCAGCACCGGCCAGCCGCCACGCCAAAGCAACCGCCACGTGACGGCGGATGCGCGCATCGGCACTCCACACGGCGCGCTGCTCGATGACGACTTCGGGACGGCGCGACAACGCCCAGGCCACCGCCAAGCGCTGCGGCTCAAGGTCGCGCGGCAGCGCCTCCGGCGACAGCCACACTTGCAGCGTCTGCGCCGCCGCCAAGTCCCCGGTGGCGACCCGCAGCAAACCGATGTCCAGCCGCGGCTCATCCGCGCGCAAGTCGCCCGCCACCGCTCGCAACCAAGTCGCCGCACTGCGTCCGGCAGCCAGCGATTCCCCTGGCAGGCGCATCAACTCGGTCGCTCGTTCGAGCAGCGCATCCGCTTGCCGTGCGACCGCTGGTTCTCGCGCCGCACCGAGCAACGCACCACGCCAAAACAAGTCCGCATGGCGCTCCGGCGCGCGCAAGTTCCAGAACTTGCTGGTGACCGAGGTCGGCACCGCGAGTCCGGCATAGGCCATCGCCGCGGCCAACCCAGGATCGTCACTCACCCAAACCGGCGCCCCTTCTTGGCTGCCGGGAACGCGCACCGACGCCAAGCACACCGCGATCGCCAGCAGTTGTTCGGGAGTCTTGGCACCGCCGAGAAAGCGCGGCCAGAAGTTCGGCATCGGCCGTACGCGACTTGGGCCGAGCGCCACCAACATCGCCGCCATGGTGCGCTCTTCCAGCATGGGCTTCTGCTGGTCGAGCCAGCCAAACAGCCGCTCGTCCTCGTGCGTCGTGCCCGCCATCATCGCGGCGGCCAGCAGCACCAAGCGATGTTCGACATCCGAGTTTTCCTTCGCCAGCAGTTCCCACAACACCTTGACCGCCGGCCTGCCCATGTCGCTCGCCAACTGCCAGCCACTGGCCAAGTCGCGCGTTGGCACCGCTAGCAGCAACTGCCGAAAGCGATCGCGTAGTCGTTCGTCTTTGCGCGTGATCCAGCCTGGACCGTCGGTGGCAACGGCAGTTGCTTCTTGGGCCAGCCCGAATTGAGCCGACAGCCACCAGACGCCGATAGCCACCGTCCAAACGCGAAGGCTCGATCGGGTGCCGTACGGAGAAACGGTCGCCCGCCTACGCAGGTATGCATTCATGTCGGACAAGGGTGAGATCCTCAGCGAAGCCGAAGTCGATTTCCTGCTCAGTGCAGGCGCCGACGAACCAGCGACCACGCCGTCGGCCAGCCCCGACGACCAAACGGTCACGATGCGCGGCGATCTGGAGCAGATCAATCTCGCCGACATCTTCCAAACGCTGTCGATGTCGAAGATGGAGGGTGTGCTGCGCCTGCGCAACCCCCTCGAAGAACGGCAGGTGCACTGTCGCGATGGCTATGTGCGTCTGCATGTGCCGGCGCGCATGGCGACGCGACGCCTTGGCCAGCGACTGATCCAAGCTGGCGTCCTGGACGGCGAGCAACTGCGCACCGCCCTAGTTGGGCAACGCAAGGACAAGAAGCCCCTAGGCCAAGTGCTCGCCAACATGGGGCTGGTCAGCCAGGAGGCCATCGACGAGATCATCGGCGTACAGGTCGCCGAGGACTTGTTCTCGCTCTTCACTTGGCGCCACGGCGCCTTCGAGTTCTGGAAGGGCCCGCCGCCGAGTGGTGACGCCGACAAAGGCTACGCGGCCAGCCCCGAATACGAAGTGAACAGCCTGCTGCTCGAGATCGCCCGGCGATCCGACGAGTGGCAGAGCATCCTCGCCGCAATCTGCAGCCTTGAAGAAGTGCCGCGGCGCGCCACCGAGTTAGCAGCCGACGCCGACCTGACCGACCTGCATCGATTGGTGTGGGCGGGCGCCGATGGCCACACCACCTACCGGCAGATCGCCGACCACAGCACCTACGGGCTGTTCGAGGTCGCGCGCGCGGCCCGTGACCTCGCTCGCGACGGCAACCTCGTCAACCTCGACGACGGCGGCATGGTCACCTTGGCCGCCGCGGAGGCCGACACGGGTCAGCAGAAGCGGGCCCTGATGCTGCTGCAGACGTTGCGCGATCGCCCCGGAGAACGGGCACTGGGCATTCTCCAAGGCATGGCGAAAGCCATCGAACAGACCGGGGAACGGCGCCTCGCCGGTTGCCTGCTGCTCGAAGCCGCGCAACGACAGACCGATGGCACCACCGCGATGGATCTCGCGCGCAGTGCCCGCGCGATGGCGCCGCACGACCCTGAGATCCTCAGCTTCTTGCGCACGGTGTTGGTCGCGCACAGCAACGGCGAAACCGACGAACTCGAGAAGTGCACGCTGGATCTGCTCGACGCCTTGATCGAAGCCGATCGTACGCCCATCGCCCTTGAGATCGTCGAGGACGCGAGGCGCACCGGCACCGTGCAGGCCGCCATCCTGCTGCGCGAAGTTCGCGCCCGCCAGAAGAGCCGCGACATCGAGGGCGCCACCAGAGTGCTCGAAGAGCTGGCGCAACTGCACGATCAGCGCGGGGAACGTAAGCTGGCAACCGATGCCTATGACGCCTTGCTGCGCATGGATCGTTCGCGCAAGGACGTGCAGAAGCTGTTGGCAACGCGCCACCGCACTCGCCTTGGCCGTTGGGTCCGCACCGGTGCGTTCGTCGCGATCGCAGCGATGACCGCTGGCATGGGCTTGGTGTTCTGGCAGCAGCGTTCGTTCACCAACGCGGTGGCGGCGGCTGACCAAGAGATCACGAGCCTCCTGCAAGCCGGCGATCGCACCGCGGCGCAGGCACGGCTCCAGCTGGTCGCCAACGACCTCGGTGCATGCGAAGCCGTCGAAGACTTCCAGAACCGCGTCGCGTTCGCCGAAGCCGCCGAAGCGGGACGCCAACAGAAACTGCTGCGCGCCCGCGTCAACTCGCAGATCGCCCTCGCCGCCGAGAGTTTGGCCAAGGGCGAACTGCTGGCGGCGATGCGCCTCTACGAAGAGGTGTGGCAAGAGGTGAAGCTGCGCGAAGAGGTCAGCGACGTCGTCAAGACGCGTTTCGATGCGCTGTGTGCACAGATCACCGCTACCGCCAAGGGCCTCGAGACGCGCTTGCCGCCGCCGCCCAACGAACTGCTCGATCGCCGCGATCTGCTGACCAACTTGGCGGAGCTGCAGTCCAGCTGTCCCCCGACTCTGTTGCGAGCCTTCGCCGAGATGGGGCAGATGGTTGGCGGCGACGCGATCCCACCGTTCCTGACCGAAGAACAGACGCAACGGGCCCGGCGGGCCACCAGCGAAGCCAAGGCTGCGTTTGCTGCCGCCAAGGAACGCACGACCGCGTACACCGACGCCCTGCAACGCAACGACCACCAACGCGAACTGGATCCGCTGTTCAAGGCGGCGGTCGAGCGCGAAGCGGCCAACGACTTTGCGGGCGCCCTGGCTCGCTATCGAGAACTCGAGCGTCACACCACCATCGATGCCGAGCTGCGCACGCACTTCCGCGATCGTGTCGCGCGCAATGCGACCATCGTGCGTTTGCTCGAAGCTTTGCACGCAGCGACGACAGCCGGCGACTTTGCGGTCGCCCAACAACAACTGCGCGCCCTGCGCCTGTCCTTCGCTGATGTGGCCTTCGATCGACTCGTGCGCTTGCCGCTGCTGCTTGAAAGCGCACCAAGCGGGGCTGCCATCACATGCAATGGCAAGGTGGTTGGAACGACGCCGATGGTGTTGCAACACCATCCAGCGGAAGAACTCATGCTGTCCATCGCACTGGACGGGTTCCGCAGCGTCGAGCACACGGTGGTCGGTGACGACGTCGGTGCCTTCACGGCCCAGCTCTTCCTGCTGCCCAAGCACAGCGACAAGCATGGCAGCATGATCGATGCCGCGCCCGCGCGCACAGGCGACCTCACCTTGGTCGTCGACCGCACTGGCACGGTCAGCGCCCGCGACCAAGGTTGGCAGGCGCGCTGGTCATACCGCAGTGGGGACTTGTCCGGTTTGCTGACCGCGCCGTTGGTGCACGACGGGCAGGTGATCGTTGGCTCGCTAGATGGTGATCTGCGAGCTCTGCACCGCGAAACCGGCGAACTGCTTTGGTCGATGCCACAGCTCCCGACCGAAGTGCCAGTGGCGCTAGTTGGTCAGCATCTGCTGCTAGCGACCACCGACCGTCGCCTACATCGCATCGACCTCAAGACGCGCGAAGAGCGAGCGATCGAGCTGCCCGTAGGCGCTGCCACCAGCCTGTTCGCACACGGCAACTTGGCCGTTCTCGTCGGCGACAGCGGCAGCGTCGTGGCCTTCGATATCGCCAGCATGCAGGCGCGGTGGCAAACCAAGATCCCAGGGCAAAGCCATGGGGAAGCGGTGCTTGGTCAAGGCTGCACCTTTATCAGTGATGAGCAAGGCCATGTCGTGTGCATCGCGCTGGCGACCGGCGCCGTGCGATGGCAGGGCGATCTGGATGTAGAAGTGCTCGGCCCACCAACGCTCGTCGGCGACGACGTGCTGGTGGTCACCCGCCATGAGATTCTGCGGCTGGATGCGGCCAGTGGCCGCAAACGCGCACCCATCGCCGCCGCCGACCAACACTGGCACGGCACCGCCAGGGTCGTCAACAACCGCCTCGTGGTCCCGCTCGCTGACGGCAACCTGCAGGTGCTCGACGTCGCCAGCGGGCAGGCCCTCTACCGCCTGCAGGCCACCAAGCGAGCGCGCTTGCACATGGTGGGAGACCAATTGCACGTTGCGGATACCGACCACACCGTGCATCGATTCGGGCGCTTGCGGTGACCCGCACCGTCGTCGCTCCGACGCTACGCCGTCCGAAAATCGCCACGGGTTGACCATCGCCGCCATCGGCAAGCACGCCGCCGCATGGGCTCGACCCGGTGCTGGCCGGACAGGCGAAGCAGCGAAGAGCCGAAACCACCGCGAACTCGCAGCCAATCGGCCCTGCGAGGGCGCCCGCGGCGATCCAAGACGCCGCCATCTCACTTCGAGACACCGTCTTCGCCGCGTTCCGCCCATCCCAACGAGCCGTCGTCATCGGTGCGTCATCGGCGACCTCCCCATGCCAAACCTGCGTTAAGCAGCGCCACGCGGCACGACGATTGCTCATTACCGCACGCCACCGCTGGCGTCCGTTCGGACACAACTCATGCGCAACCAACTGCTGCTCTCCTTGACTGCTTGCCTGTGCCTCGCCGCCTGCGCCGATCACCGTGGTGACCTGTTGGTGACGAACGACGTCCCGCAAACGCCGATCAACGAACCCGACACCGAATCGGGCACGCCGGCGACGCCGGGTGGCACACCGCTCAGCCAGACTGGCTCCGGCGGCACGCCATCGACCGGTGGTGGCAGCGGTGGCAACAATGCTGGCAACGGTGGCGGCAGCAATGGTGGCAACGGCGGTGGCTCGAATGGCGGGCCCACGGGCGAAGGCGGCAATGGCGAAGAAGGCAGCGCCCCCGTGCCCGAGCCCAGCACGCTGCTCTTGGTTGGCACGGGCCTCGCCGGCGGGGCCCTGTTCCGCCGCCGCCGCCAAGCGAAGCCGCAAGCCTGATCGCGAAAGCGCCGCACGACCCTGGGAGATGACCCCGCACCGCCGTCTGATGGTCCAGACGTGCCCAACGATTCGGAACGCAACCAAAGCCCGCTGATCCTGAAGTCGCGGGTGCCGAGCAACGTGCGCAACCAGCCGTTGCTCGACTATCTGGTCGCGCGCTTCCCCTACCACGATCGCGATCACTGGGCCGCCGAGGTGCGCGCTGGCCGCCTGCAAGTGGATGCGCGCACAGCCAAGGTGCACGACCAGGTTGGCGCTGGCACCGAACTCGCCTACACGCGCAACCACCAAGAGCCGTTCGTCGATGACCGCATCGGCGTGCTGCACGACGACGAAGCGCTGGTCGTCGTCGACAAGCCCGCCCACCTTCCCATGCACGCCGATGGGCCGTTCGTACGTTCCACCCTGATCCACTTGCTGCGCGAACGGCTCGCGGCACCCGACCTGAGCCTCGTGCACCGCCTTGATCGCGAGACCAGCGGCGTCTGCGTGCTCGCTCGCACCGATCCGGCGCGAACGTCGTTGCATGCGCAGTTTGAACAAAGTCGGGTTCAGAAGTCCTACCTGGCGGTGGTGCGAGGCCGCGCCGAGCACGATTTCGTCGTCGACACCCCCATCGGTCGCGCCCGCGACAGCCGCATCACGCTGCGTCGCGCCGCCGGCGAACGCGCGGACGCGCCCCGTCCAGCGCGCACGCGCTTCGCGGTGCTGGCGCATGGCCCGAACGCGACGCTGCTTCGCTGCGAACCGGAGACCGGTCGCACACACCAGATTCGCGTTCACCTCGAAAGCGTGGGGCTCCCGGTGCTCGGCGACAAACTCTACGGCCGCCCCGACGACGACTACCTGGCGTTCGTCAAGGCGGTGAAGGCAAGCGGCGATGTGCGCACGATCGTCACCACCGAACCGGACCGCCAGCTGCTGCACGCCCACAGCCTCGGGCTGCTGCATCCGGTGTCGGGCGCGGCCACGACCTTCACAGCACCGACCCCCGCCTGCTTTGCGCAATGGCTGCAGCGCGAAACGTAGGCGCGCGGCGCCAGCCATTGGCCGCGCGATGGGCGCGATGTGCGCCCATGCCTCGACTTCGCGGGGTCGGCGCGCGAGCATGCGGCGATGCCCGTTGCGCCGCGTCTCGCCTGGATGTGCTTGCTGCTGGTGCCGCTGTCGTGGTCTTCGTGTGCGTGCCGACCAACCTCGACCGCCCTCTCGGAGCCCTGCCGCGCCCTCTTGCTCGCCGCTCCCGCCGCCTGGACCGAGCGGCTCGCACCAGTGCATGCCGGCGGGCACGCGGCGAGTGCGCTGTTGCTGCCCATGCTGCGCGAACGGCCCGAAGCCCCAGGCGCCCCCGCCGCCACAGCCTTGCTCGGCCGCCTCGGCGGGGACGGCGTAGTCGCGTTCCTAGTCGAACAGATGAACGATCGCTCGCCGGTCGCGACCGAGGCCGCACTCGCCCTTGGCGAACTGCGCGCCACCGCCGCCCAGCCTGACTTGCTCGCCTGCGTGCACGATCATCTCGCCGATCCGACGCTGCGCACCGCGGCCGCCTGCGCCCTCGTTCGGGTTGGGGCTGCGACCGCCGCGTCGCCGCTGCTGCACGCAGTGCTGCTCGCCGGCACGCCAGCGGGCACGTCGTTGGCAAGCGCCCAGGGCTTGCCCGATCGACCGCGCTGGGCCCTCGAACGCTACTTGGTGCAGCGCTTGTTGCTCTCAGAAGGCGCCATCGACTTGGCCACCGAACTCGATCCCGATGCCAGTTGGCCGCGACTCGAAGCCGTCACCGCACGCGTAATGCAGTGGCTCGCCTCGCGCTGACCTGCCTCACGGGAACATCTGCGCCACGGTCTGCAGCGCCACATCGCGCACCGAGCCATTGCGCACCAGCACGCGCCCTTTCACCGGCATGCCTCCGCGCCAACACTCGACCTGCAGCTCGACATCGCGCGTGGCATCGATGCTGGCCAAATCGTTGAGCACATCGACTTCGTGGTAGCCGAGTTCGAGCAAGCGGCTTTCGACGAGAGCGACCATACGTTCCGCGGCCGATCCAACCGGCGTCTCGACGAGCGGGGCCGGTGCGGGCGGCGGCGGAATCTGCACGACCGCGTGCTGCACATCGGTCGTCGCTTCGCGCAGGTCTTCGAGGTCGTCGTGCAGCCGTTCGAGCTGGCCCTCGACCCGATCGAGGCGCACCTTGTCGAAGGACTCAGCCAGTTGGCGCAGCCGGTCATCGAGGGCGCGCAGACGATCATCGAGACCGCGGATGCCGGCCAGCTTCTGCAGGTGCTCCTCAAAGCGCACGAGCCGCAGGTGCACGAGCACGTAGCCGACCACCAGCGCCACGAAGAACAAGCCAAACTGCATAGCATCCATCGCGCGCGACTCTAGCCGCCCGAGCGTCGCTGTGACAGCGCTTCAACCAACGGCTGCCGCCGAGCGCCGCGTCCACCAGAGGTAGTACGGCACGCCCGACGCCATGATCAGCAGCCCGTAGAGCGCGTTCTGCCGTTCCGATGGGTGCCACAGCAGCGCCGCCACGAAGCCGAGCGCCACCACGATGAACAAGGCTGGTGTCAGCGGATACCCCGTGCAGCGATAGGGCCGCGCCAACTCCGGCCGCGTCTGCCGCAGGCGATACACGCCGGCCACGGTGAGCGCATAGAACAGGAAGCCCGCGAAGACGACGAACGCGGTGATGTCCTGGAACGACTGCAGCACGACGACGAGCAACACCGACCACACCGCTTGCAGCCAAATCGCCACCACCGGCGTGCCCCAGCGCGGGCTCACTCGCTGCAGCGCCGCCGGCACCAATCGATCCTGGGCCATCGCGTAGAAGGCGCGCGGCGACGACAAGAAGTTGGGGTTGGCGGACCCCATCACCGAGACCGCGATCAGCAACGACAGGTAGCCAGCGGTCTCGGGGTTGAAGATGCGCGTGATGGCCATCAGCGGCACGCGCTGCTTGTCATCCGGCGCGAACGTCTGCATCTCGCCAAACGGCACCGCATACAGGTAGATCGCGTTCACCGCCGCGTAGATCGCAATCAACAACACCATGCCGACGATCAAGCCGAGTGGCAGGTCGCGTCCGGGGCGTTTCAACTCCGCCGCGTTGAACGGCAACTGGTACCAGCCCTCATACGCCCAGAAGATGCCGACGAACGCGGCGACCATGCCGCCGAGGCTCAGCGCCGGCGCCGCCTTCGTTGCCACGCCGCTGACGTCGACGCCCTTCCCCATCGCCAGCGCACAGCCGCCAACCACCAGCAGGCCCAAGGCGCCGACCTTCGCAAACGTCGCCACGTTCTGCACCACGGCGCCGACGCCGACGCCGAGGTGGTTGATCACCGCCAACGCCACAATCATCAGCGCCGCCACGCCAGAGACGAGCGCGGGCTCTTGGCCTTGCGCCGCCGCATCGAAGCCGAGCAGCGGCAGCACGCCCTTCGTGAACGCCACCGCCAGCGCCGCGATGGTGCCGCTGTTGATGACCCAGAAGAACACCCAGCCATAGAGGAACGCCGGGCCGCGACCCCAGGCCTCGCGCAAGAAGGCGTACTGGCCACCAGCTTGCGGGAACATCGCGCCGAGCTCGGCATACGCAAAGGCGCCGAACAAGCAGACGACACCGAGTCCGATCCACAGCAGGTACAGCCAACCCTCGGCTGGAACGTTCTGCGCCGCCGCCAACGGCACCAAGAAGATGCCCGAACCGATCACCGCTCCGACTGTGATCGAGATCGCCGAGACGAGACCAAGACGCCGCTGCAGTTGACCGGACATGCGGCGCGAACGCTACGCTGCCGCCAGCCCGCGCGGGAGAGAAAGCTCGCGCGCTCGCCGACATCGCCGTTCTCACGATGCGCCAACGCAACCGATGGTTTCTCGCCCTGGCCTTCGTCGGTCTGTGGCTGTTGCTGCCAAGCAAGGACAGCGCGGCAGACCGGAGCTACCTCGCCCACGTGCAAGTGCGGGCATGGCTGCTGAGCGAGTCGAGCCCGCTTTGGGCTTGGCGCCAACAAGAACGCGTGCCGCCGCTGACCACGAACCTGCTGCGCAGTCCGCCGATCGAAGACACCGGCGAACGGCAACGCCAGCAGGCCGAGTACGACCAAATCGTGGCGTCATGGGCCGCGGCCCGCACCGCCGACGGCCAACCCACCGTCGTCGACCCAGCGCGCGGCGCGTTGCCGTTGCTGGTCCGCGTCGGCAGCGATGGCTTCCAGGCCGAGTTGCCACAGCCCGCGGGAGCTGCCGCGACGTTGCTGCTGCCGTACGCCGACCGTTGCAGCCTGTTGCCGGCGTTCCTGGCGATGGCCCTCGCGGTGCTCACGCAACGGTTGCTGCTGGCACTACTCGCGGGCTGCGTCGCAGCTGCCATCGCGCTGGGGCTAACAACACTGCCGGGGCAGCCAATGGCAACCCTGCCGGCGCTGGCACGGGCGGCGCCGTTCTTTGTGTGCACGGCCCTGGCGGTCGTCTTCGTGTTCCTGACCGTCGGCTTGCTCGCGCACAACGGCGGCCGGCAAGGACTCGTCGTCTGGTTGCAACGTCGTGGCCGCGGGCCCGTGCGAGCCCAGCTGTGGGCGTTGCTCGGCAGCGTCGTCGCCGCCTTCGACAGCTACGCCCATTGCCTGCTGGTCGGTC
>CANEYR010000107.1 GCA_947444055.1 Planctomycetota bacterium
GACGAAGCGAAGGTCGTCGAGGAAGTGCGCGCGTGGCTGCGCGGCCGTTCGATCGATCGGGTCGAGTGCCTGTGGGAGCGATTGATGTATCTGGCGGCGCGGCTGCGCGAGACGTTCGGCTTGCCGGGCATGTCGCGTGCGCAGACGGCGGTGTTCCGCGACAAAGAAGCCATGAAGCAGGCGGTCGAGAAGGCCGGGCTGCGGGTGCCGCGGCATGCGCGTGCGCGCACCACGGCAGAAGCCTGGGCTGGCGTCGAAGGCTGCGGTTATCCGGCGATCGTCAAGCCGATCGATGGCGCGGGCAGCAAGGACACCTACCGCTGCAACGACAAGACCGAGTTCGCCGAGGCGTTGGCGAAGGTGCGGCACATCGAGGAGCTGTCGATCGAAGAGTTCATCGAAGGCGAAGAACTGACCTACGACACGGTGTGCGCCGACGGCCGCATCCTGTTCGAGAACGTCGCCTGGTACAAACCGAAGCCAATGATCCTGGCGCAGAACCCGTGGATCTCGATGCAGAACATCGTGCTGCGCGACATCACGCAGGAAATGCCGCGGCCCGGCGTCGCGCTCGGCCACGGTGTGCTGAAGGCGCTTGGCTTCGAGACCGGCTTCACGCATATGGAGTGGTTCTTGACGGCGAAGGGCGAAGCGGTGTTCGGCGAGATCGGCGGGCGGCCGCCGGGCGCGCGTTTGGTGCACGCCATGAACTACTCGTGCGACATCGACCTGTTCTCTGGCTGGGCCGAGGCGGCGTGTTATGGCCGACTCAGCCAGAACACGACCAAGAAGTACAACGCCGCGATGGTGTTCAAGCGGGCGCAAGGGGAAGGCCACGTGCGCGCGCACAAGGGCCTGCACGAACTGATGCAGCGCTACGGCGCCCACGTGGCGACGATCGAGCTGACGCCGATTGGCGAGCCGAAACGCGATTGGCAGAAGGTGGTGGTCGGCGACGGTTGGATCGTCGTGCGCCATCCCGACCTGGCGACGACCCTGCAGATGTCGGAGCGCTTCGTCAACGACTTAACCATCGTGGCCGAGTGAACCATTCGCTGCGCAAGCTCGGACTGTGGTTCGCGGCTTTGACCGTTGTCGCGTGTGGTGGAGGCGGCACGGCGGCAGCGCCCAAGTCGCCGCCGCGCCCCGTCAAGCTGGTGACCGCGAGCACGGCGGAGTTGCCGGACAAAGCGGCGGTGAGCGGCGTGTTGGCGGCGCAAGAGGAGCTGGTGCTCGGCCTCGAAGTCGCCGGGCGCCTGGCCACGTTGGCGGTCGATGTGGGCGATGTCGTGGCTGCCGATGCGGCGATTGCGACCTTGGCGCCGGCGGAGTTCGAGCTGACCGTTCTGCGCGCCGAGGCGCAGCTGACGGCGACGCTAGCGCGGCTGGGACCCTTGGCGAACGCCGGCCTCGACACGCTCGACGTGGACGCCACGCCGCCGGTGCGCGAGGCGCAGGCCGTGGTCGTCGAAGTCACGCTGCGTCGCGATCGCATCGCTTCGATGGTGCAAGAACGGGTGCAATCCGCGGCCGATCTCGAAGCCGCGGCGGCGACGTTGGCGGTGGCGGAGAGTCGCTTGCAGCGCGCGCGCGATGAAGTGCGCACGTGGCTGGCCGAGTCGCAACTGCGGCGCGTCGAGTTGCAGCAGGCCCGGAAACGCCAGTTAGACAGTGCGATCAAAGCGCCGTGGGCAGGGCGAGTGGGCGCTCGTCACGCCACCGCGGGGCAGGTGCTCACCGCCGGTTCGCCGGTGGTGACGTTGCTGCGCGTGCATCCGCTGCGGCTGCGCTTGCGCGTTCCCGATCGGTTGGCGATGGGCATCGAAATCGGACAAGCGGTCGAGTTCACGGTCGACGGTGGCGCGCTGACGTTGCACCAAGGGCGCGTGGTGCGCACGGGGGCCGCGATCGAACGTGGCGACCGCACGCGCTTGGTCGAAGTCGAAGTGCAGAACCCCGACCACGCGCTGTTGCCGGGCGCCTTCTGCCGCGCGCACATCGTCACCGCCGCGGCGGTGGCCCGGCTCATGGTGCCGCGCACCGCGGTGTTGACCTTCGCTGGCGTCGACCGTGTGTTCACCGTCGAGCCGGGCCCCGACGGCCAGTTGCGCGCGAAGGGCCAGATCGTCGAGATCGGGCGCACCGTCGGCGACCTGGTCGAGGTGCTCACCGGCCTCAAGCTGGGGGTGAACGTCGTGCGCGAAGCGACGGGCTTAGCGGCTGGCGTCGTGGTCCTGGTCGCGGAGTAGCTGTGCGCAAACTCGCCGACGTCTGCATTCATCGCCCGGTCTTCGCGACCATGCTGGTGATGGCGATGGTGGTGGCCGGCGCCGTGGGCTTTCACTTCCTCGCCGTCGATCGCTACCCGGCGATGGATACGCCGATGGTGTTCGTGCGCACGGAGCTGCCGGGCGGGGCGCCGGAGGAAGTGGAGGTATCGGTCACCTACCCGATCGAGGAGATCGTCAACACCGTCGACGGCATTCGCGAACTGCGCTCGATCTCGGGCCCGGGCACGTCGCTGGTGATGGTGTCGTTCGACCTCGATCGCGACATCGACCTCGCCGCGCAAGACGTGCGCGATCGCGTGGCGCAGGTGATGCGGCGTTTGCCTGACGACGTCGAGCCGCCGGTGATCAGCAAGTCTGACAGCGACAGTTCGCCGGTGCTGACGTTGGCGTTGGCCGGGGATCGGCCGCTGCGCGAACTCACCGAGATCGCCGACAAGCGCATCAAGCGTCTGCTCGAACGCGCGCGCGGCGTTGGCGAAGTGCGGCTGGTCGGCGGCTTGCAGCGCACGATCAATGTCTGGCTCGATGCCGATCGCTTGGCGGCCTACGACCTGCCGGTGGAAGCGGTGCGCGCGGCGATCCTGCGCCAGAACAGCGACGTGCCGGGCGGCAACGTCACCGACGACCACCGCGAACGCACGCTGCGCACGTTGGGCCGCGTCGTCGATCCAGCGGACTTCGATGGGCTGATGCTCGTGCGCCGCAACGGGGTGCCGGTCGAATTGCGCGATGTGGCGCGCACCGAGGACGGCACCGGCGAGTCGCGTTCGTTCGCGCGCCTCAATGGCGTGCCGACCGTGGTGCTCGAAGTGCGGCGCCAGAGTGGTTCCAACACCACAGCCGTGATCGACGGCGTGCGCGATGCGATCGCGTCGCTGCAAGCCAGTCTGCCGCCCGACCTGCGGCTCGAATTGGTGCGCGACCAGTCGCGCTACATCCGCGCCGCGCTGCACGAAATCGAGTTCCACCTGGTGATCGGCTCGATCCTTGCAGCCTTGGTGGTGCTGTGGTTCCTGCGCAGTTGGCGGGCGATGTTGATCGCGGGCATCGCGATTCCAGTGTCCGTCATCGCGTCGTTCGGCGTCATGTGGTGGCTCGACTTCACGTTGAACGGCGTCACCATGTTGGCGCTGGTGCTGATGGTCGGCGTCGTCATCGACGATGCGATCGTCGTGCTCGAGAACGTGCAGCGGTGGGCGGACGAGAAGGGTCTGACGCCGTTCGCGGCGGCGCGCGAAGCGACCAATGAAATCGCGCTCGCCGTGTTGGCGACGACGCTGAGCCTCGTCGTCATCTTTGTGCCGGTCTCGTTCCTCTCCAGCATCACCGGGCGCTTTCTCTACCAGTTTGGCATCACGGCTTCGGTGGCGGTGCTGCTGAGTCTCGTGGTGTCCTTCTCGCTGACGCCGGCGATGTGCGCGCGGCTGGTGCGCCCGCGTCAGGCTGGCGGCGAGCGGCGCACGCCGCTGACCGAACGCCTCTACGCCCGCGCGCTGGCGGTGTGTCTGGCGTCGCCGTGGAAGGTGGTGCTGGTGGCGGCGTTGGTGGTGGCGAGCACGGTGCCGTTGTCGCAGTTGGTGTCGCAGGACTACATCCCGATGGATGTCGACGAAGGCGAATTCGAGATCAACGTCACCGGCCCCGATGCAGCGAGCCTGCCGGCGATGGACGGGGTCATGCGCCAAGTCGAGGCGGAACTGAAGCAGATGCCGGCGGTGCAGGTGGCGCTGGTCACGATCGGCGGCGGCTTCCTCGGTGGCGTTGGCCAAGGCAGTGTCTACGTGCGCATCCCGCCGCACGACCAACGTCGATTCTCGGTGGGACGGTTGTGGTCGTGCCTGTGGCAGGGCGATCCGGCCGCCGCCTGGCGTGGCAACTACACGCAGAGTGCGGTGATGGCGGAGATCCGTCAGCGGCTCGCGAAGTTGGCCGACGTGCGCGTGCGCGTCAGCAACCAACGCAGCCTCAATCTCGGCGGCGGTCCCTTCGAAATTGACTTTGCGATCCGCGGGCCCGACCTGCAGCAGCTCGCCGCCTACAGCGAGCAGCTGCGTGCAATTGCGATTGAGAAGGGCCTGCTCGACATGGACACGACGCTGCGCCTGCGACGGCCAGAACTGCGCGTGTTGGTCGATCGCCCGCGCGCCGCTGAACTCGGCGTGGCGACGCAGGACATCGCGAGCGCGCTGCGCCTGCTGGTCGGTGGGGCGACCGAAGTGTCGCGCTTCCGCGACCCGTTGCTCGATGAAGAGTACGACGTGCGTTTGCGGCTGCGCGCCGAGGATCGCGATCGGGTCGAACGCATCGGCGAACTGTTGGTCGGGCGCGCCGACGGCGGCACCGTTCGCGTCGACAACCTGGTGCAAATCGAAGCCGCGACGACGTCGTCGCGCATCGACCGCATGGATCGGCAGCGTCAGGCCAGCGTGCGCGGCAGTGCGGGCAAGGGCATGTCGCTCGCGCAGTCGGTGGCAGCGCTGCGCGAAGGGGTGCAGAGCCTCAACTTGCCAGCCGAGTACACGACCGCGGTGTCGGGGCGCGCGCGCGAACTCGAACAGGCGGGGGCCGAGTTCATCGCGGCGTTCCTGCTGGCGTTGGTGTTCATGTACATGATCTTGGCGGCGCAGTTCGAGAGCCTCAGCCAGCCGTTGATCATCCTGCTGGCGATTCCGCTGGCGGCGCCGTTCGCCTTGCTGTCGCTGTGGATCGCCGGGGAGACGATCAATCTCTACTCGGCGCTTGGCGTGCTCGTGCTGTTTGGCATGGTGAAGAAGAACGCGATCCTGCAGGTCGACCATACCAACCAGTTGCTGCGCGCCGGCCTCGCCCCGTACGACGCGGTGGTGCAAGGCAGCCGCGATCGGCTGCGCCCGATCCTGATGACGACGCTAGCGTTCGTTGCCGGCATGCTGCCGCTGGCGATTGGGGCAGGCCCTGGCGCCGAGGAACGCAAGGCGATCGCGATCGTGGTGATCGGCGGGCAGACGATGTGCCTTGGGCTGAGTCTGGTGCTGACGCCGGTCGTGCAATGGCTGACGCTGCGGCGGCGTGTGGCCAAGGCGTAGCAATTCACGAACGTGTGAACCTATCGCTGGGTGAGAGTGGCGTGAACCCGCTGTTCGGTGTCTTTGGGTTCTTTGAGTGCAACAGTCCTGGCCCATGGTGCAGTCGGAGCGGCACTTGCGCACCCTCTTGCGAAGGCACAAACTAGTTGAACTAGTCGTTTTCCGCGGCACGGCCGATAGACAGACACCATGAGCCAGAAGAGCACTACGACCTCGGTGGGCGCATTCGACGCGAAGACCAAACTCAGCGAGCTGCTCGATCGCGTCGAAAACGGTGAGGTCATCGTCATCACCCGCCACGGCACCCCGATCGCGAAGCTCGCACCGTACGACATCGAGATCGACCCCAAGAAGGCGCAGAAGGCGATCGATGGCATCTTGGCAGTCAGGAACGCTTTCCTGAAGACCGGTCCCGGCCTCAGCCAGGATGAGATCAAGGCGTCGATCAACCAAGGTCGCCGATGAGCACGAGGCTTGTGCTCGACGCCTCGGTCGTGCTTGGCTGGATCCTCGGCGAGCCAGAGGTGTTCGAGCGCTGCAAGCCGGTAATGATTGCGTTGAAGTCGGCGCATGCGCTGGTGCCGGCCATCTGGCAAGCCGAAGTCGCGAATGCCCTCGTGGTCAAGGAACGTCAGAAGCGAATCGATGAAGCAGACCTGCGTCGGTGCCTGAAGCACATTCGTGAGCTGGCGATCGAAGTTGACCTTGAGGCCGGCAGGGAAGTGTTCGACCGTGTCGTGCCGCTCGCGAGGCGCCACCAACTCTCCGTCTACGATGCGTGCTATCTCGAATTGGCGCTGCGAGCGAAGGCAGGGTTGGCTAGCTTCGACAAGGCCCTGTGCGCAGCAGGAAAGCGTGAAGGCGTACGCCTGTTCGAAGAATCGTAGACGGTAGGCAACTGGAGTCGGGGCCGTTGGCACGCTACTACTAGGTGAGGCTCTCTATTCGTCGACGTAGCGATCATGCCAGCCGACTCGACCGGTGGGATTGCCGCGTTGCTCACCGCTTCTGCAGCCAAACGACGACCTCGGTCACCTGATCGGCGCGCACCTCGACCGTGGCCTTGGCCGGCAACCAGCCTTCGGCAGTGACGCACACTTCATGCGTTCCGGGCAGCAGCAACTGCAGCGTGCCGAGCTTGCGACCGAGTGGCGGCTCCGACGAGTCGGTTTCGGTGTCGCCTTCGGTGTAGATGAAACTGCTCAACGGCTCGCCAGCGACCGTGACGTCCGCCGCGAACTTGTCGTCGATGCGATCGGCGGCGGCGGTGTCGCGCAGAGTGATCGCGATGCGACCGTGGCGTGGCACCACGACCTTCGCGGAACCGGTGCCATCGGCGAGCACGGTGGCCGTTAGCTCGACTTCGCCGCCGTCGTACATCGATGGGTAACCGCGGGCGGTGATGGTGACCTTGCCGATCGGCGCCAGCCATTCGCAGTGCCCGGGGGCTTGTCGCGTGCGTTCGGCGCGCACCTGGCTGCCTGGCTCGGCGCTGCTGACGTGGCAGTCAAACTCCGTCAGCGGCGTGCCGTCGCCCCACACCAGATCGACCCGAAACGCCGCCCGCGGCAATTGGCGGTAGCGCAGATCTGAGCGTTGCCGACCACCAGCCGGCGCCGTCAGTTCCTGGTCGACCACGCAGCCACTGGCGGTCGTCGCCTGGATGTGCACGCGACTGTTCGGCGGCACCAGCAGCCACGCCAGTTCGCCGTTCTGCTCCGCGAACAGCTCATCCGAGGTACCGTCGCGAACCTTGGCCGTGGCGTACTGGGGCAGCAGTGGCGAGCCCTCGGGATCCGTCCATTGCAGTTCGAGCAACGCCGCGTCCACCGGCAGCCGCACCTCGGTGGCCTCCGCTGCGAACGGGTAGCTCTGGCCACCGGAGCCTTGCTGCGTGCTGACCTTCATCAACTGCGCCGACCAAGCGTTCGCGAGCGGGCGCACATACGTGAATCGACCGTCGGCGTCCGTGCGCACCTCGTCGTTGCCGCCACGTACGCCATCGGTGTGCAGCGTGACTTCACAGTCCGCTACCGGCGAGCCATCGCGCAACTCGACGCGCCCGCGGACTGGATGCCCGGGCAGCAGCGCGATCGTGCCGAGATCGAGGTCGCGCCCCTCGGTGACTTCTGCCGTCGTCGTGAACGGCGCGCCGGCCGCATGCGATGCCGTCAGCGCGACTTGGCCCGCGTCGATGCCCGCGACGACCAACAGGAACGTGCCGTCTGCCTCGGCATGCGCGAGGCCATACATGTGCCCAAGGTCCTTGGGATTGTCGGCCATGATCAACCCCGCCACCGGCTTGCCGAAGGCGTCGACGAGGCGCCCCGAAATCGTCGGGTACGGCCCCAGCTCAAAGTCCGCCGTCAACGCCAACTCCGTCTGCGGGCTCGCGGTTGGTTCGAACCGGCCGAAGTGGGGGAACGAGTGGTGCCCCTTGGCCTGCACCTTCACGAAGAAGCCGCGGCTGCGATCCAGCGCCGGCCGCTCGCGCCAGAACGACAGATCGAGGGTGTAGGCGCCATCCGCCCCGCTGCGCGTCGCGAGGATGCGCGGTTCGAACTCGCCGTGGCGCAGGGCAATCTCGGCGTCGACGATGCCGCGGCCCGCTTCGTCGTGCACGCGCCCGCGCAACTGCCAGGTAGCCACCTTCGACACCATCGGTGCCGCCAACTCGCGAACGGTCGGCGCCAGCTCGCCTGCCGCCGAAGTCGGTGGCCGGATGCTCGGCGCCATACCCTCAATGTCGGCAGTGGCCGCGGTGGCCCGTTCCCCGCGGGGCGGCAAGGCCGGGTCGAACACGCCCGTGAACCAGAGCCCGGCAGCGAGACCCACCAGCGCCACGGCCGCGACCGCCATCGCGAGCCAACTGCGCATGCGCGCCGCGCCCAGCGCCTTGATCACCGCGGGTCCCTGCGCACTGTTCAGCACACGGTCCCGCAACGTCGCCAACAGCGGCAACTGCACCGGTGGCATCACGGCCGCCGCACCGAGTGCGACCGGCAACCGTCGCCGCAGTTCGCCCATCGCGCGCGACACCTGCGTGCGCACCGTGCCAGCCGGCCGCCGCAGCCGTTCCCCGATCTCGCGGCAGGACAGCTCATCGAACAGGTGTAGCCGCAACAGTTCGGCCTCGTTCGACGGCAGGTTGCGCAGCGTGCGCGCCAAGCCCTCGCCGAATTCTGTCGCCTGCGCCGCCGCCACCGGATCCAGCGTCGAGGCGTCGACCGCCGGCACCCCGAGCTGTTGCTGCCGCCGCCGCCGCCGTCGGCTGCGCGCCTCGTTGGCCAGCACGCCAAGCAACCACGGCAGCAACGGCCGCTGCTCGTCCCAAACCTCCTGACGCGTCATCGCGACCACAAACGTGTCGTGCACCGCATCCTCGACTTCATCGCGCGGCAGCAGGAACGCCGCCACCCGCAGCAGTTCGGGGGCGGTCGCCGCGAACGTGGCGGCGAGGGCCTCAGCATGCCCGGTGCGCCGGAACCGCAGGAACAACTGCTCGGGAGTGGTGGTCATGTCCTTGCTTGGCGCGAGCTGGCCATCGTGCGCCAGAAAACTGCGCCGGGCAATCGCCTGCGAGCCCGCGCGCCGCGAGAAGGACGGCAAGCCGTTCGTCACCGACAACGGCAACTTCGTGCTCGGCTGCAAGTACCCGGGCATCCCCGACCCGGCGCGGCTCGCCGCGCAGCTGGACAAGCTGGTCGGCGTCGTCGATCACGGCCTGTTCGTCGGCATGGCCGGCCGCATCGTCGCCGCCAATGCGCAGGGCAAGGTGCGCGTGATTCCGTAGCCCGCACCGGACCGAGTTGACGATTCTCGCGCGGTCAATCCTTCAGCTCGGCAACGCTCGCGAACGGACCCGATCGTCCTCGACGATGACGAAGCGTGCGGACCACTCAATAGAATCATCGAGGGCGTCTGCCACTCGCTGGTTGTCCACTTCGGGAGATGCGCCACTGAGTCGGAACAGGACGATGCCGCAGGTCGCGGGTAGCCGGGCCGCGAACGCCAGTTCGCCGAAGTCCTTGTCGAAGGTGACCACGAGACGCGATTCCCTCTGGGCACGTGCAAGGACGTCGCGATCCGGCGCCCCGCGTTGATCCTCCATGACCCAGGCGACGTCATGACCTCGCCTGCGCAGCTCGGCTACAGCGGGCCCCGGGACGTTCTCGTTGGCGAGGATCCTCAGCATGCAATCCTCAAGCAGGCAGACCGAACATGCGTTCGGAACGCAGCACCTCGGCCGCATAGCCGAGGCATGCCTGAACGTCCTCGGCGGTGAGGTGCGCGTACTGCTGCAAGACTTGATCGCGGGAGTAGCCGCGCGCCAACAGGTCCATCACGAGTTCTACGCTGATGCGCGTTCCCTTGATGACTGCCTTGCCGACCAGAATTCGCGGGTCCGCGATGATTCGCTCGCGCCAGTTCATGGCTTCGATTGTGCCGTCCAAGTTCGCATGACGCCAGACGGGGCGCGATCCTTCTGACCCTCGGTCCGAGTCGCCGGTATCGAGGTGCCCATCAACGGGCGCTCCTCGGGAGTGGTCTTGGTCTGCTTGGATCTTGCCGGCGCCCTCGACACTAAACACAACACGAACTCGTGTCTCGCTCACGTTGGCACCGAGGGAGTTGCTCGATCAGCGTGGGGAAGTTGGCGGAGTGCACATACCGGAACGGCTGTGGCTCGGTCGGCTGTGCCTCGCTGGGGTCCGGCATGGGCCGGATGTTCGGTGGCGACGACTACGAAGTCCAGGCGCCGCAGAATTCGCCCGCGGCATTTCGCGCCGTTGTGCCGCGACGCGTAGATTGCCGCGCCCTATTCGGCTCCCTCTATGAACCAGACATCCTCTCTCGCCGCGCCGCGGCCTTCGTTCGCACGCAGCACCGCCCTGATGGCGTGCGCGCTCGGCTTGTTGCTCGCCCCAGCCACTGGCCAGACGCGCAAGGAGCTCGGCCGCATGTGGACCTTCGAAGCAGCACCGCTCGGCTGGTTCCAGCAGGCCTACGATTGGCAACCGACGCCAGAATGGATGGACCACGCGCGCATGAGTTCGCTGCGCTTTGGCAAGAAGGACGACGCGGGTCAGATCCGTTACTTCTGCTCGGCGTCGTTCGTCAGCCCGCTCGGCCTGATCATGACCAACCACCATTGCTCGCGCGACGCGTTGTCGGCCGTGCAGGGGGAGAACGATTGGCTGAAAGACGGCTTCTACGCCGGCGCCTACGAGAACGAGGTCAAGCTGCCGGGCTTCTTGATGACGCAGATGGTGCGCCAGCAGGACGTCACCGCGGCGGTCAACGAGCACGGCGCCGAGGCGGTGCAGAAGGAAGCGGAGGCGAAGGATCCGGCCCACACGCACCAAGTCGTCGCGCTCTACCAGGGCGGCAACTACCAGCTCTACAGCTTCCAGGTGTTCGATGATCTGCGTCTGGTCTGTGCGCCGCACGGCCAGAGCGCGCACTTCGGCGGGGACCCCGACAACTTCTGCTACCCGCGCTGGGGTTTGGACTTCACCTTCCTGCGCGCCTACGTCGGTGACAAACCCGTCGATAGCAAGAAGCACTACTTCCCGTGGAAGACCGCCGGTGCCAAAGAGGGCGATCTGGTGTTCGTGACGGGCAATCCGGGCCGCACCGGTCGGCTGCAGACGGCCGCGCAGTGCGAGTTCATGCGCGATCACGGCTTCCCGACCCGCATCGAGCAGACGCACAAGCAGATTGCCGATCTCAACGAGCAAGCGAAGGCGAGCCCGGACGCGGAGAAGAAGTTGCGGGCGCAGATCCTCGGCCTCGAGAACACGCGCAAGGCGCTGCTTGGCTACCTCGATGGCCTGAAGAACCCGCGCATCATGGCGATCAAGCAGAAGGCTGAGTCCGAGCTGCGCGCCGCGGTTGGCAAGTCGGAGGCGCTGAATGCGAAGTACGGCGACGCCTGGGACAAGATCGCGGCGCTGCAGCAGGCGAAGGTGGAGGCCCTAGGCAACGCCGAGAAGTCGGCGCCGCTGGCGAAGGAAGAGGCGGCCCAGAACAAGCGCATCGGCGAAGCGTGCTTTGCCGTCTACGGCACGTCGATCCCGCCGGACGCCACGATGTCGCTGCGCATCAGCGACGGCATCGTCAAGGGCTACGCGATGAACGGCACGCTGGCGCCGTCCTTCACGACGCTCTACGGGCTGTTCGCGCGGCATCACGAGTTCGGCGCGCACCATCCATTCGATCTGCCAAAGGCGTGGCTCGACAAGGAGAAGCAACTCGACATGAAGACGCCGTTCAACTTCGTGGCGACCTGCGACATCATCGGCGGCAACTCGGGCAGCCCGATGATCGACAAGGATCGCAACCTCGTTGGGCTCATTTTCGATGGCAACATCGAGATGCTCGGCAACAACTTCGTGTTCGATGACGAGGTCTCGCGCACGGTGTCGGTGCACCCGGCGATCATCATCGAGTCGCTGCGCAAGATTTATGGCGCGGCGAAGTTGGCGGATGAGCTCGAGCGGAAGGCTCGCAAGTAGTCGCTCAGTCGATCGAGCGCAGCGCCTTCAGGCGGGTCTCGGCCCGTGCGCGCTCTTGCCGTGGCGGTGAAACATGTAGGCGCCGAACGCGATGCCGAACAGGCTCATCAAGTAGACGGCCGGGAAGAAGATCACGTGTTCGAGCCAGATCAGCCAGAACTGCTGGTCTCCTGAGCCGATCACCAGCCGCGGGTCGAACTGCATCTGCGTCATCGGATTGACGATGTCGCGCACGGTGTGGATGTCGAGGCAGGTGCCGACTTCTGCATCGCTGGCGTACTTGCTGAACAGCGCCGCCGGCAAGCGCATCAGCAAGGTGCCGCCACTGAGCCACAGGAACAGCCGGTACGCCGAGGTCGCCTGGAACGCCGCGATCAGGCCTGCCGCCAGCCCCGCGGGCCACAGCACGCGGTCGAGGCCAACCGGTTGCACCAAGATGTCCGGGGCCGCACACCACTGCATGCCCAGCCAGGTCGCAATGCCGCTCCAGGCAAACAGCAGTGGCAAGCCGAGTGGAATGCGCAGCGGTCGTTGGCCGATCCCCATCAGCACCACGATCCACAGCAGCGCGAAGCCCAAGAACGGCAGCGGCCATTGCCAACCCGGGGCATGGAACTCGCCAGTCGGGAACGAGACCATCGAGATCTCGTGCGCCGCCCCTTCAAAACCCGCGTAGGTGTGGATCGTCGTCAGGGCGCGCGGCGCACCATCGAGGCTGCCAGCGAGTACAGACGCCAAGGCAGCGACCGCTAGAACACCGATGGCAAGCGTCCGCGCGCGCGGCAAGGCCAGGGCAAAACCCAGAGCCAGGAACGCGGCGAGATGCAGCAAAGTGAGCACGACATCCATGACAGGGTCCATCCAAACGCTGCAGAAGGGCGGAGGGTTTTGTCGGGGTCGATGCGCAAACGCCAGACTTTTCCGCACGCCGCACTTGCTGCTACTCGTCTGCTTCGCTAGGTTTCTCCGCCTTCCAACGACTGGAACCCGGCAACTCGGCATCGCCGCCACGCCAGGAAAGATCGAGTTATGACGAAGCAGAAGACCAAGAAAGCGGTGGTCAAGCGCATGAAGCTGACCAAGACCGGAAAGGTCAAATTCCGCCACGCATTCACGTCGCATCTCATGGTGCGTCGTTCTTCGAAGAGAAAGCGCCAGCTCCGTCAGAAGGGCATTTGCAAGGGCAAGATCGCTGTCAGCATGGCGATGCTCTTGGGTGGGAGGTAACCGACTATGAGTCGTGCAACTAATGGTCCTGCCACTAGGCAGCGCCGCAATCGTCTGCTCAAGCGCGCCAAGGGCTACCGCCAAGGGCGACGCAACCTGTTCAAGATGGCGTCGGTCACGGTGCTGCGCGCCGACCGCTTCGCCTTCGCTGGCCGCCAGCAGAAGAAGCGCTTCTTCCGCTCGCTCTGGATCACGCGCCTTTCGGCCGCGGTCAAGCCGCACGGCCTGCGCTACTCGACGTTCATCCACGGCGTGCAAAAGGCTGGCATCAAGCTGAACCGCAAGGAACTCAGCGAATTGGCCATCCACGATCCGTCGACGTTCGAATCGATCTGCGGCCAAGCCAAGAAGGCGATTGCCTGAGTGGTTGAGGTGGCGGTGGCGCTTGATCGCGCACTCGCCCTTCGTGTTTGCTGACGGCGCTGGCAGGTCCAGCGCCGTTCTGTTGTACGGACGGTCGGCTGTACGGTCCGCCTGATGTACGGTCCGCCCGGGCGCGGCCGCCGACTCGCTACGACGAACCTCGCGGCCGTTCTTGGCTGCATACGACCATGGACATGAACGCACGACGGGATCAGTGGCTCTTGGCGATTGCCGGAGCCGCCGACGCAGCCGCCCTGGCGGAACTCGACACGCGCTTGTTTGGCAGCAAAGGTGAGGTGCTCGACCTCGTGCGTACGGTGACGACGTTGCCGAAGGAGGAGCGGCCGGTGTTTGGCAAGGCTGCCAACGCCGTCAAGCAAGAGGTCGAAGCCGCGCTGGCGGCGCGGCGCGAGCAGTTCGCGCAGCGGGCGATGCAGAAAGACCTCGATACCTCCGACTTCGATCCGACCGAGCCCGGCCCGAAGCGACCACGCGGGGCGCTGCACCCGATCACCATCGTGCAGAACGAGTTGGTCGATCTGTTCACGAGCCTGGGCTTTCAGTGGCAAGACGGGCCCGAGGTCGAGTCCGAGTACTTCAACTTCGATGCGCTCAACATTCCGAGCGATCACCCGGCGCGCGAAAGCCAGGACACGTTCTGGTTGGCCGAGCACGCTGGGCTTGGCAAGAACCTGCTGCGCACCCACACCTCGCCGGTGCAAGTTCGCACGCTGCAGCGCGCGCTGCGAGCTGGCTTCAACCCGCCGCTCAAGGTCATCGTGCCTGGCCGCTGCTTTCGCAGTGAGACGGTCGACAAGAGCCACGAGCACACCTTCTACCAAATGGAAGGGCTGGTCGTGGATCGGGTGCATGGCGAGCATGGCATCAGCACCGCCAACCTCATCCACACGATGAAGACGTGCTTGCGCGTCATCCTCGAGCGCGACGTGCAAGTGCGGCTGCGGCCCGGGTTCTTCCCGTTCGTCGAGCCCGGCTTTGAACTCGACGTCAACTGTCCGTTCTGCAAGGGCCAGGGTTGTTCGGTGTGCAAGCAGTCCGGTTGGATCGAAGTGCTGCCGTGCGGCATGGTGCATCCCAACGTGCTGCGGCAAGGTGGCCTCGACCCCGAGGAATACACCGGCTTCGCCTTTGGCATGGGCCTGCAACGAGTGGTGATGCTGCGCTACGGCATCGATGACATCCGCCAGTTCATGGGCGGCGACCTGCGCTTCCTGGCGCAGTTCCCTGAGGTGAGCCGATGAAGATCTCGCTGCGCTGGTTGTCTCGCCACGTCGACCTGACGGGCATCGATGCCAAGCAGATCCTCGCCGATCTGACGATGAGCACCGCCGAGATCGAAGGGCTGATTCGTTTCGGCGAGGGCCTCGAACCGTTCGTCATCGGCCACGTGCGCAAACGCGACAAGCACCCCGATGCCGACAAGCTGTCGGTGTGTGAAGTCGACCTCGGCAAGGCGGGTGGCGTGGTGCAGATCGTCTGCGGCGCGCCCAACGTCGCGGCGGGTCAACGCATTGTCGTCATCAAACCTGGCGACACCTTGCCGGCGAGCGGCGGCAAAGGCGCGCTGAAGATCAAGGTCGGCAAGATCCGCGGCGTCGAATCACACGGCATGATCTGCTCGGAGTCTGAACTCGGCCTCTCCACGGAGCACGATGGCATTCTCGTGCTGCCGAACGAGCCGCCGATCGGCGCCCGCTTCCTCGATGTCGTGGCGGTGCAGGACTGGGTGTTTGAGATCGACAACAAGTCGATCAACCACCGCCCCGACCTGTGGGGGCACTACGGCTTCGCGCGCGAACTGGCGGCGATCTACGGGCGCACCCTCAAGCCGATCTCGGCCGCGACGCCGTTCCCGGCGGCGTTCGCCAGTGGCAAGAAGGTCGACGTCGTCATCGACGACCGCACGGGTTGTCCCCGCTACTGCGGGCTCGTCATCGACGGTGTCGTCAGTGGTCCGTCGCCAAACGAGCTGCGTTGGCAACTCGCCGCGGTCGGCCAGCGCGCGATCAACTTGCCAGTCGACCTCACCAACTACGTGATGCTCGACCTCGGCCAGCCGATGCACGCGTTCGATGCGCGCCACGTCGGCGCCGGTCCGATTCGGGTGCGCCGCGCGAAGGCCAACGAATCGATGACGACGCTCGATGGCCAAGTGCGCAAGCTGTGCGATCAGGATCTGCTGATCTGCAGCGGCAACCAGCCGGAAGCGCTCGCGGGCATCATGGGTGGGGTGGGCACGATGGTCGAAGCGGGCACGACGACGTTGTTCCTCGAATCCGCCAACTTCCACGCCTCGACCATCCGGCGTGCCAGCATGCGCCTGGGTCTGCGCACCGACGCCAGCGCGCGCTTCGAAAAGGCCCAGGATCCCGCCAACGCGGCCTTGGCGGTGCATCACTACTTGGCGCTGCTGCAGAGCTACTGCCCAACAGCAACGGCCGCCGGGCCGCTGGTTGATCCGGCTGGTTTCCGCTACGAGCCGAAGCCGATCACACTGCGGCGCGCGCGGTTGTTGCTCAAGCTTGGCGTGCATCTCGACGACGACAAGGTCGCCGGCATCCTGCGTGCCTTGCAGTTCGGCGTGGTGATCACGGCCACGGGTTTCGACGTGACGGTGCCGAGTTTCCGTGCGACCAAGGACATCGCGATCGAAGACGACCTGATCGAGGAGGTCGGTCGCATGTTCCGCTACGACAACATTCCGGAACGGCCGCTGTTCGGCACCGTGGCGCCGCCGCCGCGCAACGAAGAGTTGTTCTTGGCGCGGCGCCTGCTCGAAGTCGGTTGCCTCGAGCTCGGCTGCAGCGAGGTCTACAACTACAGCTTCGTACCGGACGCAGTGTTGGCAGCGGCTGGGGCGGCATCGCATGCCTACGTGCGAGTGCAAAACCCCGTGGCGCCCGAGATCACGCGCATCCGTCGCCACGTGCTGCCAAGTTTGCTGGCGAGTGTGCCGCAGAATCTGCGCGTGCACAGCGAGGTCAAGCTGTGCGAGCACGGCAAGGGCTACCACGCCGAGATGCCTGACGAGCACAAGCTGCCGCATGAAGTGCGCGAATTGGCGTTCGTGCTAGCGCGCCGCGAGGGGGCACATCCGTTCGGTGAACTGCGCGAAGCGATCGCCAGCTTGCTGCAGCGGGTTGGCTACCCGGCGGTGATGAGTCGCGTCTGGCATGGCACCGATCAGCCGTGGGTGCATCCATCGCGGGCGGTAGCGATCGA
>CANEYR010000108.1 GCA_947444055.1 Planctomycetota bacterium
CACCGCCAGTCGGCGAGGTGACGGCGATCGCCAACTACCTGGGCGCCCTCGTCGCCGCGTTCAGGACGAGCTTCACGGCAGCCACCGTCGCGTCGTGGAACGGCACCTCGTGGCAGACCTTGGGCACCCTCTCGGGCGCCTCTAGCTATGTGAACGCCTTCGCCCTCTTCCAGGGCAACCTTTACGTGGGCGGTGAGTTCACCAGCGTGAACGGCATGCCCGCGACCAGGGTCGCCAGTTGGAATGGCACGTCGTGGTCGGCGGCCGGCGGCGGCCAGCCCCGGATCGTCTACGCCATGGTGCCGTTCTTGAACGCGATCTACGTCGCCACCTACGACACCAGCACGTTCGTCGGTTACCTGGCGACGTGGACCGGCACGGCCTGGACGAACATCGCGTCCTGCAACGGTCAGATCAACGGGCTCAGCGTGCGCAACACGGCGGCTGTGACGAGTTCGTTCCTGTTCGCCAGCGGGAGCTTCACGCAGTGGACCGGCAGCAACGGCACCATTGCCGCAGCGCGCGTCGTTCGCTTCAGCCCGTCGGCGAACGCGTGGATCGCGCTCGGCAGCAACCTGACCGGCAACTGCCGCTCGATCTTCGCGCGCCCCATTGGGCTGAACAACTACGAGCTGGTCACAGTCCAGACCTACAACAATCCGGGGCTGTGGTTGTGGAACGGCACCGCGTGGGTGCAGCAGGGGGCGACGGTCGCCAATCCGCTGCACGTCAGCTATCACGCCAGCGCCTACCACGTCGCCAGTGCCGCCGGCACGTCCGCGCTGCCCATGCAGCGTCTGCAAGCGGGGGTGTGGATGCCTTTGACCCAGGCCAGCACCGCTCTCGGTCCGATCCAATGCGTGCTCGACGCGGGCGCGCAGGCCGTCGTCGGCGGTGCCTTCGGCATCAGGCAAGGCAACCCCGGTGCTTGGAACGCTATCGGCGGCGGCCTCACCGGCACCGTCAGCACCTTGGCGCGATTGGCCAATGGCGACATCGTCGCCGGCGGCTCCTTCGCCATTCCCGCGGGAGCCTTCGCCATACAGATTGCCCGCTGGAACGGCACCGCCTGGTCGTCACTGACGACCACCATGAGTGGCCTACCGCGGTCCCTGCTGGCGTTGCCCGACGGCGGGCTCGTCGTCGGCGGCGAGTTCACGTCGATCAACGGGGTGCTCTTGCTGTTCATCGCGCGCTGGAACGGCACCGCGTGGCAGCCGCTCGCCGGGGGCATGAACGCAATGGTCACCGCGGTCGTACGCTTGCCGAACGGCGACCTCGTCGCCGGCGGCGACTTCACGGTGGCGGGCAGCCTGATCGGCGCCGCGCTGCGACTGGCGAGGTGGAACGGCAGTGCGTGGTCGCAATTCGGCCCTGGCGTCACCGATCGGGTGACCGCACTCGCCGTGCAGCCGGACGGCCAACTGGTGGTCGCCACGACCGCGTACTACCAACTCGCCGGCCAGTTCTACCACGCGCTGCGCGGCAGCGGCGGATCGTGGTCGGTGCTGCCGATCTCGATCACGCCCAATGCCGTGATCGCCCAGCCGGACGGTGACCTCATGTTCGGCGCCCAGATCCTTGTGCGGTTGGTCGGGACCACAGTTTCCGAATGGCAGGCGAGTGGGCCCACGCAGGCTCTGGCGACTGCGGCGAACGGCAACGTGCTCGCCGGTGGCACCTTCGCCAACGTGGGCAATGTCGCGTCGGTGAACTTCGCGCGGTTCGCGCCCACGTGTCCCGCCACGTCGGTGACGGCGGGTGCAGGCTGCACTGGTTCCGCCGGGCCGATGACGCTCGCGGTGACTTCGCTGCCGTGGACGGGCTCGACGTTCCGTGCAGTGGCGAACGGTCTGCCCGCGGGCGGTCTCGGCGTCATCGTCACTGGCTTTGCGTCGACCAGCTTGCCGCTTGTGGCTGTGCTGCCAACGGCGCTACCGGGCTGCACCCTGCACGTGACCGCGGACCTGCTCGAGGTCGCCGTCGTGCTCGGCGGTGCGGTCTCAGCCCAGCTCGCGATCCCAAACAGCCTGCCGCTGGTCGGCCTCGTGCTTCACCACCAGGTCGTGGGGTTGAAGATCGGCGCGGCGGCGGCCATCACGGAAGTCACGGCAACCAACTCGCTGCGGTCGACGGTCGGCGCCTTGTAGGTCGCCCGCCTGCAAGTTCTGCGGCAACACGTCGACCTAGGTTTGCGCGGCGATGTCGGCGCCAGCATGGAACCGTGAAGGAAAGCCGTTGCAGACGTCGGCGGCGAAGCCGGCGTTGCCGGCGATGGTGGCGGATGCTGTGTTCGAGCGCTTGCAGGGGGGAGGAACGGGCGAACCCACTACGTGAAGGTGTGGTTGGCGGCGCGGGGACGCTGTTGGTCCCAGACCGCTGGGGCCATGCTGCGCACGTGCCTATCAAGGCGACATGGACAACACCGCAGCCGTTCCTCGTTCCGCTCTGCGCAATCCCCTGACTTGGGCCACTGCCTTGGCGCTGTGGCTCGGCGTCTCGTTGCTGTGGCACACGATTGGCGGCTTCCGCTACATCGTCGATGGCCGCACGGTATCGGTGTCATCTTGGCGCTGGTGGTTGAACAATCAGTTCTTCGGGCCATTGACGGTGGGCACGCTGGTCGCACTGCACTGGGTGCCGCGGCTCGTGGCGCGGCCGAGCGCGGGGTTCTGGCGCGGGTGCGTCACGCTCGTGTTGGTGATGGCCTCGGCCCACGCGACCTTCGAGGCCCTGCCTAACGGAACCTCCGACCCGTTCATGATCGCGGCGATGGTCCTGATGTTCGGCATCCACTACAGCGGCATCGTCAGCATCGTCGCGGTGTCGAGCCAACGGCGCCTCGTCGCCGCTCGGCAACGCGAACTGCTGGCCGTCCAGCTGCGGGCCCTGCGGGCCCAGTTGCAGCCGCACTTCCTGTTCAACACGCTGCAGGCGATCGGCGCCACGGCGCCGCGCGATGGCGCTGCCGCCGCGCGCATGACGGCCTTGCTCGGCGATCTGCTGCGGCAGACGCTGCAGGAACGCGACGGCGCGTTGGTGACCCTCGCGGAGGAGAACGAGTTGTTGCAGCCGTACCTGCAGTTGCAGCAGCTGCGCTTCGCCGACCGCCTGCGCGTCGAGATGGAGCTGCCGGCGGCGCTGCTCGGCGCCAAGGTGCCGGACCTGCTGTTGCAGCCGCTGGTCGAGAACGCACTGCAGCACGGCATCGAGCAGCGGCCGGGACCCGGCACGGTGCGCATCATCGCTCGCCGGGACGGCACCCAGTTGTTGATCGACGTCCATGACGACGGCGTCGGCCTAGCCGCGCCGAACCAGGAACCGCCGCTGGGCACCGGGCTCGGGGCGACGAAGGCACGACTGCAGGCGTTGTTCGGTGACCGTGCGTCGTTGTCGTTGCGCAACAACGATCGCGGCGGCACGACGGCATCGCTGCGCCTGCCGTTCGCCGAGGTCGTGCATGCAGACTGAACTGCGTGTGTTGCTCGTCGACGACGAACCGCTGGTGCGCGCAGGCTTGCGCGATGTGCTGGCGACGCAGCCCGACGTGCTCGTCGTCGGCGAAGCGGGCGACGGCCTCACCGCCGTCGCCGCGATCGAGACGCTGCAGCCGAATCTCGTGTTCCTCGATGTGCAGATGCCTGGCCTCGACGGCTTCGGCGTGCTCGCCGCACTCGATTCCGAGCCGCGCCCAGAGGTCGTGTTCGTCACCGCGTTCGAGCAGTACGCGCTGCGCGCGTTCGATGCGCATGCGATCGACTACCTGCTCAAACCGTTCGACGACCTGCGCCTGCTCGCAGCGCTGGCGCGAGCCCGCACCTGGCTCGCGCGCACGAATGCGCGCGACGACCGCGTGCCGGCGCTGCTGGCCGACGTCGCCAAAGCGCGCGGCCGCGACCGCTTCGTCGTCAAGCACGCCGGCCGCCTTCAGCTCGTGCACGCGCACGCGATCCATTGGGTCGAAGCGCGCGGTAACTACGTGCACTTGCACACCGCGGACGGCGCCTTCCTGCTGCGCGAGACGCTGACGGCGCTGGCGGACGTGCTGCCGCGCGAGCGCTTCCTGCGCGTGCACCGTTCGGCGATCGTCGCGCTGCCCGAAGTCACGGCGATGCGGCGGTTGCCTGCCGGCGATCACGAACTGCTGCTGCGATCGGAGGAACGGGTGCCGCTAGGGCGATCGTTCCGTGAGGCGTTCGCGGCTAGCTGGCGCGGCGGCGGCTAGCGAAGAAGCGCGGGCGCACCATCGCTGGCGCCAATGCTAGGAGTCAGAGTTGCGAGAACCAGAGGGGCGAGGTTTCCAAGCGGGCGTCCGACTCAGTGGCAGGCCATGCGCACTCCCATCACGGCGTCGTGCATTGCAGCGCGTTGCTCGCGGTCCACCCCTGCGGCCCTGCCGCATCGAGCAACCACGCCTGCGCGAACACGTCCACGCCAACCGGCACTCCAAGGGGCCAACTCATCGCGAACGAAGACGTGCCGAGGGCGCTGCCCAGCAGCAGCGGCAACGTGTCCGGTGACGGCACCAGCAGTCCGCCAAACAGCGGCAGATCGACGCGCGACAGGCCGACCGCCAGCACCGCGATGTGGTTGCTCGGCCCTTCGATGCTCAGCTGGAACGGGCTGCCGGCCAGCAGCGTGCCGCTGCCGCGCAGCAGCGGAATCCCCGCCGGTGCCGCAAGGCCGTGCAGCCGATTCTGCCAGCGCGGCTGGTTGCGCCATTCGGCGTAGTTCCAAGCCGGCTTGCCACCAGCCTCGAAGAAGTCGCCGAAGGCGCGCACGCTCGACGTCGCCCGATCGGCGAACAGCCACTGCGGCACGCTGTTGAGCCCGCTACCGAGCGCTTGCCATTGCGTGCCAGTCCAGCGCTGCACGAAGGTCGTCGCCCCTGAGCTGATGCCGATGTAGAGCTGCCCGTCGAGTTCGGCGGTGCAGTCGACCGAGTAACCAGCCACCGTGATGCCGCCCGAGGTCCAGGCGCTGCCGTTCCAGCGCGCCAGCAAGTTGGCCGGCGTGCCGTTCACCGACGTGAAGGTGCCGCCGAGCACGAGGTCATTGCCGTAGCTGCCGAGGCACCGCATGAAGTTGTTGGCGACGCCAATCTGCACAGCGGTCGTGCCGTTCCAACGGTAGACGAGATGTTGGTTCCACGTCTCCGTCGTGAAGTAGAGGTTGCCGTCGGTGTGCACGTGCATCGCGCTGATGTTGCCGGACACCGTCGCGACCGTGGTGAAGGTCGTGCCGTTCCAAACCTGCAGCTGGCTCAGGCCGCCCGCGTAGAGCTGGCCACCGCGCACGACGATCTGCTGGCTGACGCCAAAGCCGACCTGCGTCCAGGTCGTGCCGTGCAAGCGCGCCATGCCCTGGATCGGCAGGCCGTTCACGGTTGTGAACGCACCCGAAACGATCAGGTCGCCTTGGTAGACGGCCGCATCGAACAGGTCGTAGTCGAAGGTGCCGAGGCGCTGCCAGCCGTCGCCGTCGAAGAACGCGCAGTGCCTGGCACCGACCGCACCCGCCGAAGCGAAGTTGCCGACAGCGACCCAACCGTCGCGGTAGGGGATCATCTTCGCCACGACGCCGTCGATGCCGAGGCCGATCCCGCGTTGGCTCCAGTTGGTGCCGTCGAAGGCGGCGACGCCCGCCGAAGCCACGGCTGTGGCGTCCAGCGGTGGGCTGCCGACCCGCCAGAAGTTGCCTCCAACCCACAGGTCCGTGCCGATGGATACGAGGGCCTGCACATAGGGGGGGGTGAGGCCGATGATCGCGTTGGCGACACCGCCCACTTCCGTCCATTGCTGCCCGTCCCATCGGATCAGGGCAACGAAGAAGCCGCCCGACGTCGACAGAAAGCCACCCGCGGCGTAGAGCATGCCGCCGTGGGTGCACATCGTGATCGGGTTCTCGCCGGAGACGTATGGCCCGATCGACTGCCAGCTCGAGCCGTTCCACATGGCCTTGGGACCCGTGAGGACAGCGCCTGAGAAGTCGAAGATGCCGCCAGCACACACTTGCCCCGCGTACTCGGCGAGCGACATCACGAGGCCATTGAGACCATTGCCGACGGCCTGGAACGTCGTGCCGTTCCAACGCGCGATGTTGGCCGCGGGCACATTGCCGGCGAACGCGAACTCGCCGCCGACCCAAAGCTCAGTGCCTTTGACGAGCAAGGAACGGCCGTCACCGCCTGCACCTGGCGTCGCCTGCATGAGCCCGCTGCCACAGGCTGACCAGCTGGTGCCGTTCCAACGCGCGATGCCTTGGGCGGGTAGTCCGCCCGCCGTGTCGAAGGTGCCAGCGGCATAGAGCTCACTGTTGAAGACGACGAGGGAACGCACTTGGGCGTCCGCACCGGTTTCGACGAGGCCTTGGCCGAGCGGGCTGAAGGCCGAGCCGTTCCAACGCGCGATGTGGTTGATCGGCTGGCCACCAGCTCGATCGAAGGTGCCGGCGACGATGAGGTCGCCGTTGAACTCGCACATCGAGCTGACGACGGCGATGCTGACGAACGGCTGGCCGAAGAGCAGTTGCACACCGCTACCGACAGCGTGCCAGCGCGTGCCATCCCAGCGGGCCAAGCCGTTGATCCAGCCACCGTTCGCAGCGAACCGCGAGCCGCCCGCGTAGACGCTGCCCTGCCATTCGAGGAACGAATCCACGCGCCCACCGAGCCCAGGCGGGGTCGTGTTGGTGGCCCAGGCCCCGGCTTGCGCGGCGAGCGGCAGCAGGCTGGCCACGGCCGCTAGCAACGGCACCAGCAGCGCCCGCAGGGTTGCCATCACGGGCGCGGTGACCCGGGCGGGTCCGAGCGAGCCGCACCTGGCAGTCGACAAGCCACGTTGGCGGCTGGCGGTGGGGAGGGAGGATGGGGGCATGCCGAGTTGCATCATGGGTCACTGCGCAAGGATTGGATCGAGGCCAAGCGAAGGCCCGGCAGAAGCCTTGCGCCATTGCCCGGCCGCGACTGCCATGAATTCCAGCCAATGCCGTCCCGGGGGCAGTAACCGCCGTCACCACTACGGCATCCGCACGTGGGTGATCGACTCGAACGGCTTGCCGGCGCCATTCTGGTACCACGACCAGGTCGACGTGAACCGGTCCTTGCTCTCGAACCGGATCGTCAGTTCATCCATGTGGCCAACATCGCGCGACGCGAGGTTGCCGCCGTCGAGGAACCGGCGCTCGAACCAGATCTGTGCGGCGGAACGGTCGACGACGGCGATGCCGAGGCCGTCGGGTTCACCTCGCCAAATTCGCCGAGCGCGAACGGCTGGGGCATCGGTTGGTCGACGCGGCCACCGTGTTGCTGCACCGTGGCGACAGCAGCCGTCAGGTCGACGACGCGCAGGTTGATCGAGAGCCACGCGGCCCCATCGGGCCCACGTGGCTGGGTCGTTCGGCGCGGCGTGCTCTCAACACAGGGATTGATCGAGCGGTGTCACGTCGGCACTTTGGTCGCCAGGATGTCCCCGACTCGCGCCAGCATCGCGTGGCGTGACACTCCCTCTGTTGTTCTCATGCCATGGCTGCCCGTGTGGTGGAACCAATGCAACTCGAACGGCCTGCTGTGAGTCATCGGCAACTGAAGGTTCTCGTCACCGGCAGCGCCGGTCATCTCGGCGAGGCGTTGATGCGCACGCTGCGTCTTGCCGGACACCAGGCCATTGGCCTCGACGTGCTGCCGTCGCCGTTCACGGACTGCCACGGTTCGATCACCGACCGGGCCTTGGTGCAGCGCTGCGTCGAGGGCGTCGATGCCGTGCTGCACACGGCCACGCTGCACAAGCCACACATCGTTAGCCACCCACAGCAAGCCTTCATCGATTGCAACATCACGGGCACGCTGGTGCTGCTCGAAGCGGCCGCAGCGGCGCACGTCGGCGCGTTCGTGTTCACCAGCACGACCAGCACGTTCGGCCACGCGCTCACGCCGGCAGCAGGGCAAGCCGCGGCGTGGATCACCGAAGCCGTCGTGCCGGTGCCGAAGAACATCTACGGCATGACCAAGGTCGCCGCCGAGGACCTGTGCGAGATCCACCACCGCCGCACCGGCATGCCGTGCCTCGTGCTACGCACGTCGCGCTTCTTCCCCGAGGCCGACGACGACGACGGCAAGCGCGCCGCCTACGACGATGCCAATCTCAAGGCGAATGAGTACCTCTACCGCCGCGTCGACATCGAGGATGTCGTCAGCGCCCACCTGCTAGCGATCGACAAGGCAGCAGAACTGCGCTTCGCCCGCTACCTCATCAGCGCGTCGTCACCGTTCAGCCGCCGCGACTGCGAGCAACTGCGCCACGATCCACATGCCGTCGTGAAACGCGCCGTGCCCGCTTTCGAGGCCGAATACGCGCGCCGCGGCTGGCGCATGATGGCCGACATCGAACGCGTCTACGTCAACGACCTGGCGCGGGCGCAGCTCGGCTGGACGCCGCGCTACGACTTCGCCCACGTGATCGCGAGGCTGGCTGCCGGTGAAGACTTCTGCAGTCCGTTGGCACGCGCGGTCGGCAGGAAGGGCTACCACCGCTGAGTGGGGCCGCGTTCTCTTAGCGGGCCGCACGCGCGACATTTGCCGCGCCAATCTGCGGTGCTCACGCACGTTCCCATTCCATGCGAGTGATACCGGATTGACGGAGCACGATCGCCAGCAACTTCGGGCCGATGTCCCCGCGATGCGGATTGGGGATCGTCAACACACCGTGCCACGCCGCATGTACTCATGCTTGCCGCCGACGAAAGGGCCACTGAATCCCAGGCGGCGCAATGCCGAGATGAGTTCCCGACGACGAACCGGACCGAACCGCGGCATCAACCGGCGCGGCGAACGCGAATCGCGACGCCACCGAGTTTGGGGATCGGCAGGTGCTGCGCAACCCGCACCAACAACCACTCCTCCACAACTTCGGCGAGGTTCTGGCGGCAGACCTCGAAGCTGCTACCCGTCGCAATCACGCCGCGCAGGCCACGCACCGTGGCGCAGTAGTCATCGCCGTCGACCCTCTCGTAGACCGCACGCACGAGCGCCTTCGCGACGTACTTCGTGATCATGATCGACCGACGGTATGCGCCCCGAACCGCCAGCGCAACCGGGCCGAGCCCTGCGAAACGACGTCTGCGCTACTCGCCAAGACGTGGTCGTCCCGGGCAGACTTCGCGCGAGGACAGGGTTCCGCGCCACTGGGATCGAGCATGAGAATGCTCGCGCCGCGCACGAACGAACCGAGTGGTAGATCACCGCGCGTCCCGCTTCGGCAGCGGCGCATTCGCCAGTTCGACGCAGCGCACGATCAGCACCGTCGCGGTGTCCCCTTCCACCGCCATCACCATCACAGCCTGGCCGACTTGCAGGCGAACGATTGCTTGCAGCAGCGCCTGCTCCGGTGTGCATGTCGGCTCCACGGGCAACGCGCCGCGCACTACATGCAAGCGCAACGCGACCTCCTTGGCATGGACCGGCACCATCTCGCCGCGCACGCGCAGGATCTGCTCGGACGGCGTGTCCGGCTTGGCGGGCACCGCGATGGCGAATGGTGTCAACGGCGCCGCCAGGACCTCGGGCAGATTGCGGATCGACCCTTCGTTCTGCACAGCATCCCGCAAGAGCTGAGTCATCTTGCTTTCATCCCACACGACCATCTTGCTCACGGGCAGCCCGCGTTCTCGTGCCAGCGACGCTGGCAAGCAGACGACTGTGGCATGCAGCCGCGCGCGCAGCGGCTTCGCCAAGGCCAACTGCTGCGCTACTTGCTCTACGATGGCCAATTGCTCGCCCTCATGATCGACGTAGAGCCTGGGTTCCGTACTGGTCGGCACACACGACACCCCTTGCCCACCAGCAGCCTGCTCGTTCCCACTCAACAGGAACCGCAGGACTGGGACCAAGCGATCTTCGACCGCGACCGGAATGCGTGGGCCACGTGCGCTTGCGGCAGGCACCTCGTAGCGGGCTCGCCAGGAGAGATCGACCTCGACAATGGCAACTGGCTGCCCAAGCCCGACTCGCTTGAAAGCAACCACCTGCTGCGCCGCGGCTGTTGCCAGCAAACCCGCGAAGACAATGGCAAGTCGGGTGGTTCCCATCCTGACGAACATAGCCGACCTCGCCAACGACCGGCGACCGCAGCCGGCGCCACGCCCATTGCCGTTGATGAGGTTCTTCACGCCCGCCAATGGTCACGGCTATCGTGATCGGGAATGGAACCTGACGAAGCCTCTCGCCGCGCCGCTCGCGCCAATTGGCCCGTGCGGGTCGCGCGTCTTGCCGACGACGAATCGGTCGAGCTCGACACCACGGTCGAACAGCGCCTCGCGATGATGTGGGAACTGGCCACGCAGGCCTGGGCCGTCGCCGGCTGTGCACTGCCCGACTACGACCGCGCCCACACACCTGTTCGCAAGATCCGCCGCGGCGACCCCGAGGACTCATGACGAGCCTCGACAGTTTCAACGCAGACTTCCGCGACATGCTCGCGATGCTCTGCGACGAAGGCGCTGAGTTCGTGATCGTCGGTGGCTACGCCGTTTCGATGCACGGGCATCCCCGCACGACTGGCGACATCGACCTGCTTGTGCGGCCGACTGCGCCCAACGCCGCGCGCGTCTGGCGGGCCTTGGCTCGCTTCGGCGCGCCGATGGCAGCCGCGGGGCTCACCGAGGCGGACCTCACCAACCCGGACACCGTCTACCAGATCGGTGTCCCCCCGCGCCGCATCGACATCCTCACTGAGATCTCCGGCGTTCCCTTCGACCTCGCTTGGCAGTCGCGCGTCAGTGTGCCATGGGGCGCTCGGCGAGTTGCGTTCCTCGGCTTGCAGGAGCTGATTGCCAACAAGCGCGCGTCGGGCCGACCGAAGGACCTGCTGGATGTCGCCGAACTCGAGAAGGTGCGTCGCGGCAAGGCCGGCAAGTAGCAGCTGCGGCGCGGTTGTGCGCGAACGGTGAGCGGCAGTCTGAATCGCACGATCCCTTCGGCACATCGGGCAGCCAGAGCCACGCATGCCGTCGGCGCTTGACCTCGCAGCGTTGCCTCCGGGATCACCGCAACGACACGAGCACCGGCTGACCGTTCGCAGCGCCGACCGTGAACGCGGCCGAACCACGCAGCGCGCCGGCCTCGGCGAGCACGGTGTAGTCACCGGCGGCGAGCCAGACCTCGGCGGTGAACGGTTCGCTCTCTCGCACGCTCGCAAAGGCGCGGCCGACGAAGACGGCGCCGCGCAGCACGCGCAGCGACACGCCTTCGACGCTGGTGCCCGCCGGCAGTTCACAGCGCAGGCGCTGCGCAGTCCCCGGCTGCACGGACACGTCGACGTTGGCTTGCACGCCGGCGCGGATCGTGAACGGAACGGTCTGCGCGGCGATCTCCTTACCGGCCACGATCACGAGGTAGTCACCGGGCGCGAGCGAACTTGTGAGGTGGCCGCCGGCCTCGTCGGTCATGGCCCCGGATCGCCTGCCCGCTGTGTTGGACACATAGAACCTCGCCCCGGCCGGGGTGGGGCCGACGAGGCGCAGTTGCGCTGTTCCGCCGTGCACCAGCGTGATGGTGCCGAGATCCCAGGTGGCGTCGGCGGCGAGTTCGCGCGGTTCGCTTTCGAAGTCGGGATGCTCGCGGCATTGCACGGCGACCCGCCAGACGCCCGGCGCCATCGGCCCGAGTTCGAAGCGCCCGTCGTTGTCGGTCGCCTCCAGACCCGACGAGCCACGAAAGTCCTGGCGACTGGCGCTGACGCTGGCGTTGGCCACCGGCTTGCCATCGGGCCCGACGACGCGGGCGGTGATGCGCACCGTGCTGGGCGCCTCGCGTTGCAGCCGCAGCAGCAGGTCCACCGCGCGCGGATCGACGCCGCGCTGCCGGAACTCCACGAAGCCCTGGGCGTGGACCGAGATGCTGATGGTGCCGGTCTCGGGACAGTTGGGGATGGCGAAGCGGCCCTTCGCGTCGGTGGGCGCGAAGGTGCCCCAGCGAGTGTCCGTCGTTTCGGCCATGCACTGGAGCAGGACCTTGCCAACGGGCTGGCCGTCGGGATCGACCACACCGCCCTTCAGTTCGAGCCCGCGTGACAGTTGCAGGTCACAGGTCGCCGCGGCCTCGGCCGTGGTGCCGACGAGCTGCTCGGCTTTGCCGAAGTCGTCGTGGTCGGCGCGCAGGCGCAGTTCGCCGAGCGGCAAGCCGGTGAGTGCGAACGATCCATCGGCGGCGGTGCGCGAGCGAAAGTGCGCCAGATCGTTCCACTGGCCGATCTCGACCTCGGCGCGATCGATGGCCTTGCCCGTGGCGTCACGCACGTTGCCGCGAATGATGCCGCCGACTGGCAGTTCGATGCGCAACGTCACGGAGTTGCCAGCAGCCACCTCGCACTTACCCTGCCACGGCGCGAAGCCCGGCGCCCGCGCCTGCACGGGCTGTTCGCCGGCCAGGATGCCGATGGCGAGGAAGCGGCCTTCGGCGTCGCTGCGCGCCAGTGCCGCGAACGGCGGGATGTGGTCGCGGCCAGGGATGCCCGACAGCTCGCCCTTGCCGACGATCACGACGGCGTTGGCGATCGGCTTGCCCGCGGCATCGACGACCAGGCCGTCGACGGCGCCGCCGTCGGGGCCGAGCACGAGTTCGACCTCGGCGGTGTTGCCCTTCTTGCCGTGCAAAAACTTGACGGTCGACGCGGTGTAGCCGCGGGCGCGCGCGCCGACGAGGCAGGTGTAGGGGCAGGCCCGCACGGCGAAGCGACCATCGGCGCCGGTGACGGCGACGACGTCTGGGAAGGTGTCCAAGCGGGCCATCATCGTCACTTCGACCTCGGCGCCGGCCACCGGAACGTGCGCGCCGTCGACGACGAGGCCGGTGACGGTGATGCCGACATCGAGCTCGAGCTCGATTTCGGCGGTCTGCCCGGCGACCAGCTCGACGCGCTGGCCGGCACCGTTGTTGTCGCCGACGTAGAGTCGACCTGGCAGCACGTTCTCGTAACGCGCGGTGCCAGTGGCGTCGGTGCGCTGGCGCCAACCGTCGTACCGCGGGTCGGAACCCGATCGCTGCAGCGTCATCATGGTGCCGACGGCGGGCGCGTGGTCGTCGCCGTGGCGCACATGCACGATCAGGGTTCCCGTCGTCGCCAGGGCTGACGGCGGCGTCGCGACCTCGCGTTCGGACGTGGTTGGCGCAATCGGCAATCCGCTGACGCGATCCCCAAGCGGTGCTGCCACCAGTTCGGAAGGGGACACGCCAGCGACGGTCGACGGCGCCGTCAGCGGCGGGCCGAGTCCTGGCCACATCAGCCATGCACCCGCGGCCAGCAACAGGGCGGCGGCGCTCCATGCGAACTTGGTCTTGGTCGTCATCGCGATTGCTCCAATCAACAGCGCCGGCGCCGCTGTCACGGTGGTCAAGGGAAGGGCCTGCGCTACGGGTGGCAGCGGCGGGCGCGCCACGAACGGAACCAGCGGCACCAGCCAGGCGCGGCGGTCGCTGCCATGGGCCTGGTCGAGACGTTCGCGCAGCAAGACGAGTGCACGCTGCAGCTGCGTCGACACCGTCGCCGCGGAGACGCCGAGTGCAGCCGCGATGTCACGCGGCGGATGGCCATCGAACCAACGCAGCAGCACGACCGTGCGCAGCGGCGGCGGCAGCGCGTCGACAGCGGCGACCAACGCGCGGCGGCACTCTTCGCGTTCGGCCAACGCCGAGGAGGACGGCACCAGCGCGTGCGCCTCGACGCTGCGCTCGCGGTCCTGACGGCGGCGATGGTCGCGGCGCAGGTTCGCAGCCAGGTTGCGCACGACGCGGGCGAGCCAATGTCGCGGCCGTTCGATGCCGCGGCCACCCTGCTGCACGGCGCGCAGCCAAGTCTGCTGCACCACTTCATCGGCGTCGCCGACGACGAGCTGCTGCGCCAGTTCGCGCACGAACGACTCCTCGGCGAGCAGCCGCTGCAGATCGCGTTCGGCGTGAGGAGGCATCGAAGGCATAGACACCGCGCAGTCGATTCTCTGTACGAGCCAGGGGCAGAATTCTGCGCCCACGCTACCAAGAGGGCGCCTCGGCCAGCTCGTCTTCCTACACCCTCAGCGAACGTCCGGCGGCGGCAGCGGTGCATTCGCCAGTTCGACGCAGCGCACGACCAGCACCGTCGCGGCGTCCCCTTCCACCGCCATCACCATGATCGCCTTGCCGACTTGCAGGCGAACGATCGGTTGCAGCAGCGCGTCTTGCGGCGCACAGGTCGGCTCCGTCGGCAGCGCGCCGCGCACGACCTGCAAACGCACCGCGACCTCGGTCGCACTGGCCGGCACCATCTCGCCGCGCACGCGCAGCCGCCGCGCGTCTGGCACTTCGGCCTTCGCGGTCACCGCCAACGCGAATGGCCGCAGCGGCGACGCCGCGACTTCGGGCAAGTTGTGCAGGGAACCACCGTTCTTCACAGCACTGCGAGTCAGCTCCCCGATCGCGGTTTCGTCGACGTCGACGACAACTCCCGGCTCGCGGCAGTGGTCGCGTGCGATCGCTAGCGGCAGCGTGAGCAGCGAACATTGCAGGCGCGCCCGCAGCGGCTCGGCCTTGCCGAGTTCCTCCATCACCAACTTCGCCGCATCGACCTGTTCTGGCGTTCCTCCTACCACCAGGACCGGACCGTTGGTGCTTTGGCCCCATAACGCAGCCGCCAGTCCCGCGGCCTCGTCGTCGCCACATAGCAGGTAGCGCAGCACCGGATGGACGCGCTCAAGGGCATCGACGGGAATGCGATCGCTCTTCACACCCGCCGCTGGCGCCAACTCGTACCGCGCCAGCATGCCGGAGCGCATCACGGCGGTGGCGCGCGCGAGTGCTCGTTGCAGGTTCTGGACTTTCTGTACTGCCGGCTTGTCCTGGGCCGTGGCGACAGCGACCAGCACAAGCAGAACAGCCGCGATGCGCGTGGTTCCCATCGGCGCAAGATACCGGCGGCACAAGACGCCGTTGTTCCGGAACTGCAGCTCTCAGCTCTTGCGTCGAGCGAGCGCAGCGCCGAGGCACCCAAACACCCCGCCGATGAGCACCGTGAAGGCGATCCAGAAGGTGAACTGCGGCATCGCCAGGAACACGGCTTTCGACTCGCCTGCGGGCACCGCGAAACTAGGGGCCAGCTTGTCGTAGTGCGTGTCCCAGCCGTTGGCGACGGCGAGGAAGGTGATTGCGACCACGGGAATGCGCGCGAGGATCGCGTAGACGAGCAGGGCCACCGACAGCCGCGGCCACGCCGCGAGTGCGACGACAATGGACGTGAGGACGAGGCCCAAGACCCAGGCCATGCCGGCGGGCACACCAGGCGCCTCCTTGGTCGGCATCACGATGAGCTCCGTGTAAATCGCCGCCATGAACCCACCGACCAGCACCAGCGCGCCGAGCCCGTAGAACAGTGCGACCTTGCCGGCGTGCGTGGGGCCGCCCGTGCCGCGACGAAGGCGCCAGCCAAACCAGAAGCCGAAGATCGGGACCAAGAACGTGATGCCGAACAGCCCCGGTTGACTGTCTGGGCCGGGTGCGGCGGTGTTGAACAAGGCGGCGTTCCAACCCTGCAGTTCGCCGACGAGCCGCAGGATGGTGACGACGAGAGTGACTGCCGCAGCGACGAGGACGAGCGACGTGATGCCGGAAGACTTGTCGGACATTCCCCGCAGACTACTCACTCGACTCACTTCCGCAGCGCCTCAAGGATTCTGGTCAGACTCTTCTCACCCACGCGCACAACCACTTCGCCGACGGCCGGCAACGTGATCGTGCGCGGCTCGAAGTCGCGCAGCGACATCCGGCCGCCGTTGCCAACCGAGACGGTGGCACTGATCGCGTACTCACCTGGATAGCGCACCGGTACCCGCACCTTTCCGGTGGCGTCGACTGTGACTTCCTCGACGAAGAAGTTACTCGCCGTCATGCCGCGACCCGTGTCGAGCATCAGCCTGGCTTTGGACGGCAGGTCGAGCTTCGGCGTCAGCTTCAGTTTCAACACGGTGTCTTCGGGCAAAGGCTGCGGCAAGTTCACCACGAGCGTTGCCTCCGCCGCGACTTCGAGCGCGATCGTGCGTGCGGCGAAGACGCCGTTCACGAGCGCCGCTTGGTGGCCCTTGGCGATGACGATCAAGTCAACCGCCGCCGGTGCGGCGAGCTGCACGACCCCGGCCCCGAGATTGAATCCCTGCCAGTTCTCACCACTGCTGCGAATCACCACGAAGGCCTCGCTGCTCACGATCGGGGTGCCGTCGGCCGCCGTGGCGCGAATCTCGAAGGCACGCGCCCGCCCACGCAAATCGATGTCGACGAGGCGCGCATCCGCACACGCACCCTCGGTGATCTCGACGGCCTCGATCGCAAGGAGCGGTTCGCCGACGCCAGCACAGAGCGCTTGCAGGCGATAGCGACCGGGCTGCAGTCCCTTCCATTCGCGCGAAATCCGCCCATCCGCCGGCACCGCCTGGGGCTGGTAGCGATTCATCATGTCCCGCCAGTCCTCGCCCGAATCGCGCTTCGCGGCGGGTTCCATTCGCTGGAAGCGGAACACCAGGTGCTCGAGCGGCACCGTCGCATCGACGAGGAAGGTGGCTCTGGCGAAACCGCCTGATTGCAGCGTGATCTCGATCCCCGAGGCCCCGGCGGCAAAC
>CANEYR010000109.1 GCA_947444055.1 Planctomycetota bacterium
AAGCCCGGCAGTACCTCGGCGAAGCCCGGCAGTACCTCGGCGAAGCCCGGCAGTACCTCGGCGAAGCCCGGAAGTAGCCGCGACCGCCGCGAGCGCACCCAGAAGAAGAGCAACGCCACCCCGCTGCTGCTTGGCGGCGTCGGCCTCGCCGCCGTCATTGTCGTCGTCGTACTGATGATGAAGGGCGGCTGAGCCCGCGCGGCGAACGGCGCTATGCTGTTCGCCCCGCATGACCGACATCGCTGCCGAACTCACCCCCCGCGAGATCACGCGCCGCCTCGATGAGTACATCGTCGGCCAGCAGAAAGCCAAACGCGCCGTTGCCGTGGCGCTGCGCAATCGCTGGCGTCGGCGCCAACTCGGCGTCGACCTCGCCGCCGACGTCTACCCAAAGAACATCCTGATGATGGGGCCGACCGGTGTCGGCAAGACGGAGATCGCCCGTCGTCTGGCGACGTTGGCGCGCGCGCCGTTCCTCAAGGTCGAGGCCACGAAGTACAGCGAAGTCGGCTACCACGGCCGCGATGTCGAATCGATGGTGCGCGATCTCGTCGACGCCGCCGTCGCCCTGGTGCGCTCCGAGAAGGTGAAGGACGTCGCCGCCAAGGCCGCCGCCGCCGCCGAAGAGCGCATCTTCCGCGTGCTGGCCGATGCCGCAGGACTCGCCGACTACCAAGACCACCATGGCATGTCGGGCGCGATGGAGGGCGGCATCTGGCGCCCACGACCAGGTGCAGCTGGCAGCACCGCGCTGCCGCAGGGCGATCTAGCCGAACGCGACCAAGCGCGCCAACGCCTGCGCGACGACCTCGCGCAGAAGCGTGGCGAGAACCGCCACCTCGACATCGAAGTGCGCGACAGCAAGACGCCAACGCTGAGCGTGATGGGCCCACAAGGCAACGAGACGATGGGCATCGACACGCAGGCGCTGCAGGAGCTCTGGGGCCGCGCGCCGGGCAACAAGACCAAGGTGCGCAAGCTGACGATCGCCGAGGCGCGCGCGATCCTGCAAGAAGAGGAAGCCGACAAGCTGCTCGACCAAGACGCCATCTGCCAGGAGGCCCTCGATCGCGCCCAGAACGACGGCATCATCTTCATCGACGAAATCGACAAGATCGTCAGCTCCGGCGGCAGCGACGGCCCCGACGTGTCGCGCGAAGGTGTGCAGCGCGACCTGCTGTCGGTGGTCGAGGGCTGCGCGGTCTACACGCGCTACGGCCACGTGCGCAGCGACCACATGCTGTTCCTCGCCGCCGGCGCGTTCCACTTCCACAAGCCAAGTGAACTCATTCCCGAACTGCAGGGCCGCTTCCCGGTGCGCGTTGCGCTGCTGTCGCTGACCGAAGCCGACTTCGTGCGCATCCTGACCGAGCCGAAGAACGCGCTGACGCGGCAGTACGTCGCCCTCTTCCGCACCGAGAACGTCGAGCTGTCGTTCACGCCCGACGGCATCGCCAAACTGGCGGCCATCGCCTTCAAAGCCAACAAGACGACACAGGACATCGGCGCTAGGCGCCTGATGACGATCCTGGAGAAGTGTCTCGAAGACTTGTCGTTCGATGCCAGCGAACGCCACGGCCAGAAGATCGTCGTCGACGGCAAGTTGGTCGACCAACGCCTCGGCGATGCCGGCGACGACGCCGACCTGATTCCGTATCGGCTCTGACGTGAGGGCGCGAACGCCGCACCGCCGGGCCGACCGCGCTCTTTCTGAGCGCTGCCGGCAGAATTCTAGGAACCAAAGTGTGGCGTCCGCGAATCACCGCGACCTCGTGACGCCCATCGCCCCGTGACCGAAATCACCGAGACCCTCGTTCGTGCAGCCCAGCACGGCGATGAAGCGGCGGCCCGCGCCATCGTGCAGGAGCTGCACCGCCCGATCCTCGCCACGATCTTCCGCTTCCTCGGCGCTGGCTGGCGGCGCGAAGTCGAGGACATCGCGCAAGAGATCTTCCTCAAGGTGTTCCGGGCTTTGGGCGCCTTCGATCCAGCGCGCGCCAAGTTCACAACGTGGGTCTACACCTTCGTTCGCAACCACTGCTACGACGTCCTGAAGCGACGGCGACTGCCAACGACCAGCCTGCAAGCGGTAGCGGCGGACGAGCCAGCGCGCGATGTCGTCGATCGCCGCGAACTGCCGCCGAGCAAGACGCTGGAGAACCAAGAACTGGGGCGACGCATCGGCGAAGCGCTGTCGACGTTGGGCGAAGACCAGCGCATGGTCTTCATTCTGCGCGAATACGAAAACCTCGACTACGCCGAGATCGCCGCCATCACCGGCGTCAACGAAGGCACCGTCAAGTCGCGGCTGTTCCGCGCCAAGGAAGCGCTGCGCGAGCAGCTGGCACCTTACCTGCAGGCGGGGGCGTGACATGAACGAGCGCACGCAGCCCGAAGACCGGCAGCCCGAAGACCGGCAGCCCGAAGACCGGCAGCCAGCAGGTCGGCTCCCAGAAGACCGGCCGTTCCCACCCGAGTTCGAGTGGCTGACGCTGCCGATGCCCGGCGAAGCGACCAAGACCGGCGTGCCGACGATCGACTTCGTGGATCGCGTCACCCGCGCCGTGATCGACGATGCGAGGCTCGATCGCGACTTGGCAACGCTGCATCGCGAACTGCCGCGCGCCGTGCTGCAGGCCTTCGCGCCACCAGAGCCTTCGGCGGACTTCGTCGCCCGCATGGTCGCGGCAACGCACAACGATCGGCGCGCCCGCTGGCAGCAACTGCTGACGCGCTATGTGACGCCTGAACCATCGCCGACATTCGTCGCCAAGACCTTGGCGGCCTTGACGTCGACGGCGTTGGCGGCGGCGCCTTCACCAACCGACGGCCGCCGCCAAACGGCCTCGTGGCGAGAACGACTGCCGCGGCCCCTGTTCGCACTCGCCGCGGCAGTGTTGGTCTCTGCAGCCTTGGTCTTCCGTGCCCTGCAAGGTGAGGCCGACCCCGCCTTCGAAGTGCGGCTCGCGCGCGCCACCCCACCAGCGTTCGCCCACGCCTACACCGCGAATTCGACGGCCGCGTTGTTTGCCAGCACCACGCCACGCAACGACCCTGGCGCCTTGCCGGATAGCACCGCTGACGGCGTTTGGTTGTTGTTCGCGGGGACGCGATGAACAGCACCAGGCTACACACCCGCTTCGCTGCCGCCGCCCTGGTCGCCGCGTCGTTGTCGGCACAAGGCGGCAGACCCGTCGTGGCTGGCACGGAGCCGATCGTGGCCTTGCTGGTAACCCTCGACGACGCCTTTGGGCGCGGAGATGACACCGGCTATCTGGCCGCGTTCGACCCTGTCCATGCGGGCGCGCACGCGCTGCTGCAACGGCAACTCGAGCGCTGCTTCGCGAACACCACCCAACGGCAGCGCACCTCGGCGATCACCGGTCCTGTGCGCCGCGTCGGTGACTACTCAGTCGTGCGCGTCCGCCACGCCATCGAGCTGCACGGCGGTGCCAGTGCAGTCGTGCCCAGCACCAAGTTCGTCGAGGAAAGTCTGCTCGCCGTTCGCCTCGACGCGAATGGCAAGGCGCTGCCGACTCTGGCCGTCGACGCCGCCCCCGACAACGGCTGCGTGCGCGGCGATCGCTTTCGTTGCCCAGCTTGCAACTACCAGGTCGGCGGCGTGCCGGGCTGGCTCTGTGTGCCCTTGCGCGGGGACCGCGCCAACGCGCTCGAAGCCGCCAGCTTCTATCTGCTTGGCACCGACGTCGTCTGTGACGTCTCCGTGCAAGTCGATCCCGAGGTGCGCGACCCCGCGACCGTCGCCCGCCAACTCGCCGAGGCGCTGCTGCAGCTGGAGCCGACGGCGAAGGTGCGCGAAGAGACGGCATGGCTGCCGCCTGCCTACCAGCTAGAACCACCGCGCGGCTGGCGCGGCGCGCGCGTCACCGTGCAACTGCCGCGCGAGCGCAGCGAGTCCGGTGACGAACGTGCCATCCTGCACGTCGCGACCTTCGGTGGCTTGCAGCACTTCCTGCTCGTGCGCGGCAGCGCCAACACTCTGCAACAGCACAACGATGCCGTGCAGACGTTGCTCGCCAGCTACGCGTTGTTGGAGCCGGACTGCGACCTGGCGCTGGCGGCGTCGCGGCCGCTGCATCACCACACCGGCGGCGAGATCAACGGCTCCACCTACCGCAACGAGACCTACCGCGTCGAACTGACGGGAGCCACCAAGTGGCAGCCTGTGATGCGCACGGGCGGCGCGGCGTTCCGCGTCGTGTGGTCGAGCCCCAGCGGCAGTCGCCTCTGGCTGACTGGACACAGCGTGCCAGCGGGAATGACGCGTTGGTGCCAAGACGCCGCCGATCGTTGGGTGCAGCAACTGTGCGCCCAACAGGGGCTGTCGACGCTGCCGAACACGGCTGGCGCGACGGCGTGGGCTGAAGACGCCATCTGCGGTGGCAGCACGCGCACCCTCGTGGCCACGCCGCAGCAGGTTGCCACGCATCTACAGGTTGCCACGCACCGACAGGTTGCCACGCATCGACCACCGGGCGGCCCCGAAGTGCCAGCCAAGCGCTGGCTGCGGTTGCTGCGGCGCGACGACCTCTTGCTCGTCGTCGATGGCTTCGCCACGAACGCCGCCGACGAAGCCGCACTGCAGCAGATGCTCGGCTCACTGCGCGCGCACTGAGCTGCTAACTGAACAGCTAGCACTGAACAGCTAGCACTGAGCGCCTACAGGCGCCGCACCAACGCGGCAGTCAGCGCGGTCGCCGCGGCCGCAGCGTGCCGGAAGAACAGCGACGGCTCGACCAGTTCCAGTTCCGTCAGCACACAGCCACCGTCGTCGCCCCACAAGAAGTCGGCGCGACCATAGAGCAGTGGCCGACCGTCGGCGCCCGGGCACGGCCCACCCACGGCCTGCACCACCGCCATCGTGCGCATGGCGAGTTGCCGTTCGGCAGGCGTCGGCTCATAGCGTTCGTCTTTGGCGCCAAAGTCATCCTGCACGCGGTAGTCGCCGGCCACCGGGATCTTGCGCACACAGTGCGTGATGACGCCATCGACGAAGATCGCTGACCATTCGCCACGCGAGAGCACCTGCGACAAGAACGGTTGCAGCATCAGGTCCTCATGCGGCAGCAGGCGATCGACGTGAGCTTGCGCTGCCGCGATGCCGTGCACGGTTGCCGGAAACCGCAGCGTCTCGCGCGCCGTGGCGCCAACACACGGCTTCAGAAACCCCTCGTGCCAACCGCTCGCGGCCATCAGGTCGGCGACGCGCACGCGCTCGCCGCGAGCGAGCCAACGGGTCGCCGCCAGCGGCACGCCATGCGCCGCGAGTTGGCGCAGGTAGTGCTTGTGCGTGTTCCACTCGACCACGGCCACCGGATTGAACAACCGCGTCACCGCCGCGACCGAACGCGCCCACGCCAAGAACGCCGGCAGCTTGTCTTGGTAGTCCCATGTGGTGCGCACCAACACCGCGCCAAAGCGCCGCCAATCGATCGCCGGGTCATCCCACACCACCAATTCAAAGCCCATACCCGCGGCGGCAAGGGCGCCATGGAAGTGGCGGTCGTCAACCTCCCAGCTCGGTAGATCAGAACGGGTCGCGAGGGCTAGCAGCACAGGTTCGGCAGCATGCCGGGCGGCAACCGACGAACAAGACGCGCCCCCGCACCGAGGATCGACGCGACCCGATGGCACTGCCCGCGATCGTCCGTAGACTTCCGCCGCGTGAAGCCCGCCGACGACTTGAAGGTTCTGTTCCAAGACAAGGCTGACAAGCTGCGCGAGATCGCGCGCGTCTTGACGGTGGGCGGCGTCAAAGTCACTACGGTGCCGGTGCCCGGTGGTTGACAACCGCACGCGTGGCTCGCGGTCGCGAGCGCCGACGTCGAACGGGCCCTCGCCTTGCACCGGCAGCACCAAGAGCAAGAGGTGCGGGCTCAGGGCCTGCCGGTGCGCAATCTCGTCGTCGATCTCGACGCCGCAGAAACCCAGTGCCCGGCGTGCCTCACCAAGTTCAGGACCGCAGGCGTCTCCCGCTGCCCCGACTGTGGACTCCGGTTTCGCTAGCATCATGCGCGCCACATTCGCCATCGTCGGCGCCATCGCCGTCGCTTTGCTCACGAGTACGTCGGCAACGGCGCAAGCACTCGGCTGGGACATTCCACACCGCGGTGCCCACGTGTTCACGCGCACGACAGAACAGTTCGAGGTCATGGGCCCGCCTTCGCGCTTGCGCCCGGAGTGGCTCATCGCCGATGGCGCCTCGCCCACACCGCACGAGTGGCGCTACTACACCTGTCCAGAGAACGCGGTTCCCGCTGACTTCGAACAGCCCGCCTTCGATGACCAGAAATGGCTCTTGGGCCGCGGCGAGTTTGGTCCGGGCAAGGCAACGCAGCAACGCACCCTGTGGGCCAATGCCGTGATCTGCGTGCGCAGCACGACCACGCTCGGCGTGAAGAAGCCGAAGGCGCTGTGGTTCGTCGTCGATCACGACGACGGCGTCCGCATCTGGTGCAATGGCAAGTTGCTCGTCGCCGACGATGGCCATGGCCGCGGCCGCAGCTACGTCGTCATGGGCAGCGCGCTCGATGCGTGGCAGCCGGGCGACAACGTGCTCGCCGCGAAGTGCACCAACACCGGCGGCGGCCAACATTTCGACCTCGCCGTAGCGGCGTTCTCGACCTTGCCCGCAGGTGTGCGCACGCAGGAGGATCTGCTGCGCACCGTGCGCGAAGAACGCGAACTAGGGGACCGCGTGCGGGGCGACCTGTTCGGTGGCTTCCGGCCGCCCGCGCTGCTGCTGCAAGGCGAACTCGATGCGAAGGGCCAGTACGTCGAGATTCCACCCGGCGATCTGCGCGACCTCGCTTGGTGGCTGGCGTTGGATCTGCGACCGTCGCTGGTCGGCGGCACCGTGCAAGCCGACGCTTGGCGCCTGCATCGTCTTGGCGATTTGCAGGTGCGGGGCAGAGCCGATGCGGTCGAGCCCGATGGCTGGCAGACCATGGAGCTCACGGTGAAGAACACCGCCGAACCGGCTCTGCGCGGCGAGAGCAAGCGGTTCGTCGAACGCCACGTGAAGCCGCAGGTGGTGTATGGCTTCGACGGGGATCTGCGCATCCGCCGCCGGGTGGTCGTTCAAAACGGCAAAGCTCGTGTCGTCGAATTCCAGTCGGACCTCCAAGGGCGCGTGCTGCGCGGCAAGGACTGGAAGGAGAACGCGGCGCAGCTGCGACAGCGTGAAACCTGGAGCTACAAGGCAACCCGCGACAACCAAGACCCAGAGTTCCGCGTCGCGGTCGGTGACGCGCTGCGCAAGGGCACGGCCCGCCTGCGCGAACAACTGAAAGACCTCAATGGCGCGTACGTGAAGGTTCAGAATGAGGACGCGGGCAACAGCTACCACTCCGGTCGCCTGGCGCTCGGCCTGCTAGCGCTCGTGAAGGGCGGCATCAGCAAGGATGATGAAGTCGTGCAACGTGGCTATGCCGAGCTGCGCCGCCGCAAACTGTTCGACAGCTATTCGCTGGCCAACGCGATCATGGCGATCGAAGCGCTCTACGTGCCCGACAACGAAGCCGGCGACATGCGCAGCGGCCTCATCGATCGGGCGCGCAAACGCCAGCCGAGTGCGGAAGACATGGTGTTGCTGCAGCGCTGGGCGGCGCACCTGCTCACCAACATCGACAACCGCGTCGACCAAGCGTACTTGATGCGCTTCAACTACACGGGTGGCGACGGCTTCGACAACTCGGTGAATCAGTACGCGCTGCTCGGTCTCTACTCGGCGCATCTCTGCGGTGTCGAAATCAAACAGAGCGTGTGGGAGGCGGCCGCCAACCATCTGCTCGCGGCGCAGAGCTCCGAAGGACCACGCGTGCAGCTCGACCTCGTCGACTACCGCACCCACGCCCGCCGACAGGCCGACCCCGATGGCACCTTCACCGTCGGCCAATCGATCTGCCGCGCCAACGGCTGGAGTTACCAGGAGCCCAAGAGCGATGGCGAGTTCACGCCAACCTGGGGCAGCATGACCGCCGCCGGCATCACCGGTCTCGCCATCTGCGAAGCAGGACTGCAAGAGCACCCGCTCCAGAAACGCGTCAAGTTGATGAGTGATTCTCGGCGCGCCCGCGACGACGGCTTTGCGTGGCTCGCGCAGTGGATGACGCCGCGCCAACACGCAGGCGCGATCGGACGCCAACAAAGCTGGATCTACTACTACCTCTACAGCCTCGAACGCGCGGCGCTGCTAGCGGGCGTGGCCCTGATCCAAGATCGCGATTGGTACTTCGAAGGTGCCATGGTGTTGGTGCTGGTGCAACACGACGACGGCCACTGGCCAGCCGAGCTGCACTGGGATATGGACATCGAGCGCAACGCGATGGCCATCCTGTTCCTGAAGCAGAGCACTGCTCCCGTGCTCACCGGCAAATGAAGCGCTGTCCCTGGCTCGCTCCGCTCTGCGGCGCCGTCCTCAGCGGCTGCGCTGTCCTCAGCGGCGGCGCCACAGCCCCTGCAAGAGCGTGGCACGAACTGTTCGATGGACGGTCGCTCGGCGCCTTCGCGATCACCGAGTTCGGCGGCCAAGGCGAAGTGTCGGTGCGCGACCACCGCCTGCAGCTCGGCATCGGCAGCCCACTCACCGGCGTCACGTGGACTGGCCCCCTGCCACTGGGCGACTACGAACTCGAAGTGGTCGCCGCGCGCGAACTCGGCGGGGACTTCTTCTGCGGCATCACGTTCCCCGTGGGCGAGGCGCATCTGACGCTCGTGTTGGGCGGCTGGGGCGGCAGCGTGTGCGGGTTGTCGAGCCTGGATGGCAACGACGCCGCCCACAACCACACGCGTTGCTTGCGCCGCTTCACGCTCGGCACCGACTACCGAGTGCAAATTGTTGTGCGCTCCGACCACGTGCAATGCCGGCTCGATGGCGAGGCTCTGTGCGCGACGCCGATCCGGCCACACGCCCTGGGTCTGCGTCCCGAGATGAACCTGAGTCGGCCCCTTGGCATCGCGTCGTTCGCAACGGCGGCCAGTGTGCAGTCGGCCCGCTGGCGCGCACTCGACAGCCAACCGGTCAACAACCCGCGTTGACCGCGGCAAGCCCACGGCGTGCCCCCCTACTGCATGCGCCGGGCCGCAGCAGTCGGCGGCTTGTATCATTCCTCACGCAAGCCAGCCTGCCCCTTTCGCGCACCGCCCACGCGCCTAGGCTTCCGCGCTACATTTTCCTCGCCTGCCCACCTTGATCCGCCAATGACTCGATCGACTTGTCTCGTGCTAGCAGTTGCCGCGGTATGCGGCGACCTTTTCGCCCAGTCCAATGAACGCGGCGCCGCCTACGACGGTGCGCTCGCCAACATCAGTAGTGCGACCTACTACGGTCGCCGTGGCCTGGCCTACCCTGGCGGCGAGATCGGCATCGCCTTCCAGAACCAGCTGTGCAACCCGGGCACGGTGCCGGTCGAGTGGCGTTCGCCAGGCGGCGGCATCGGCAGCGTGATCCAGGCCGACCACCCGAAGTTTGGGTTCCTGGTCGCGCGCGAAGTGAGCAATCGCTTCATCCAGATCTCGGATTGGTCCTACTGCAAGCACGCCTTCTTGTCGCTCAACAGCGGCTCGGTGTCGCCCTGCCTTGGCGGCTGCGTGATCCCACCGGCGAACGGCGCCCAACTCGGCGTCAAGTGCTCGGACATCTACTCAGCCGGCAACAACGCCTCGCGCACCTACCTCGGCCCGCCCGAGGAGATCAACCCGTGGCTCGGCTCGTGGCCAAACGTCGGCAACTACTTCGACATCGGCCACCCAGCCCAAGCTGGCTATCCGCTCGCGGCCGACGGCCTGCGCAGCTTGAGCACCACCGGTTTTGATGCCGTGCGCAACCGCGTCACGATTCGCGAAGCGGACATCGCCGGCGGTGTCGCCACCGGCCTCTACTTCCAGATCCATGTTCTGCACGAAGGCGAACGCGTCGAGAACCGCGGCAACAACGTCATGTCGCGCCCCTTCACGCTCAGCTGGAACGGCACCACCTGGGCGCCGACGACCACGGGCCTCGCGAGCTACGGCACGATCATGAATCGTTGGCCCGGCGCGACGATCACCTACGGCAGCAACGGCAGCACTGGCGGCGGCGTCCTGAGCGATAGCGACGGTCGCTTCGCGGTCGCCGTCAAGGTCACCGGCCCGGTGAACGGCCTCTGGCACTACGAGTACTGCGTGCACAACATCGACAACCACCGCGGTGGGGCGACGTTCAGCTTGCCGGTGTGCCCGACGGGCACGGTGACGAACATCGGCTTCCGCGATATCGACACCAACACGCTCAACGATTGGACCTCGTCGTTCGCCGGTGGCCAACTGACTTGGACCGCCCCGGTCACCAACCCGCACAACTGGAACCAACTGTTGAACTTCTGGTTCGACAGCAGCGTCGCCCCAGTCGCGGGCAATGCCACGATCGACCAAGCTCGCGTTGGTCCGGGTGCGTTGACGGTGACAGTGCCGACGACGGTGCCAGGCCTGCAGCCCGCGGTCTACCTCGGCGCCGGCTGCGGCACGCCGTCGGCTGAGATCACGGTGAACGGGGTGCCTGCCGCTGGCAACCTCGCCTTCGCGCTCAACATCACCAGCGCGCCGAGCGTGCCCGTGCTGCTGCTGTTCAGCAACACCAACAGCTCGACCAACCTCGCACCAGGCTGCGATGCCTACATCGATCTGCTGACCTACGGCACCATCGGCCTCTACGTCACGGATGGCGTCGGCACCGTCGCGGTGCCAGCCCCGGTGTCGCCATCGCAGATCGCGGTCGACATGACGTTCCAAGGCGCGACGCTGATTCCGAGCGCGCCGCTGTTCGGGCTCGTCGGCCTGACCAACGGCTTGAAGGTTCGCTTCGCCAGCCTCGGCTGCAACTGAGCCAGTAGTCAGGTGCCAGTAGTCTGGTGCCACTAGTCTGGTGCCCCCTAGCTGTGGGCCCCCTAGTAGCAAAACGACGCCTCGCGCGGCCTCTGGCAACGCGGGGCGTTTTCATTCCTGGGCGAACGTCAGCTGCGTCGCAACAAATTGCGTCGCTGCTTCGCACGTTCCATCGCTTGCTGGGCGGCAGTCGGTGCGGCCTTGCCCACTTGCAGGTGGCGCGCCAGCGAACGCACGGTCGGGAAACGGAACAAGTCGGTGACCTGTAGCTCGACCCCGAGGCGCTGCATGATTTCGCGGTGCACCCGCACGGCCAGGATGCTGTGCCCGCCGCTGTCGAAGAAGTTGTCCTCGACGCCGACCTCGTCGGTGCCGAGCGCTTGCCGCCAGATGGTGAGGATCGAGCCTTCCGTGTCGTCTTCGGCGGCGACGACGGCTCGCTTGCCCGCCAGCATCGCGTCTGGCGACGGCAACGCCTTGCGGTCGATCTTCAAGTTCGGCGTGCGCGGCAACTCCGCCATCGCCAGGAAGTGGCTCGGCACCATGAACTCCGGCACCGACGCCCGCAGATGCGCGCGTAGGTCGTCAGGCTTCGGCGCTGGATTGCGCGCGACGTAGTAGGCACACAGCCGAACCTCGCCGCCTTCCGTTCGCGCGACGACGACGCCTTCGCGCACCCCGACGTGGCGGTGCAAGGCCGCCTCGATTTCACCTAGCTCGATGCGGAAGCCGCGCACCTTGACCTGGTGATCCTGGCGACCCAGATACAGCAGCACGCCATCCGGGCGCCAACGCACCAGATCGCCGGTGCCATACATCGTGCTGCCGACGGCCCCCCACGGGTCGACGAGGAAGCGCTGGGCGGTGAGCTCGGGTCGGCGGAAGTACCCCGCGGTGACGCCAGCGCCACCGATCCACAGTTCGCCGGGGCTGCCGATCGGCACGGGCTGTTGGTTGGCATCGAGCACATACGTGCGCTGGTTGCACAGCGGCCGTCCGATCGGCACCGGCTCGTCGTCGCCGACCCGCATGGTCGTCGACCACACCGTCGTCTCGGTCGGGCCATAGACATCATGCAGCGCCCCCACCAAGGCCCGCAGCTCGCGCGCTAACCCACCGGCGAGCGCCTCGCCGCCGACGAGCAGGTGACGCAGCGAGCGAAACGCGGGTGCCGCCGCCGGGTCCACCAACAGCATGCCCGCCATCGACGGCGTGCATTGGAAGTGCGTGACCGCGTGCTCCCGCAGCAGGTCCGGAATCGTCTGCACTGGGCCGGTGGCGCCACTGGGCATCGCCCCCATCGCACCCGCCGCTGCCGTCGCGGTATCGCAGCGCCGCTTCACTTCAAGCAGGTGCGGCAGGCTCTGCAGCACAAGGTCCGTGGGCACACCAAAGTCCACCAAGCAGGCGATCTCGTCGATCTGCATGCTGCGCAAGCGATCGACGATCTGCACGCAGGCCTCGGGCGTGCCAAACAAACCACTCTGGCGGTAGTAGCGCTCAAACGAGAAATCGAGCAGCGCTTCGAAGTCGGCCGGCGTCAGGCCGCCGTTCAGCAGCGCATCCATCTCGCCGGGCTTGTCGACGCGCTGCTTGAACGCGGGGAACGACCACGCCGCCTGCTTGACGAGATCGAGGCTGCTGCGCAGATAGCCCTTCATCGGCTCCTTCACGATGGCGCGCACGCGCTCTTCGTCATCGCCGACGAACGTGTGCAACATCAGCGTGACCCGGCCTTCGCCGGCATGGCCAGCCGCTCGCCAGGCCTGCCGGTACACGTCGAGTTTCTGGGTGAGCTCTTCGAGGCTTTGCCCGAGCAGGTGCGTCAGCACGTTGCAACCGGCCTCACCCGCCATGCGGTAGGTCTCGGGGTTGCCAGCGACGGTCACCCACGACGGCAGCGTCTTCTGCACGGGCCGCGGCAGGGTCTTGATCGCGATCGGCTTGCCGTCGTGCCCCGGAAACTCCACCGCCTCACCACGCCACAGCGCGTGCACTTGCCGCATCGCCGTGAACATGCCGTTCTTGCGATCCGCGAAGCTCTCCGGCCGCAACACAAAGTCCCGCCCGTGCCAGCCAGCTGCGAACGCGATGCCGACCCGGCCGTGCGACAAGTTGTCGACCAGCGCCCAGTCTTCGGCGACGCGGATCGGGTGGTGCAACGTCACCACACACGAACCCGCGCGAATGCTGACGTTCTTCGTGATCGCCGCGATCGCCGCGCTGACGACCGCCGGATTTGGATAGAGCCCACCGAAGGCATGGAAGTGCCGTTCCGGTGTCCACACCGCTTCGAAGCCGTGCGCGTCGGCAAAGCGGGCGCCGTCGATCAGCAAGCGGTACTTGTCCGCCGCGTGCTCCCCTTCATCGCTGGCGAAATAGAACAGGCTGAAGCCGACGGGACGGCTCGGCACCGGTGGTTTCGCTGCGGCTGGCAGCGCCAGGGCCCCGTCGCCGGTGTGCACGACCACCGTGAAGCCGCGGCACAACGTCCACAGCAATTCGAGCACCGAGATATCGAACGACAAGCTGGTCACGGCCAGCCAGACGCCGGGCTCGGTACCGAGCACACGATCCATGCCGACGAAGAAGTTGGTGACGTTGCGGTGCCGCACCATCACCCCCTTCGGCTGTCCCGTCGATCCCGACGTGTAGATCAGGTACGCGAGGTGGTCGCCGTTCGCACGATCCTCTAGCAAGACGTCGGCATCGGCAATCGCGTCGGCATCGGCATCGAGATCGATGCGGGCGCAGGCAGCAGTTGGCGAGGCGCTGGCGCTCGCACGATCGACGACGAGCGCCGCGAGTTCGGCATCACCCGCCATGAACTGCAGCCGTTCCCGCGGGTACGCCGGATCGAGCGGCACGTAGGCGGCGCCGCAGCGCAGCGTCGCCAACACCGCCGCGACCATGCCAAAGCCGCGCTGCGTGCAGATGCCGACGCGATCGCCAACGCCCACACCGCGGCCGCGCAGCCAGCTGGCGAGATGTTCGACCTGTGCCAGCAAGGCCCCGTACGTCAACTGCTCGCCGCGACAGCGCAAGGCCACATGGTCTGGGCGCCGCTGCGCCATCGCGACGAACTGGCGATGCACACACAGCTCGGCCGGAGCGGCGGCGGCGGTCGCATTCCATGTGTGCAGCAGCGTCGTCAGTTCGTCGGCGCCGAGAATGGGCAGCGCGGCCAGGGCGGTGGTCGGTTTGGCGGCGACCGCGCGCAGGAATACCTGCAGCCGAGCGGCGAGTGCGTTGGCGTGGTTGGTCGATAACGCGGCCGCGTCGTAGCGCAGTCGCAGCGAACCATCCGCCGCCACCGCGAACTCAAGGCCACCCGCCATCACCAGGCGCGACGCCGCCGCGATCGACACCGACACCGGTGGTTGCAACACCGTCGTGGCCGCCAACACATCACTGCGACGCACGACAACGTCGCGCAGCAACGGGCCACGCAGCGCGTGCGCCTGCAGCGCCGTCGCAATCGTCGTCAGCACCGTGGCCACGTCGAGGGCGGGGTCGCACGCGACCGACACCGCCGGGGCCTTAACGACCAGATCGTGGCAGCGCTCAGGAATCGCCGCGTCGTTCGCCGTTCGCACGCCGACGCTGAAGTGTCGCTGGGCGGTGAGCCGCGCCAAGAACGCGATGCATGCCGACGCACACGCAACCGCATGCAGCGGGGCTGGCAGCGGCACTGGCAACTCCTGCGGATCAGCGCGGTCTAAACTGGGCTCACCATCGGGCACCGCCAACGGTGCATGCGCGCGCAGCGCTTCGATCCACGCCTCTTCGCTGACCGCGGCAGCCTGGCCCACCGCCGTGAGCTGGTCGATCTCGCTGCGACTCGGCAACGACAGCGCCTCGCCGACCACCAACCCCAGCTGCGCCAATGCCGGCGCCAACAGCAACGAGCCACGCAGGCAGCGCGGCCGCAGCAACTGCACTTCCCCATCGGTGCACGCCACCTGCACAAAGTCGTCGCCGAGCGCGGTCACCATTCCCGGCGCAGCGCCTCGTCCCGGCAGCAACGCCACGCCTGATGGCACGAAGACCCCGTGCGGGCAGCGCACCTTGGCGATGGCGATCGGATTCTTGTAGCCGCCGTGGTCGAAGGCCCGCACCGTGCGCGCCACCGCCGCCGCCGACTGCGCAAAGTCGAGTACCGCCAGCCCATCGGGTCGCGCCCGCCGCCCGAAGTAAGTGCGCGCCGACAAGTCTTGTGGGCGCCGCTGCTCCTGGCCGGCAGCGAGCGCCTCGACTAGCTCGACAAACGTCTCTTGTCCGACTTGGAAGCAGCGCGCGTTCAACGTGAACGCGGTGTCGTCGGCATGGATCGGAAAGCTGCGCTGCAGCAGGATCGCGCCAGTGTCCGCGAGTGGCTCCACGACGTGCCACGTCACCGCATGTTCGGTCTCACCGCGCGCAATCGCCCAGCAAGTCGCGTTCAAGCCGGCGTAGCGCGGCAACGGACCATCGTGAAAATTGATCGTCGCGCGCTTGGCCAGGCGCAGCGCCGGCGGCGGCAACAGCCGCAACCACGTGATCGCGAACACGAAGTCGATGCTCTCCCCCGCGAACAGCGTCGCCAGATCGTTCGCTGCATCGACGTGCCGCAGGCCATGCTCGATACAGAAGCGCCGCACCTTGTCGGCATCCGTGGCGACGGCGACGACGTGATGGCCGCGCTGCAACCACACCTGCACACACTGCAGCAGCAGCGTGTCCGAACCCACAAAAACGGCTGCGAGCGATGGCGCCATGAACGGATCGAATCGGAGGAATCGCGAAGCCGCCTTGATACGGCCCAAGACCCATCCGGGCCAGGGCGCGAATGGCGTAGTCGGTGGTGCCGAACTGCCAATGCCGCCGGCGAGTCACGCGGACGCTCGATCCCACCCGTAGACTCTGCGCCCTTGTGAAGACGCGCATGCTGATACCCGTCGCCGCCATCGCGGCTCTGCTCGTGGCTTGGTTCTTGGCCGGCAAGATGCACCGTTTCGCCTACTGGATCGAGCCGAAGAGCGATGCGGACGTCGCGGCTTTGGCGACCAATGGCTGGACCGCCGCACCGCTGCAGGTCGCCGCCGGCGTCACTCTGCGCGGTCTGTTGCGGCCACCGCGCGCTCCCGAGGCGCCGTGGATCCTGTTCGCGCCGGGCAACTCAGAAGCCATGCTCGCAGGCTTTCGCAGCGAACTCGATCGGGTGCGCGGCGACCTCGACGTGGGCATGGCGTTCTGGGCCTACCGTGGCTTCGACGCCTCCGATGGCACCCCGTCGCCGACCGCTCTCGCGGACGACCTGCGGGTGCAATGGCGGCATCTGCGCGCGATGGGCATCCCGCCAGAACGCATCGAAGTGTGGGGCTACTCGCTCGGTTCCATACTCGCCGCCCAACTCGCCGCCGGACTCAGCGACAGCCAAGAACTACCGCGGCGGCTCGTGCTGCTTGCCACTGGCGAACAGATTCCCGTGATGCGGCATGGTTGGTTCGGCCGGTTTCTTCCCGACGACCTCTTCGAACTCACCACCGCCCTGCCGCGCATCCGCTGTCCCGTCGTGATCGTGCATGGCACCGACGACAACGCCTTGCCGATCCTGGGCGCCCGCGAGCTGGCAGCTCGTCTTGGCGCCCGCGCGACGCTGCACGAGTTGCCGGGCCGCGGGCACTTCGATCTGTGGCTCGACGCCCAGCGCCTGCTGCTCACTTCACGGTGAAGGACATCGACGGGAAG
>CANEYR010000110.1 GCA_947444055.1 Planctomycetota bacterium
CGCCGCCGGACTCAGCGACAGCCAAGAACTACCGCGGCGGCTCGTGCTGCTTGCCACTGGCGAACAGATTCCCGTGATGCGGCATGGTTGGTTCGGCCGGTTTCTTCCCGACGACCTCTTCGAACTGACCACCGCCCTGCCGCGCATCCGCTGTCCCGTCGTGATCGTGCATGGCACCGACGACAACGCTTTGCCGATCCTGGGCGCCCGCGAGCTGGCGGCTCGTCTCGGCGCCCGCGCGACGCTGCACGAGTTGCCGGGCCGCGGGCACTTCGATCTGTGGCTCGACGCCCAGCGCCTGCTGCTCACTTCACGGTGAAGGACATCGACGGGAAGCGCTCGTTCTTGCCGAGGAAGTCCGTCGGCAGCTCCCACAGCACCTCGATCTCCGCCCCGCTCGCGAGCGGCGCCAACGGCACGAAGGCCACGCAACCGTCGGCGACTTCCGTCTCGTTCGCAGCCGCCGCGTAGGTGACCAGCACCCCCGGCACGCCTTGGCTGCCGGCGTAGACGCGACAGCTGACGCCCGCCAGCAGCATCGGCGTGATCGCACGGGCGAAGTGCAACGTCAGCGGCACGCCGACGGTGTCGGTTGGCTGCTTGCCCGCCGCGGCCAGGACCGCCATGGCGCGCGTGCCAAGATCACCGACGACGGCACTGCCCACGACCCCACTCTGCTGGTGATGCGGCCAACACATCGGCAAGCCGGTGCGCGTCGCCAGCGCTGGCGCCGCCACGTCGAGCACCCAAGCGCCGGCGTAAACGCTGGCGCCAAACAGCTCGCGGCCTGGATGCAGCAGCACGTCGCGTTGGGCCGGGTTGCACAGCCACGTCGCCATGGCTGCAGTTGCCTCCTTCTGGCGCGACCACAACACCGTGGTGCCAATCGCCGCCGGTGCCGTCGGCAGCGGGATGAGCTCCTTCGGCTTCTTCTTGCGATCGCTTTCGGCCTTCGTCAGTTGCTCGTCGTATTTCTGCGTCGCTAGCACATCGGGCCCGATCGCGACGCAGAACCCGCACGGACCGATGCTCGCCGCCGCCCGCTGCGCATTCAGCGCGTCGACCAGCGACCGGGCGCGCACCTTGGCCGCTCGATCCGGTGCCTTCTCGTCAGGAACGGGATCGACCAGCATGGCCTTGCGCAGTTCGACACTGCGTCCCCAGAACTCGCGCCACTCAGCATCGATCTTGGGCAAGTCCGCTTGCGTTCGCCGCAAGAACTCAGCCTCCACTTCGGGGGCCGACTTGATCGCCGGCGTCTGGCTTTGGTCGAGCTCGTGCAGCAGCTCTGGCCGCCAGTGCAGCAAGTAGTGGCAGATCGCCCACGCCTTCACGCGCTGCTCGGTGGTAAAGCGCGCCGCCGACAACAACACCAGCTCACTGGTGCGAGTGTCGCTCTTCGACCACGCCGACTCCTCGGCGATCTGCTGCCACACCGCGAGGTCCGGGGCCAACGTCTTCTTCGTCGACACGGCCTCGGTGCGTTCCTTGCTCTGCTCGAGCAAGAACGTCAGCGTGCGACCGAACAGGAACCCACACGCCGCATGCCCAAGGCCTTCATTGAGACCGTCGGTGGTGATGCCGGCCGCGTCCTGCACGACCCCGCGCACCACCTGGTCGCGCGAGGCGTCGAGGCCGAGGTGCGCTTTGTGCAAGCGCAGGTCTTGCTTCTCATACTGGACGAACGCTTGGTCGACGTCGGTCTTCAAGAACGCCAAGCGCGCAGCGTCGAACTGGTCGGCGCACAGATCGAGCATCGCGGCGTAGACCTCGAAGCTATGCACGAACACCATGGTGCGAGTTCGCGTCGGCACGAACATGCTGCCGCGCCAGGTGCCGAACAACGTGTGCGTCAGGAGCAGGGCCCGTTCGCAATCCTGGGCCAGCACCTTCATGTCGGCCGGCGGCAGCGTGCCCCAAACCTCGAAGTGCTGCGAACGCACGCCGACGTGCGGGACGTTGACCGCCTCCAGCCACGGGTGCTTGCGGTCGCCCATTTCGAAGGTCGGAATGTCCGCACGGCGCAACCAATCGCACGCACCGCGGATCGCCCGCGCGCGCCGCAGCATCGCCACTTCCATCGCGGTGCCGGCGTAGCCCTCGAACGGCTGCAGCGCCAGCGCCGCCGTCGCCTCTTTGTCGCCGGGCTGCAGGCGAATCACCCGCTGCCAATGGCGCAGCGCCTTCGGCTCGTCCGGCACCTTCGCCCAAGCCGTCGCCAGCGAACGATGCTCGGCCACCAACTCCTTGCGCAGCGCGGCTTGCTCCTGCTCGACCTTCTTGATGGCGGCGGCGGTGCCCTTCATGTCCTTGTCGAGCACGAGACGATTGTCGTCCTTGCGCCACGTGGTGCCGACGCGCACGAAGCCGCACTTGTCGCGCGCCCGTTCATCGTTCTCCGCGTAGTCGAGCCAGACTTCCTTGCGTAGATCGAGCGCCCGTTGGTGCTGCCGCTGCGCCTGCCACGCATCCGCCAACGCGTGCAAGGCCGGCACCGCGCGCAGCGTGAGCTTCTGCTCGCGCGCCAGCAACTCGGCAGCCGCTTGAGCCACCAGCGAAGGAACAATCAGAGCCAAGACAGCGGCTACAGCGAGAACGCGCATTCCACAGCAATCTAGCGCAACGATCGCGGCCGCGCGTGCTGTGCATTGCCGCAACGTTTCGACGTTTCAGTTGGCGAGGAAGATCACGGTGTACTTACCGCCGCGACTCCACTGCCATGCCGCCACGATGTCGACGCCGCGTTTCCACGGCTCGGCGGGGTAGAAGACCCACAAACCCTCGGCCGACGTGCGCCGAATCGAACCGCTGGTGCGCACCAAGAACCCCGGCACCTCCACGCCCTGGCACGTGACCTTCACCGACGCCTCGGTCACGCCCCCGTTGTAGGTGTGCAACGTCAGCGGGAACCCCACCTGCTTCTGCTTGCCGCGCTGGTTGGCCGCGAGCAACTGCTGCACTTCGGGACCAAGCAATTCGACATCGACCGCGGCCGGCACCGGGGCGCGCGCCCGCTGGCCGTCGTCGCCCGCTGGCCACACCTGCGTCGACACCGCGGTCTTGCCATTGCGGCCGCGCGCCGCGTCAAGCACCACGATGCCGCTCTCGACGTAGATGCCGACGGTGTCGATGTTGGCGTTGACGATCGCATCGCGATACCCGGGCAGCAACAGCCACGAATCCGCCGCCTTCTTCTGATCCTTGGTCCACACCATCGCCAGCGGCGCGAACGCATGGCCGGCATTGCTGAAGCCAGGCTTGCCCGCTTGCTGCGTGTGCTCTTTCTCGGGGCCGCGCTGGTCCTTGTTGGCCTTCAGGTAGTCGACGTGTTCTTTGCACGCGGTCGACAACTGCGCCGACCAACCCACCGGCTTCTGACCACACTGGGTGCGCAACCGATTGAAGAGCTCAAGCCACGGCGGCGCTTCACGGCTCGCGGCTTCGAGTGGCGTCGTCTTGCTCACCACCGCCCGCCGCAACGGCGAGTCCTCGGTCCAAAACCGTCGCCAACGCGCTTCGAGCGGCGGCAGCGGTTGCCCCGCAAACTCGGCGAACGCAGCCAGCACGTCGACTTCGCTGCGCGACTTGACCACGGTGCGTTCGAGTTGACGCAGCAGGTTGGGATCCAACCGCAGCAAGTAGTCGCAGAATGACCAGGCCTTGATGCGCGCATCCGACGGGAACTCCGCCGCCTTCAACAACGGCAAGCGCGCCGCCGAGGTGCCGTCCCGCTGCCATGCCATTTCGATGGCCAGTTCCTTCCAGGTGTCGAGATCCGGCATCATCAACTTCTTCTGCTCGGACGAGCCGGCCACGGTGCGCTCCGGATCCTGCCGACCAATCGAAAACACCAGGTTGCGACCAAAGAACATGCCGACGATCGCGTGGCCGAGGCCCTCCTCGAGCGCATCCGCCTTCAGGCCGCTGTAGTCCTGGGCGATCCAGCGCACGGCCAAGTCGTAGACCAGTTCTGGAGTCACCGCCGCGGCCGTCTCGACAATGCCGATCTCGGACGCCGAGACGTTGGCTACCAACCACTCGGCATCACTGGCGCGCACGTGCTTGCGCACGAGCTGCGCCCATGGCTCCTTGGTCTTGAAGAACACCAACGTGCGGCTCTGCACCTTTGGCGGAAAGCCGGCAATGCCAGCGAAGGCCTCCGTGCAGAACGCCAGCGAGCGCTCGGCCCACTCCGCCGCTCGCTTCAACACGTCGGTATCCCAGTCGCCGTAGACAGTGAAGTGCTCGGTCTGGACGCCCTCGTAGGCGACCCCGATCGCATCCAACAGCGGCTGCTTCTCGCTCGCCCGAGTCGACGGGAAAGCCTGCTCCGTCAATCTGGTCAGCGCGCGATCCATCATGCGGGAACGCTGCAGCACGGCGAGATCGATGTCGTCGCCGGTGATGCCTTCGATCTGCCGCATGCCGTTTTGCGCGATCACCTTCGCGTCGGTAGGCAAGAAGCGCAGCGCCCGCAGGCTGTGGTACTGCGCGCGCTCCACCTTGCCAGCCGTCGCCAGTAGAACCGCCAGCCCGCGGTGCGCCTCGCCAAGCTTGCTCGCGACCGCTTGCCACCGCTGCTCGAGCATGCGCGCCGCCGTCGCATCCAATTGGTCGTGCTCGGGAAACACAAACGCCGGGTCGCGGTACCAGACTTGGTTGCGCTGCGCAAAGCCCAAGGCCTTGCGCGCCGCTTCGTCGTCAGGCGCATACTCCGCCAGCACTTCGAGCCACGCTTGCTTGGCGCGCGCCGGAAATCCGTTCTTCAACGCCAGCGCCGCGAACGTGTCGATCTCCTTCTGCCCGAGCGTGAGCACCGCCACTTCCTCCGACTCCGGCAGCGGCACCGGCTTCTCCTGGGCCGCGACCCCGCCGATGATGAGGGCGAATGCAAACCAGCACGCGGCGAAGGAACGTGACACGAGGCGAAGACGCAGCGTCATGGTGGCGAGGACAATATCGAACGTTCGCCGCGCTGCTGGCTTTGGTGCTGTCGACACCGATGCCGAGCCAGGCCGAATCACCCAAAGCCCCAGCCCTCGCCGAGGCCCCGCGCCTGCTCGTGCTACAAAACCTCGCCCCGTTTGCCCGCGCCGAGGGGGTTGCCGTCGTCGTGCCGTTCGCCATCGGGCAGGTCGCCAAGGCGCCAGACCTGCACGTCGCCAACACGGCGACCGTGTGGCAACCGTTTGGCGCGCGTTGGCCCGACGGCTCGTGGCGACAAGCCCTCTGCCTCTTCCGAGCCGAACTGCCTGCCCTCGGCGAACTGCAACTGGCTCTCGTCACCGGTCCAGGCCCCGAACTGCCAACCGGCAACATCGCGGTGCCGCTCGCCAAGATCGAGTTCGTCGCCACGGTCGCTGGCATCACGGTGCGCGCCGAACCGCAGCGAGTGGGCGACCTCGAAAGCAACGCCATGCGTCGGGTCGAACTGCGACGCGCTCGCCTTGGCACTACGGGCCTCGTCGCGGAAGTTCTGGTGACTGCGTTCGCCAACCAACCGCACGCGGCCGCCGATGTCGCCGTCTTCTTCTCCGATCCGCGCCTACCCGCCATGCAATGCGACGTCGACGAACTCGCGATCGAATGCACGAACATGGCGCTGCTGCTGCGTCATGCCGGCCGCCTCGGCATCACGCAAGCACTGACGCCGACCGGCAGCCGCACCGTGCTGCTGCAGAAACGCCCACTCGGTGATGGCCAGGGTCTGCGGCGCACCGGCGCCTTGGTGCCCCCCCTGCGCGGCGACAACAGCTTGGCCGATTCGACTAGCAAGGCCGCGTGCGTTGCGCCCGTGCTCGGCGCGACCGAATGGACCACCTCGGGTGCCTTCGGTCCCTTCGGCCTCGTGCCCGCCATGCCGCCGTGGCTGGCCGGAGCCCACTTGCGCGCCCACTTGGCCCGCACCCATCGCACCTTCGCCAACGGCGACCAACCGCCTGGCGATGCGTTCGGCGTGTTCCCGCATGGACTCGCGCGCATGGCCGGGCAAACCGGTGACCAGACCGACTTCGGCATCGTCAAGTTGTCGCTGGTCGCGGCGAGTGGCTTGCCGAGCCAACTGCTCGAAGTCGAACTCTCGGTGCTGCAGGAAGCGGCGCGGCCGGTGCACTTCTTCGAAGCGACCGGTTCCCCGGTCGACCCGATGGCGCATCCCGAATGGATCGTGTGGTCAGGCCGCACGCACTGGCATGGCAACGTCGCCAAGGACCGCCTCGGCAAGCCCGTGCCCGAGCCGCGCTTCGAAGCGCATGGTTGGACCGGCAAGGATCGTGAGCACTGGAGCAGCAACTACCTCGCTGCCTTCGCCCTCATGACCGGCTCGCATTGGGCGCGCCAAGAACTAGAGAACGAGGCGCGCATCTACCTCGCTGGGCAGACCATCGCGCCGCAGCACACCACGTCGAACTCTGGTGCCCCGCGCGGCGGTGGCCGCACTGCTCTCGCCGCGGCCTGGAACCTGCTCGTTACCGACCACCAGGCCCTGCGCATGCGCATGGACGAACGCATGGATCAGGTCTACTTCGCGCAATGGCACGGTCGCCACCTCGCCGCCGACTTGGTGCGACCGATGGCGGTCAGCAATCCCGATGCGCGCATGCTGCAAGGCAAGCACGCCTACTGGAACCCATGGCAAGACGCGATCGCCGCGATGGGCTTTGCCGCCCACCACCGCGTCACTGGCAACCAGAATGCCCGCACCCTCGCCGAGGCACTGGCCAAGAACCTCGTGCGCCATGGTTGGCTGCTGACACCTTCGACCAGCGAGGTCGCGATGGCGATGCGCTGGCAGGATGGCGCGCCGATCAGCACCGAACAGTGGTTGGCCAACGACCCGACGCTGGTGCAAAACTCGACGGGCACCGCGTTCTCGGAATGGGCCATTGCTGCCGTCGAGATCGCGCGCGTCGCCGCCGACCGCGATGGCGACGCCGCCCTGCTCGCGAAGTGCATCGAGCTGCAACGGCGCCAACGCAGCGATCGCAAAGCGCCCCCAGATGGCGGCATCGACCGGCTCGCCGAATGGGATGCCATTGCCTGGCCGAAGCACTGATGCCTAGCCGAAGCACTGAGTTTCAGTAGCTGCGGGCGCGGGTTTCGATGCGGTAGTTGGGCACTTCATCCAGTTCGTCCGGCGACAGCGCGTACTGCTCACACACCAAACTAAGGCGCTGGCCGGTGCTGTCGACGCGATCGACAGAGTGCGTGAGGTCGCCATCGAACCCGAGCAGCAGTCCGGTCGACGGCCGCACTTTGGCCAACGTCTTCTTGCCGCGCGCCAACACCAGCTCGCCGCCGCGCATGCCGACCGGCACCTCGATGTAGAGAACGCTGACCATCACCGGCGTCGCCACGTCTTTGCAGTACGCGCGCAAGCTGCGATCGATGTGGGGATCGACGCGCGAACCCGCTTCGAGCTGCAGCGGATTGAGGTAGAACGCATTGCAGTCCGCGCGCAGCGCCCGCTGCAGGTAGGGCGCAAAGAACGGAAACTCAGCCTGCACGCGCTCAATGCACTCGCGGCGGAAGACCACCGAGAACCCGCGCGTGGCCACGAAGTCGCGGTTCAGGTTGTTGACCGTGAAGTAGCGGCACTTGCGAATGTGCTCACGCAAGGACTCGAGGTACGCAGCCGGGAACGCGTCGCCACATTCCGAATACGGCAGCCTGGTCATGTCGACATGCCATGCACCGCGGCGGCCGGTTGGCGAACGGCCACCATGCTGAGTCGATCACGGCCCGCGACGAGGGTGAGCACCGATGGCGTTGGGCACTGACAGCCAAAGGCAGGCCGCGTCGCCGGGTCGCAGAATCGGGCCATGATGGCCCGATTCATGGCCCGATTCGGCGCCTGCCCAGGGGCCATTGCAGCCATCGGGCCATGATGGCCCGATTCGTGGCCCGATTCGAATCGCCTGCATGCGCCCCCCGAGCCGCTCACGCTCGCACGACTTCGTATCGCGTCGCTCGTCCGGCCCCGATCATTCGCAGCAGTCCAAGCGTCGTCATCTTGTGCAGGTGATTCTTCGCCGTTCGGCTCGGCACGTCCATCGCTTGCATGTAGTCGCTCACCCTCACCGTCTCACGCGTCGCCAACCAATCCCAGCCGCTGCGCTCGGCAGCACTCAGCCGTTTGTCGATGTTGGCGCGCCCCGACGGCAGCGCCGCTTTCGCTTCGCGATACAGCGTGAGCACCATGTACGGAGCCTGGTACGAATACGAAGGCAGGGGCATGCCAGCGGCCAGCGCTTTGGATCGCATCGACTTCAAGCCAAGCCCGCGCTCCTCGGCGAGCTCCATCTTCGCAAACACGTAGTGCAAGATCGGGTTGCGACTCAGCATCGGTGCATCGAACGTGCGCAGCTGCTCGTCGGTGATCGGCGGCACCGGTGCGCCCGGGCTGCGCACGACAATTCGATCCGGACGCACCTCCAACTGGCACTTGGCGCCGTTGATCCCATAGTCGCGATGCACCAGCGCATTCACGATCCCCTCGCGCAACAACTCGAAGAGGGTGTCACTGGTCCCCCTTCGCCTCGCTTGCGATCGCGAGATCAAGTTGGGCAGTCGCGACCGCAGCCATTCGAGTGCCTTGGCTGGAATGCCGACCGCTGGCCCGTCGAAGTCGCACGTCTCCTCACCACCGTTGGCGTGGTGCACCGTGCCGAGCAAGCCAGCTTGCGGAACACCAGTTCGCGGTTCCTTGCCGAACAGAATCAGCCCAAAACCGGTGGGCGACAGACGCCCCTTCTCCTCGTGCAGCAGGCCCTGCAACAGCAACCGACGGTTGAACTCGGCGCTGCCGACGACGCCTTCGATCCCCGCGTCCTTGCGGTAGGCAGCCAAGGCGAGCTCGTCGAGGTCCTTGATGCGCACCGCCCGCAGCGAGTCCTCCAATGGCGACAAACTCACGGACTGCAGGCGCCCGTCGCTGCGCACCTTCTCGGCTCGCCGCTCGGCGCCCGCGATGAACTCCCTGTTCTCTTGGCGGATCGTGTCCTGCAGGTCCCGATCGAACATGCGAACCACCACGCCGCGGCTCTGCAGGTAGGCGATGCCCTTGCGATCGACGGTGGGATCCGGGTCCGCCACGCCAATCCAAACCTCTTTGATGCGAGCCAGCACGATTCTCTCGGCGCAACTCAGTTTGGGGTGGCTGCGTGAACCTGGGGCGCAGGGTTCCAACGTGCAGAACAACACCGAGCCATCCAGCTTGCTGCTGCGGTTCTTACGTTCCAGCAGCGTGAACTCCGCGTGGTCGCCATCGCGCAGCTCCCCACGGCAAGCCGTTTCTATGCGGCCGTCTGGTTTGCGCAAAACGGCGCCTACCCGCGGACTGGCCTTGCCGTCACTGCGCCGTTCCAGGCGCGACGCCTGCATGACAGCAACCGCCTGCTCCATCCATTGGCGGGGCTGCGGCTGTTTGGTGCGGGGGCGCGGCTGCTTCCGCAGGTCCAGCTGTTTCTGCGGACTCGGCTGCTGCCGCAGGTTCTGCCCCGCCACCCGCGGCGATGGCGGCTCCGGCTCCACGCTTTTGCTCACGCGGAAGGTGTCGCCAAGTAGAAGCCGGGAGGGACGACGCTTCATGGCCGCGGCGCATGTGGCGCGCCCGGGAGGAATCGAACCTCCAACCTCCAGATTCGTAGTCTGGCGCTCTATCCAATTGAGCTACGGGCGCGCAGTTTGAGGGCGCGGGACGGTAGCGTTGCTCCGAACGTCACGCAAGCGGTTTCTCACAGCGCTCGCCGCCCTCTGGAACCTCATCACGTCGCTCATTACTTTCCTCCGCCCTCGCGCGCAGCGAAGACTCAGCGCCACTCCTCCACGATCCATGTCCACGTTCGATCTCTCCAAGTACGGCATCAAGGTCACCAATGTGCTCCGCAACGCGGAGCCCTCCATTCTCTACGAGCAGGCGTGCAAGCGCGGCGAAGGCGAGATCGTCAGCAGCGGCGCGCTCGCGGCGCGGTCCGGTGCGAAGACCGGACGCTCGCCGAAGGACAAGCGCATCGTCGATGCCGAGCCGTCGACCAAGGATGTCTGGTGGGGCGACGTCAACATCAAGCTGACCGACAAGACGTTCTCGGTGAATCGCCAGCGCGCGCTCGACTTCCTCAACACGCGCGACCAGATCTACGTCGTCGACGGCTTTGCCGGCTGGGATCCGAAGTACCAGATCAAGGTCCGCATCATCTGCCTGAACGCGTACCACGCGCTGTTCATGTGGAACATGCTGATCCGACCTACGCACGAGCAGCTCGCCAGCTTCGGCGACCCGCACTACACGATCTTCAACGCCGGTCTGTTCCCGGCCAACTCGCAGACCGATTCGATGACCAGCTCGACCTCGGTCAGCCTGTCGTTCGAACGCGGCGAGTTCGTCATCCTCGGCACGCAATACGCGGGCGAGATGAAGAAGGGCGTCTTCACGATCATGAACTACCTGATGCCAAAGCTTGGCGTCATGTCGATGCACTGCTCGGCCAACGAAGGCAAGAACGGCGAAGTGTCGCTGTTCTTCGGCCTGTCGGGCACCGGCAAGACGACGTTGTCGGCCGACCCGCGCCGCGCCCTGATCGGCGACGACGAGCACTGCTGGAGCGATGACGGAGTGTTCAACATCGAAGGCGGCTGCTACGCGAAGTGCATCAACCTGACGCGCGAGCAGGAGCCGGAGATCTTCGACGCGATCCGCTACGGCTCGGTGCTCGAGAACGTGATCTACGACAAGCAGACGCGCGTCGTCGACTACACCAACCAGTCGATCACCGAGAACACGCGCTGCAGCTACCCGGTCGAGTACATCCCGAACGCCAAGATCCCCTGCACCGCCAAGCATCCGAAGAACGTCATCTTCCTTACCTGCGACGCGTTCGGCGTGCTGCCGCCGGTCAGCAAGCTCTCACCCGAGCAGGCGATGTACCACTTCATCTCGGGCTACACCGCGAAGGTGGCCGGCACCGAGATGGGCGTGAAGGACCCAGAGGCGACGTTCTCCGCGTGCTTTGGCGCCGCGTTCATGGTTTGGCACCCGACCAAGTACGCCGAGCTGCTCGCCGACAAGATCGCCAAGAACGGTTCGCAGGCGTGGCTCGTCAACACCGGCTGGAGCGGCGGTGGCCACGGCACAGGCAAGCGCATGAGCCTGAAGTACACGCGCGCCATCCTCGACGCGATCCACGATGGCTCGCTGGCAAAGGCCCCGTCCATCGTCGATCCGATCTTCGGACTCGTCGTGCCGACCAGCTGCAACAACGTGCCGGCCGAGATCCTGATCGCCAAGAACACGTGGGCGGACAAAGCTGCCTACGACACCAAGGCCAAGCTGCTCGCTGGCCTGTTCACCAAGAACTTCGGCAAGTATGCGGACCGCGCCAGCGAGAAGATCCGCAGCGCTGGTCCCAAGATTTGACCGCCGCCAGCGGCGCCAGCCACGACGGGTGGCCCGAACACGCGCGCGGCGTAGCATGACCGCATGCGGCCCTCGCCAAAGCCCGTCGTCGGCATCACGTTCCTGCTCGCCGTCGCCGCGGCGCAGTCCCCGCCCGCCACCGACCTGCGCGAACGCATCGAGACGCTGCGCGCCGATCGCAGCGATCTCGCGCGGCGTTACGACGTGCCGATGTCAGCCGAACGCCGCACGCGATTGCTCGTCCGCATGCAGCAAGAACGGCGTGAGCTCGATGCCCTCGAATTCCAGAAGCTGGCGCCCGATGCCCGCATCGATTGGTTGTTGCTCGACAACCACGTGCGCCGCAGCCTGCACGAACTGCAACACGAAGCCGCTCGCGATGCGGAGCTCGTCGACCTACTGCCGTTCGCTGCGACCATCATCGATCTGGCCGAAAGCAAACGGCGGCTGGAGGACGTAACCCCGCGGCAAGCGGCCGCCGAGATCACCGAAGTGGTGCGGCTCGCCGAGCAAGTGCGGCGCGACCTCGGCCAAGGACGCTTCGCGACGATCGCCCCGGCCTTGCCCGCCCGCGCCGCCACCCGCGTCGCCGCCCTTCGCCAGACGCTGCGGCAATGGTTTGAATTTCGTGATGGCTACGACCCGCAGTTTTCATGGTGGGCGCGCACGCCACTCCGCGCTGCCGACGAAGCCCTGACGGCCCTCTACGACACGCTGCGAGCCTTCGCTCCAGCCGGCGAAGATCGCACCTTGATCGGCGACCCCGTCGGCGAAGAAGTGCTCCTGCGCGATCTTGCGTTCGAGTGGATCCCCTACGCACCTGGCGAATTGGTCGCCATCGCCGAACGCGAGTTCGCTTGGTGCGACGCCGAGATGGCGCAGGCGGCCACGGCCATGGGCTGCAAGGACTGGCGCGCCGCCCTCGAACAGGTCAAGCAACGACACCGCGAGCCGGGCGAGCAGCCTGCGCTCATCCGCGAACTGGCCCACGAGGCGATCGACTTTCTCGAACAGCGCGACCTGATCACGATTCCCGCGCTCGCCAAAGAATGCTGGCGAATGAACATGATGTCGCGCGAAGGGCAGCGCACGAATCCGTTCTTCCTCGGCGGTGAGACGATCCTCGTGTCGTTCCCGACCGACGCGATGGCCCATATCGAGAAGCTGCAGGCGCTGCGCAGCAACAATGAACACTTCTGCCGCGCCACTGTGCACCACGAGCTGATTCCTGGGCACTGGCTGCAGCAGTACTCGCAGGCTCGTCATCGCACCTACCGCGAGCCGTTCGACACGCCGTTCTGGATCGAAGGCTGGGCGCTGTACTGGGAGATGCGGCTCTACGACTTGGGGTTCGCGAAGGGCCCCGAGGACAAAATCGGCATGCTGTATTGGCGCAAGCACCGCTGCGCCCGCATCGTGTTCTCGCTCAACTTCCACCTCGGTCGCTGGACCGGGCCGCAATGTGTCGAGTACCTGATCGACCGCGTTGGCCACGAACGCGCCGCCGCCGAAGGCGAAGTCCGGCGCTCCGTCGGCGGCCTCTATCCGCCGCTCTACCAAGCCGCCTACATGCTTGGTGGCCTACAGTTGCGCGCGCTGCAGCACGAACTGGTCCGACCCGAAGGACTGTCCGAGAAGGCCTTTCATGACGCGGTGCTGAGGCAAAACTCCATTCCTATCGCCGTCCTGCGCGCCGCCCTGCAAAAGACCCCAGTGCCGCGTCAGCTGGCCGCCTGGCGGTTCGCCGACTCGTAGGGGCCGATTCGGTACGAAACTTCCTCGCTACCGGGGTTTGCTCGCAGGGTGACTGTCGTCGATACTCCGGCACGTGCCTGAGTCGGCCTTCCCGCCGACAAGACACGTGCCCCATTTAGGAGACCAACATGCGAATCACAGCAGGCGTGCTACTCGCCGCGCTCGCGTTTGCTTTGCCAGCCTCGGCCCAGACCGAGAGCCACCCGGCAAAGGCGAGCGGAGCAGTCGAGAAGCTTTGGAAGATCGAAGCTGCCGGAATCAGTGGTTGAGGCGCGGCCTCACAGGCCAAGAGGGTGCGTGACATCCTCGAGAAAGACAAGAACATCAAGAACCTCATCTTCGACACCACCGGCATCGGCTACTTCGAAGTTGGGAAGAAGGTTCCCGAGCTCGCAGACCTCAACCTCGCCCTGAGCAAGGGGCGCGCTGGCGGTGTGACGATCTCGCGTTTGACCGAAGTCGACATGCCAAAGGCCGAGATCATCTACGAACTGGCGATCTCCGGACTTGGTTGAATGGGTACGGCCATCGAGACGCGTGACGTCTTGAGCAAGCTGGAAGGTGTCATCCGCGTTCATCCGAATGGATTGAACGGCAAGGCCCTGGTCTACGTGAAGGACAAGAAGGCCGTGACGGAAGAGGCGGCGAAGACCGCACTGCTGGCGACGCAGAAGCTGCGCCTGCGCAAGTTCGAAGTCGCGACGAAGGCCTGAGCCTCCGGTTGCGCAACGAAACGGGCCGCTTCATCGCGAGATGAAGCGGCCCGTTTTGCGTTCCTGGCGGACCGCGTGCTGCCGTTCGCAGCGGACGCAGCGAACTCTTGACGCAGTGCAGAGGGTCGCTAAGGTTGCCGCCCCGAAAGGGCCGAAACCCGTTCGGCAATCCTCGATAGCTCAGTTGGTAGAGCAGGTGACTGTTAATCACCGGGTCGTAGGTTCAAGTCCTACTCGAGGAGCCATCCCCCGGCCAACGACCGGACCTGTCCGCCTCGCGGTGAATAGCCGCGGGGCGGCTGCGTTTCTAGGCGGCGTGCAGCCCGCGTGGGGCGTGGGTTTCAGGGCGGGGTCGTGGTGGTGCCGAGTTCGCGAGAGCGGGTGGAGTGGGTCCCCCAGCCCGTTTCGGGGTGGTTGGGATCGGCACCGGTCCGTGCTCTCCGAACGGACTCGTTCGCGCCGGCCTTCCTGCCCCAGTGGGGCCAAGTGACCCCGTTTGGTCTGCTGCTGGGCTCGCAGTTCCGCGCGCCGGCGCCGCCTGCGATGTCCACCGAGAAGTACGCTGACGATTACAACGAGGTCAGGCTGCTCGGCAGGATCGATAGCCCCTTGCGGCCGCAAGACCGCACGGATGTCGCGCGCTTCTACGCCGCCACCTCCCCGGTGAGCGCGTGGAACTCGGCCGCGCGCCAGGTCAGCTTCGCACAGGGCAGGACGCTTTCGGAGAACGCGAGGATCTTCGCTCTGCTGGCGATGGCGATCGGCGACGCCTCGATCGCGGCCTACGACACCAAATACCACTACAGCCTCTGGCGACCCCTGACCGCGATCTTGGGCGGTGACGTCGACGGCAATCCCCTGACCGCTGCGGATCCGACCTGGCTCCCGCTGATCACCACCCCGGCGTTCCCGGCCTACGCATCGGCCCACGCGACCCTGTCCGGCGCTGCCCGCGTGGTGCTCGAGCGCATCTTCGGCGTGCAGGGCAATGCCTTCACCCTGACCAATCCAGCGCTGCCGGCCATCGTCCTCAACTACACCGCCTTCGAGCAGACCTGCGACGACATCGACGATGCCCGTATCTACGGCGGCATCCACTTCCGGTTCGACCAAGAGGCGGGCGGGCTGCAGGGGAGGATGGTGGGCAACTACATCCTGACGCATCATCTGCGCGCGGCGCACGGCCGCTGATCCGGCCGCTGCGGATGCAGATCGGAACTCCCACCTGCGGCCCGGAGCGAAGTGTCCCTGCCGATTGCCAACGACCCCACGCTCGCCGGGCTACAGTTGTTCACGCAGTTCTTGTGGCTCGGGCTTACCGCCCCGCCGCCGTGCCCGCCGCAGGGCTTCTCGGCCTCGAACGCGCGACTTCACGATCCAACCCTGATGTCCCCTGGAATGAGAACGACGATGAAGACCTCCCTGGTGTCAGTCTCTGTCGTCGCGACGCTCGCGGTCGCGCTGTCGTTCTTGTGCGTCGAGCGGCCGTCGCCGGCGCAGCCAATGACGCCGACGGTGAACGCCGAAGGCACGAAGATGCTCGGGCGTCTGCCGGTCGCGTTCGTGCCGAACGTCGGGCAGAGCGAGGCGCCGACGACCTTCTCGCACTCGACGAAGTGCTGCAGCGGCTGACTGTCGAGGAGCCGAACGGCCGCGGAAGTCGTCAAACTCCGCTACTTCGCGGGGCTCACAGCCGACGGGCCGCGGCGCCCTGAGCATCTCCTTGCGCACGGCGAACCGGCACTGGGCCTATGCCAAGGCCTGGCTCTACCAGCACATGAGCGAGGCGGACGGCACCGGCGCATTGCGGGCGTGTGGCCCGGCCGCGCAGTTCCTGCCGCGATTTTCTTCTCCACCCATGGCACGTTTCGGTGTCCGACGTCGCACTGGTGGGTGTCTGCAACCCTGACGCGTGCTGGGCGACCAGCATCCCGACAGTCGTAGGCCAGTGACTTCCCACGAGACTTCACACCGGAAACCAATCGAGGAGACCATGACACGTAACTTCAATCGACGCGGCTTACCCATTTTCGCGGCACTGGCACTGCTGTGCACCACTCCGGCGCTCTCGGCGGTGGCGGTTCTCGACGTCGGATCCACGTCTGCCCAGGCGGCGCCGAGCGTGAGTCCGTTCGCGGGGAGCTGGTCCGGGACGTGGTCCGTCTTCGAGGTCGGGCAGGTGGTCGGCACCGGCACCTTCGACTGGACGATCTCGAACGCGGGCCAGATCACGGGCACGGTCTACACCTCCACTAACTTCGGCGCGATGGTGGGCCACGTCGGTGCGGGCGGGTTCCTCATGATGATCGGCTACGTTCCCTCCAACGTGCCCAGCGGCGCGTTCAACGGCATTCCCTTCCAGGGCGCGGCCCTGATCGACGGCGAGGGCAAACTCGTCGTCTCGGTCACCCGCACGGACTCGGACCGAACGCTCGTCGCGATCCTCGAAAGGGACTAGGGGTCGTCAGAGAGACCGAGAGACCTACGGCACCTGGCAGGCCGGGACCCTGTCGCGGCCGGCCGCTCGGATACTGTCCTGATGATCCGAGGCGGAGACGCACGCCGACAGGCGAGAGAACCTGACCTGATGGTTCCGCATCCGCGTCCGGTCCGGGGACGGGATCCGGAAGGGCCTTCTGCCGGGTGGACACCTTCACCAAGGACAGACTCGTCGGCTACCCCAGGATGCTCCGGGACGGCCCGATGGAGCCGAAAGCCTCAC
>CANEYR010000111.1 GCA_947444055.1 Planctomycetota bacterium
GACCTTCGGGTTATGAGCCCGACGAGCTACCGGGCTGCTCCACCCCGCGTTGGGTGAGGCGAGGAAGATAGCGAAGAGCGCCACCGCGACAAGGTTCTTCTTGGCTTTCCTGGCTCTACCGCGACGCGCGCAACTGTTCAAACTGCTCGCGCAACTCCGCCGGACACTCAGGGCTCGCGAACAACGCCGCGTGGCGAGTGGCCTCGAGCAGCGTCTGCTCGCGCAAGCTCGGATCGACGCGCAGCTTGGCCTGCATCCACTCCAGGAACCGGCCACGAAACGCCGCATCGTCGGTCGCCGTTCGCCGCAGCGCTCGCTCGAACAACTCGACGGCTCCGGTCAAGTCGGTCGGCGCCAACGCCTTGGCGATTCGCACTTCGAGGTCGTTCACGGCCGCATCCGCCACCGCGTCCTTGCTGCGTTCTTGCAGCAACCGCCGCGCCTCGGCTGGTCGCTCGAGCTGCAAGTGGGCTTCGGCCACCAACAGTCGCATGCGATCGAGGTCTTCCACGGCCATGACCACGCGCGCCGGGCCGTTGGCGCCAGTGCTTGGGGAAGGGGCGACCAGCCATGTCGTCGCGCGCTGCACCACGTCCTGTGCCTTGCCGCCGACCAAATCGACTTCCAAACGCAGCAAGCGCCGATTCGGAGTGTCGAGACGCAGCGCATCGTCCAGCGCATCGAGTGCGCCAAACGCGGTGCGAACGTCGCGCGCCTCGCGCTGCAGTTCCTCCGAACTCGCCCAGCTCTCACGCGCCGGCTTGCACACCGCCGTCTCGATCAGGACGTGCATCGCCTGCCGTGCACGATCCCCTAGCCCCGGCTCCGTGCTGAGTACGTCCTTGGCAAAGTCCACCGCGGCGTGGCTCTGCAGGATCAAGCGCAGACTCTGTCGCCGTTTTGCCGTCACCAAGGGCCCACAGGCGGCGAGCCACTGGCCACGATCGGCGCGCGCATCCGCACCGATGGTCGCCAGCGCTTGCAGCAAGGGGTCGAAGCGGAACTGGTGCTCAGGCAGCACTGGATTGCCGATTTCGACGAGCACCCAACGCAACGCACCGATTGCGCTCTCAGGCATCAGTGCTTCGCGCCCACACGCCTGCAAGCACTCGACGAGAGAACGAAAAACGCCTGGATCCGGCTCGGCGAGCAAGCGCTCACGCAACACCACGATCGTCGACTTAATCCACTTCACGCGGTCAGAATCGACGGAGTCCGTGATCGTTGCCAACGACTCGGCCGCGCGCTGGCGCAGTTCTGGCGCCGAGTCCCGCAACAACTCGTGCTGTGCCCGCAACCAAGCATCGGCTAGGGGACCATAGGCACGCCATCCTTGCAGGTGGATCGCGCAGGTCGCGCGGAACTTGATCGACAAGGTCGAATCGCGAACGAGTTCGAGCAGCAGGTCGAACACTTCCGCCACCAACTGATCGCGCGCATCCAACGTCTGCGCGAGCATCAGCGACTGCTCACGCAACGCGAGCGCTTCGTCGCTGCGGCAGAAGGCTCGCAACAAATCGAGCCACTCAGACCGATCGCCGTCCAGCGGCGACGGTGCGAGCCAGCGCGGTGCCGTTCGCACGGTCAAGGTCGACAGGATGGCGGTGAGAGGTTCGCGCGCGACCGGCTGTTCGCGCAAGAGCCGTCGGGCAAGGGCGACGAGGCGCGTGCGCGCTTCCACCGAAGGGAACCGCCGCAGGCCACGCAATGCGGCCACTTGCGAAGGTGCGTCCGCAACGTCGAGCTGCGCTAGCAACAGCCCCACCAACTCGGCCGCCAAGTCTGCATCCTCTGCCCGACCAAGATACGCCGCGACCTCCAGCAGCATGGCTCGCCGCTGCGCTTCCTCGGGTGACAGCAATCGATACTGCTGCAGCAGCGCGCGGCAGAAGGCCTGGCGCGCCGCGGAGGAATCGTCGCCGCTGACTGCTGGCAAGGCTGTTTGTAGGACCGCGAGACAGGCATCCATCTCATGGGGGTCGGCCACGACCACCCGCGCTTGCACCGCCGCCCAATCAATGCCAGGGGAGCGGGCAACGTGGGCACGAACCACTTCGCAAGCGGCCTCGATCCGCACGCGCGTCAGTTCCTTCTTTAACAGTTCGAGCGGCTGCGAACCCAACCGCGCGGCACGTTCCAGAAGATCGATGTAGCGCAGCGCACCGTAGGTCTGCGACCACGCGGCGAACTGGGCCTTGGTTTCGATCGGCTGCTCGTAGCAGGTCAAGAGCTGCAGCGCGTGCATGGCGCCAGCTCGCACTGCCGCGTCCGGCATCTCCAAGTACTCGGCGAGCGTCGCGGCAAACAGCGTGTGCTGCATGTCGGCAAGGCACCGCATGACGTCGATCTGCTCTTCGCCCACTGCGTTCTGCAGCACGTAGCGAGCGGCGGCGTCCAGATCTCGCGGCGGCAGGCGTTGCAAGGCGGTGCGCATGCCACGACGCCTCGGGTCGCCGGCGACATCGTCGATCGCCCCCCGCTGGTCTCGCCAGAGCTTGGCCGCCCGACTGACATAGCCGGCCATGATCTGTTCGCGAACGGCGCCGATGGCGCCCCCAAACTGCGTCGACGACGGCAGCAGAACATGTCCCTGCAGGGCGGTGACAATCGTCAGGCACACGTCGTCGACGTCCATCAGCAGCAGGCGTTCCTGCAACAGCCGGTGCGCGGCCGGGGTCGGCAAGGTGAGCAATCGCTCCACCGCCGTCTCGCGCGCTTCCCGACCTTCGGGCCCGGGCTGCGACAGCATCGCGCGCAAGCGTTCCAGGTCTTCCGGTGCGGAGAGCTGCGGCGTCGGCTTGGTTTGTGGACACGCGGCAACGCCAGATGCAGCGCCGCCGACGATCGCGAACCACACCAGGGCCGCTGTCGCCCACTTCTGGATGCCGTGAATCAGCGCCATATCACATCCCAGAGAATCGAGTCCTGACGTCGCGAGGAATCGCCTCGATGCGACGCATCCTATCGCGCCAACCTAAGAGACCAGCATCGGCATTCGACGCCGATCACCTGCACTGCCACTCGCCTGCACTGCCGCTCACCTGAACGGCGGGCGACTGTTCGCGGCCGCGGTCAGTCGCGGATGATCCACCGCGCTGCCCGAGTTTTGCCAACCTGCACCACGTAGGTGCCCTGGCCGAAGGCGGCGTTGACGTCGGTGCACACGACCCCATCGACCCGCACGCCACTACCTTGGATCAGGCGCCGCGCGTCGCTGGTGGATGGCGCCAGCCCCGCGGCGGCGATGCCGGTTGGCAGGGCGACGCGTCCATCGGCGGTGCGCCGCGTGTCCTGGTTTGGCGACCATTCGGGCAACTCGTCGGGCAAGCCACCACGTTGGTGCACGCGGTCGTACTCGGCGCGCGCCGCCATGGCGGCGTCGTTGCCGTGAAAGCCCGTGACGATGGCGGCGGCGAGAGCGAACTTCGCCTCGAGCGGATTTTGCACCAACGGCTCGACCACGGCGGTCGGCGTGTCGGTCAGCAAGAGGAAGTACTTCGCGAGCAGCTCATTCGGCACCTTCATCAACTTCCCGAACTGCTGCGAAGCCGACTCCGCGACGCCGATGGAGTTGTTGAGCGACTTCGACATCTTCTGGCTGCCGTCGAGGCCTTCCAAGAGCGGCATCGTCAAGCAAATCTGCGGCGTCTGGTTGCTCTGGGCCTGCAGGTCGCGACCGACCAGCAGATTGAACAATTGGTCGCTGCCGCCGATCTCTATGTCGCAGCACAACTCGACGGAGTCCCAGCCTTGCAGCAACGGGTAGAGGAACTCGTGCACCGCGATCGGTTGCCGTTCCTTGTAGCGCTTCTGGAAGTCATCGCGCTCGAGCATGCGCGCCACGGTGTAGCGGCTGGCGAGGGCGATGCAGTCCATGAACGACTGGCGCAGAAACCACTCGCCGTTCTCACGTTCTTCGATGTTGGCAATGTCGAGCACGGCGCCGACCTGCGCCCGATACGTCTGCTTGTTCTGCTCGACTTGCTCCCGAGTGAGGGCGGGGCGCGTCTTGTTGCGGCCGCTGGGGTCGCCGACCATCGCGGTGGCCGTGCCCCAGAGCACGATCACACGATGCCCGAGGCGTTGAAAGTCGCGCAACTTGCGCAGCGGCACAGTGTGGCCAAGGTGGATGTCCGGCGAACTCGGATCAATACCGAACTTGACGCGCAGCGGGCGACCTTCGGTGCGACTGAGTTCGAGGCGGGCTTGCAGCGCTTGCCGATCGACCAGGTCGACGATGCCGCGCTCGATGACAGCCATCTGCTCTTCGACGGGAGGGAACTTCACAACGGCTGTCTAGCGGCGTGCCTGCCACCAGGCAAGCCAGGCGTCGCGATCGCCGATCGGCAAGTCGACACCCGCGGTGACCTTCAAGGCAGCCATCGCTACCTGCGCCTGATCGGCGCGACCATATCGCACTTGCTCGATCAGCAGCTCGATCGCGGTTTCGCGGTCGGGACCGCGCGTCGCCGCGGCGGCAAGGTACGCCCGCGCAAACGTCTTGGCATCGAAGGTCCGCAAGGCCGTGCGCAACTCCGTGAGCGGCGCTTTGGCCACGGTGCTGTACCCCACCGGCCATTGGGTGATGGTCGCGGCCGCGATGCAGGTGTGGCGAATCGGCGAACGACCGGCCTCACATTGCACGTAGCCGCGCATCAAGTCGACGCGCACATGGATCTCGCGCCGGACCGCGGTCGCGCCGGGCAACTCGATGTCGATCGGCAACCGCACCACTTCGTTGCCGGCGAGCGTCACCGCCGTCGGCAACCGGACGATTCGCTGCGTACTCGACGACCCGGTACTGCCCTCGACGAACGCGTCCTCGACGGTGAACGCAACGGCAAACCCGATCGGGTCGCCGTCATCGAGCCCACCAAGCACCACGGGCTCGATCGGGGCTGGCAACTCCAACACGTAGTGCACTGGCGCACCGAGTGCTGGCGCCCCTTCTTCGATCTGAACGGCCGCGACGGCGTCGGCAGTCTGCAGCACGAGCCGCGCGTTCGCGGCGGCGTGCTTGGCGAACCGCAGGCCGCGCACCACGCCACGGTAGCCACGCAACTGCTCGCGCATCGCCGCTGGCAGGTCTTCGCGATCATGGTCCGCGAGCAACGCTTCCAGATCCGCCGCGGCGCGACCGGGATCCCGTTCCTGGTTCGCTTCGTGCAGGCGCTGCAGCACCGTGCGGTAGAACTCGGCAACGACCGCCTGGCTGGGATCGGCATTGGGTTCGCCGATCGGGATCATTAGCGGCACCGCATACGACGGCGCCGCCAACTCGTCGCGGCGCCCAAACAGGGGGACCTCTTCGTAGGTCGTTACACAAGCAACCAACCCGAGTCCGCCGATGGCAAGGGCAACCGCCCTTGCCCACCGCGAACCCGAGCTGGTCTGGGCGCCCATCGCCTGGGGCTCGGTCGCCCCCTGCGGAATCGCCCTCGGCTGGATCACTCGACGGTCTCGGTCTTCTTGTCGTCTTCGCGTGCCTTCACGCGCTGACCGATGCCCTTCAGCTGGTCGGCGAGAGAACCAAGTGCCGGCGTCGTGGTGGGAGCCGCCCGCTCCTGCTCCTTCGGCGCGCCTTCTTGGGGCTCCTCGCCCTCTTCGAAGTGTGCCTGGATGAGCGTCAAGCCGATCTTCCGCTCGTCGGTGTCGATCTTGATGATGCGAACCTCGACGCGCTGACCGACCTTGACCACTTCCTCGGGGTTGTCGACCTTGTGGTCGGCCAACTCCGAGATGTGCAGCAGGCCTTCGAGACCTGGCTCCAGTTCGACGAACACGCCGAAGTTGGTGATCTTCGTGACCGTGCCCGGGACGCTGTCGCCGATGTGGTAACGGGCAGGAATGTCCCCAGTCCAGGGGTCGGCCTGCAGTTGCTTGAGACCGAGCGCGATGCGCTTCTTCTCCTGGTCGACCGACAAGACGACGCATTCGATCTCGTCGCCCTTCTTCACGACCTCGTTGGGGTTCGTGATCTTGCGGGTCCAGCTCATGTCGGTGATGTGCAACAGACCGTCGATGCCTTCCTGCAGTTCGATGAAGGCGCCGTAGTTGGTGAGGTTGCGCACCTTGCCGCGGATGACGGTGCCCGGCGGGTAGTTCTCCGCCACCATGTCCCAAGGATTGACCTCGGTCTGCTTCATGCCGAGGCTGATCGTCTGCTTCTCGGTGTCGATCTCGAGCACGACCACCTCGACCTTGTCGCCTTGCTTGACGACCTCGTTCGGGTGATTGACGCGCTTGGTCCAGGACATCTCGGAGATGTGCACGAGACCTTCGACGCCGTCCTCGAGCTTGACGAAGGCGCCGTAGCTCATCAGGTTGACGACCTCGCCATCGATGCGCTTGCCGACTGGGTACTTCTCCGTGATGTTCTCCCACGGCGACGCGCTCTTCTGCTTCATGCCGAGCGCGATGCGTTCGCGTTCGCGATCGATCTTGAGCACCTTGATCTCGACTTCGTCGTCGAGCTTGAGCATCTCGCTCGGGTGATTCACGCGGCCCCACGACATGTCCGTGATGTGCAACAGACCGTCGATGCCGCCAAGGTCGACGAACACGCCGAAGTCGGCGATGTTCTTGACGATGCCCTTGCGCACCTGGCCCTCGGCCAGTTCGGCGAGCAGCATGGCCTTCTTCGTCTCGCGCTCTTCTTCGATCAGCTTGCGGCGCGAGATGACGATGTTCATCCGCTCCTCGTCGATCTTGATGATGCGCGCTTCGATTTCCTTGCCGATCCAGTCGCCGATGTCACCAGCGCGACGGATGTTGACTTGCGAGGCGGGTAGGAACACCGGCACGCCAATGTCGACCAAGAGACCGCCCTTGATCTTGCGCAGCACCATGCCCTTGACGGAGTCGCCTTCCTTGTGCGTCTGGATGATGTTCTCCCAGCCGCGAATGCGATCGGCCTTCCGCTTGCTCAGCAGGATGTAGCCTTCGGCATCGTTGATCTGCTCGACGAGGCACTCGATCTCAAGACCGGGAACCACCACGAGAGGGTCTGGGAACTCCTCGATCGAAATGTGGCCTTCGGCCTTGTAGCTGACGTCGACCACCACGGTGCCGTCTTCTTGCACCTTGATGACGCGTCCCTTGACGATCTTGTTGGGCGACAACTCAGCGACGGTCTTGCCAATCGCGGTGTCGAGTTCGGCCAGTGTCGTACTGCCGAGTGCCTCCGTGGTGAGCCGTGTCAGCTCCTCGGCGGACATGGAAAACTTCTTGATCAGATTCTTGCCGTGCATCAAACGTTTGAGGGTTGAGGGGGAAAAAAGGGAAACAACGACGATGAGGAAGCTGCTAACCGCGCGTCGTCACGACGCATGGCCCAGCGATCACAGTCCCGACCACCGGACCATCCGGTAGTCAGTCGCCAACACCGGGGCTCACGCCCCGCTATCGGCAGATGAGGTCGATTCGGTGTCCTTGGTTGTGACCGCAGACACCTTCGGAGGATTCTCTTGCGGGTCGTTCTGGAGCGGCGCGCGCGCCAATTGCGCCACCCGAGCGCGCAGGGCTTCGACGCCGCCAGCCGCCAGAACTTTGTCCGCCGGCCACATTTCGCCGTAGCGGACTACCAGCTTGCGGGGCCGTGGAAACCAGGCTTTGCGTGGGAAGGCGCGGTGCGCCCCTTCGATGCCGATCGGCACCACACAAGCGCCGGTGCGCCGCACCAAGAACTGCACCCCGTTGCGAAACGGCCCGACGGAGCCGTCGGCGCAGCGAGTTCCCTCGGGGAAGATGGCCACCACTTCGCCGGCAGCCAAGCAATCGGCGACCATGCGCAGGGCATCCTTCGATGGCGCGTTGCGGTCGATCAGCGTGACGCCCATCTGCGCCAACCACCAGCGCAGCGGTCCAACTTTGGCGAGCCCCGCTTGCGCCAGGAAGGCAACCCAGCGGCCAGCCGAAATGCCGAGCAGCGGTGGGTCGAGGTAACTCGCGTGGTTGGCGACCAGCAACACCGGGCCTGACGTCGGCACCGACGCCGCACCTTCGACGCGCAGGCGATGGTAGAGCTTGCAGAACAGCCACACCGCCGTCTTCGACAGCGTCCACCAGAAGGGACTGCGTCGCACCATCAACCGCGAGCTGGCATTCGGCTCCGTCATGAGACCACGACCCCGCGCGCATCGGCCTGCCCGCGCTCATCGGCTTGCACAAAGGCAAACAACTGCGCCACCACCGACTCGGTGGTCAACCCTGTCGAGTCGACATAGAGGGCGTCCTCAGCCTGCCGCAACGGCGCGTCGGAACGGGTGCTGTCGAGACGATCGCGCACGAGGATCTCCTCGAGCACATCCGCCTCGCTCACCGTTCGGCCTTGCCGCGCAAAGTCCTCGCTACGACGCCGCGCCCGTTCGGACGGAGCCGCATCGAGGTAGACCTTCCAGCGCGCCTGCGGAAACACCACCGAGCCCATGTCGCGCCCTTCGGCGACAACGGGTCCGCTGGCTGCCACCGTGCGCTGCAAATCGCGCATAGCGGCCCGCACGAACGACAAGGCGGAGACCGCGGAGACCTGCGACTCAACTTCGCGCGTGCGCAAGTGCGGCGTCACGTCACGACCATTCATCACCACTCTGCCTGCGACCAGCTCCAGTCGCGCTGCCGCCAGTGCCACCCGCATGCGGGCCACACCTTGCTCTTGGCTATCCGCGCACTCCGCCGGCGCACAACCCGCCTGCAAGAAGTGCCAAGTGACGGCCCGATACATGGCCCCCGTGTCGAGAAAGCCAAAACCAAGCCGTTGCGCCAATTGGCGAGCCACCGTGCTTTTGCCGGCCCCGGAAGGTCCGTCGATGGCGACGACTTGCGTCGGCGTCACCGCGGCTTCTGCACGAACGTCACGGCTGCCTGACAAGCGAAACGATCAAGAAAAGAGAATCGATCCGGATTGTAAAAGAGCGCGGCCGGACCACGACCGCTGCCGACGATCCGGTGCCGACCTGGGGACGGCGTAAGGGGCGGCGAGTGTAGCGAGCCGACAACCGACGAGGCAACGCCGAAGTCCGGCGAAGTCCAGGTCCAACCTCACGTGCCCTGAGCAAACTGCAGGGCCCCAACCGCTGGCCGAACCGTGCAGGTGCCGTTCGCATCCGCCACGGTGACGGGCTCAATCCCGGCGGGGCTCACCAACAGCCCTCCTCCATCGACATCGAAGGCCGGCAACACCCAGTAGTGCCCGGTGCCATAAGCGCCGTGCGCAGGGGTGTGAATGTGGCCAAACACCAAGCGTTTGGCGCCCGTCATAAAGGCCGCGTCGATCGCCTGCATCGTCGGCAGAAAGCGCCTTGCATCCCCGCTTTGCATGACCCGCTGGCTCTTTTGGCGGGCCTTCGCCGCGGCCGCCAAGGCGACGCGCACGGGCAGGTGGCGCGCCAGCCAACGCACCGGTGCCGAGCGCAGCCATCGCTTGGCCCGCTGGTACGGGACGTCGTTCTGGCACAGCTCATCCCCGTGCAGCAGCAACGTATCGACGCCGCCGAGCTGACCGCGCAGCCCACCGGCAATCACTGTCGCCCCGCTGGCGCGTTCAAACTCGCTGCCGAGCAAGAAATCGCGATTGCCGTGCAGCACGTAGACGGGCAGGCCCGCGGCGACGACTCGTGCAAACAGCGCCGCGACGTCGCGCCAGACCCCGTGACGAATCTGGCCGCGACAGACATACGAATCGAACAGATCGCCGAGCACGAGCAGCGGCAATCGTCGAGCGATGGCCAAAGCCGCGGCGCCGCGCAGGCGTTCGAACGCGCGCCCACCGTCGGCAGGCACATGCAGGTCCGAGATCAGGAGCGCACTGGCATGATCGGGCGCGAGGGGCAACACCTTGGTGCCGAGCACCTGGTTCAACGCGCGACCTCGAAGAACAACGCGCCGAACATGTCGAGCCGCACGTCGAAGCCGGTGCCGGTGCCGAGGATCTCGCCGCCGAGCTCACGCAACGTGCGCGGCGTCGGCAACTCAAGCCGCACCGCGCGCGGCCCGTCCTTCGCCAATCGCTGCAGAACCGCTGGCGACTGCAAGGCGTTGACGCGCACGGCCAACACGTCGCGGCCATCACGCAGCCGCAAGCGCACCCGCTCGATGCAGGTCGGCAGGCCTTCGCCGCGCACTTCACACACCGGATCGACGCCGGCCGCACGCAAACAGCCACGCACACGGCGACGCAGTTCGCGCGCGGCTTCGACAGCTTCGGTGGCAAGACGCCAACTTGGGTAGGCGACGACGGGCGCGTTGAGGTAGACCGCGCGGCCGCGGCCGACGCTCTGTTCGATGTTGGCATCGCCATCGGCTCGACTCTCGCCAAGCTCCCCTCGCGTCCCTCGCTCCGCGAGCGGCAGGCCACGTTCCCGCGATGTCGATCGGCCCTCTCGCACCAACAGGTCGTCGATCGCGAGGCTGCGCGCGCGAATACCAAACAGTTCGTCGAGCACGCCGACGTCACGACGAAGCAGGTCGCTGTCGTAGATCCCGGTGCTGTGGTCGGCCAACACCGAACCGCCAGCGCGCACGAAGGCCGTGATCGCTTGCGCCGAACGATCCGCCAACGCCAGGGTGGCGGGCAACACGACGCAGCGCGGCCGTTCCCGCAACAGTCGCTCGGGCAACGCCGATTCGGCGACGAACTCCGGCTGCACGCCGAGGTCCTGCAACAGTCGCAACCAGCCCACGCGCGCGTTCTGGCTCGTGCTGTGCTCCCGTTCGTACGAGGCCAAGCGACGCACCCACGTCATGCCGTCGCTGGCCGAATCAACCATCCACCAAGCGCGCACCGAAGCGTGCGATTCGACGATCCACACGGCGTCGGTTTGCAGCTCTGCCCCAGCACAGGCTTGCAAGGCCAGGCCAAGCTTGCGCATCGCGGACTGCACGGCGAGGCCAAAGGGTGAAGCCTCGCCGTTTGGCAACACGATGGTGCTGTCATTCCACACGACAACACCAGCGAGTCCCTGACACGCCATCGCGGCGACTTGGGCGCGCACGAAACTGCCGATCGGAACGAGCGCGAGCACGTCGGCAGAAGGCGGCGATAGCGTCGCATAGCGGTGCGCTCCGGCTGGCGCCAGACAACGCGCGAGGTCGACGGCACCGCCGATGTCGTACGGCTCGATCAACGAGAGGGCTGGCACGTAACGCGCGTAGTCATTGCCGCCGAACGCGGCCGGCACCGACAACCCAGTCAGTCCCACCGGCACGCCCGGCACCGCTTGCTGCACCGCGGCGGCAATCGTGCGCACGGTGCTCGCGTACTGTTCGTCGACGAAATCGAGCCACAGCGAAAAGGCCCGCAGGTCCTTCGGCAGGGACGTGGCGCCGAGTTCGCGGCGTCGCACTTGGTCGGTCGACACCGGCAGCGCCTGCGCGAACGAAGCAAACTGCGTCCCCATGGCGGCGTTGGCGGCATCCAGAGTGCCGTAGCGCTTGGCCAGGAACGCGCGAAAGGCGAGCAGGCAATGCTCACACCGGCAGGTGTCGAGCGGCGCATCGTGCCGCGTCGCCGAGGGTTCATCCGCGAGCGCCACGAAGCGCAGACCGGGGCCGCGAACGCGCACCGCTGCTGCCGCCGCGTCGGCGGCCGCCTGCTGGACGAGCCCAGGCGTCAGCAAACAACCAGGGCGAACGAGCGCCGCCGCGTCGCGCGAAGACTCATAGGCAGCGCGCACGGGCTGCCACTGTTCGTCGCGCAACTCGAGCAGTCCCTTGCCGATGGGCTGGTCGAGGTAGAAGCCGAGGCCCGCCGCCAGCACCGGCGCTGGATCGACACCTCGCCCCACTTGCACCGCGGTATAGCCAGCGGCCTTTGCGAGCGCCGTGCCGGCGACCAAGTCGCTGCACCACAACACCCGCTCAAACTGCGTCGGCTTTGCAATCGGCGCGCCTGCTTGCGCCGGCAACGCCGCGACCAGAGCCAGTGCGCTCGAGCACCAACAACCAGCGACCGATGCGGCGAGTCGGCTCATTCGATGCCGTAGTCCTTCAGCTTCTCCCACAACACTTTGCGCGAAATGCCAAGCACGGAAGCGGCCTTGGTGCGATGGCCACCAACACCGCGCAGCACGGTCTTGAGGTGTTCGCGTTCGGCTTCGACCAGCACTTCCCGCAACGACCGCAACGCAGTCGGCGGCTCCAGTGCCGCTCGGCGCGAACGATCGACTGGCAGCAGGTGTTCCTTCTTCAGCACCGTGGCGCCACCCGACAACGCAATCGCCTGGGCGATTCGATTCTCAAGCTCACGCACATTGCCGGGCCAACTGTAGTCAGCCATCACCTCGAGCACGTCCGTCTTGACGGTGAACGACTTGCCGCCGCCGACCTTCTCGATGAAGTGCTGCACCAGCAACGACACGTCGCCTTCGCGTTCGCGCAGCGGCGGCAACCGCACCGGCACGACGTTGAGGCGGTAGAACAAGTCCTCGCGAAACTTGCCGGCGCGCACGTGGTCGAGCAGCGGCACCTTGGTGGCGGCGACGACACGAATGTCGACTCGCACGAGCGTCTCGCCACCGACGCGTTCGAATTCACGTTCTTGCAGCACGCGCAGCAGTTTGACCTGCACCGACAACGGCATGTCGTCGATGTCGTCGAGGAAGATGGTGCCGCCGTCGGCGACCTCGAAGCGGCCACGTCGCTGCCGTTGCGCGTCGGTGAACGCGCCCTTCTCGTGGCCGAACAACTCGGTCTCAAGCAGCGTGTCAGGCAGGGAGCCGCACGACAGCGCCACGAACGCCTTGTCCTTGCGCGCACTCAGCAGGTGGATGGCCCGCGCGATGCGTTCTTTGCCGGTTCCGCTCTCGCCTTCGATCAGCACGGAAGCCTCGGTCGCCGCCACCGTGCGCACGGTTTTCACGATCGCTTGCATGGCGCGGCTCTGCCCGATGACGCCAGGCAGACCCTGGCCATGCGAACTCTGCAACTGTTCGCGCAGTCGCTGGTTTTCACTGAGCAACGCGCGGAACTTGCCGATGCGCAGCAGCCGTTCGAGCACATGCTCGTTGAGGAACGGCTTCTGAATGTAGTCATCGGCGCCAAGCCGCATGGCCTCGACCGCATGCTCGACCGTCGCGTGCGCGGTCATCACCAAGACCTCGGTATCGGGGCGCGCGCGCTTGGCGGCCAACAGCACCTGCATGCCATCGGCGCCGGGCAGCCGCACATCGGTGATCACGACGTCGTAGCTCTTCTGCGCCAGTTCCGCGATCGCCAGCTTGCCGTCCGCCACATGGCGAACCTCGTACCCAGCCCCTTCGAGATCGTCCTTCAACGTAACGGCGATGATCTGCTCGTCCTCGACCAACAAGATGCGCATGCTGGACTCGCTCACTCGACGCCTCCGTTGGCGCGATCGTCGACACGGCGACGCTCGCCTGGGCCGTCGGCCTCGCCAAGAACCGAAGACGGGCCGCGCAGCTGGGACTCGCCGAAGGAAGCCACCTGACCGCCCCCCGAAGTCGCCGCGAACTCAAGGGCCGCTTCGGCCTGAGCCAACAGGGTATCGAAGAACAGCGTCTTCTGGTCGTCGCAGGCGGTGACGCCAATGCTGAGAGTCAACGCCAACGACTTGCCGTCGATGCTGACTTCGACCCCCGCAAACAGCTGGTGCAAACGATCGGCAACGACGCGGGTTTGCGGCAGGTTGGTGTGCGGCAACACCAACAAGTAGCGATCGTCGTTGGTCGCCCCGAGCAAGTCCGAACCGCGGGTCTTGTCGCGCACCAACCCCGCCACCGCCGCGCGCACCGCCTGGCGCAACTCACTGCCATACAAGTCGACCAGCTGGGGCAGACGGTCGACCGCTAGCACCAGGCAACCAAGTGGAACCCCGTGCCGACGCGCCCGCGCAAACTCGTTCCGCATCAAGTGCAGGATCTGGGCCTGCGAAAACAGGGAACTGCTCAGGAAGGCGTCGCCGCCCTCGCGGGTGTTGGGTGCCTGAGATCCCCCGGAACGCCCCTTGCGGAAGCCTGGTTTGGTCATCGCGATCGAGTAGGTAGCTCGACGCGGGTGCGGCGAGCAAGGCGCGTCACCCTAGTGCCAGCACCGATCCGGCGCCACGGCTTGGCAGCTTGGCACCGCGCGTTCGCGGGCAAAAAAATACGGGCCTCAGCCGGTCAGAACTGAGGCCCGTGAAAGCGGGTCAGGCTGCGCAATGGAGAGGGCGGTTAGGGAGGGGGATACTGGTCTCCACCACACAGCCAAGACCCGTCGGTGTCTGCTTGATCGGAACCAGCGAACTGGTTCCTACCAACCCAATGGTCAGTCGGGCTGGCGTCTTCGTACCGAAAGTCAGAGAGCGTTTCGTTGCCAGCGATGGCCGAGGCCACCACCGCCAGTTCGCATCGCTTCGTAACCAGGCTAGCTACGGCTCGGCGCGAACCAGAGGCCGGACTATGCCAAGTCTCCACCGAATTTCAACACCCCGCCCCCCAGAATCTCGGCCGCCGATCCGGAGGAGAAGAGTGGCTCCATTCGGACTTTTCAGGCCGTTCGCGGCCATCAACCCAACAAAGGGACGGCGTCGGGGCGGCGACCTTCTTGGCGTTTCCTGAAGTCTTTTTCCACAACCGACCCGCCGTTGGTGGAGAACAACACGCGATGGCACGGGGGGCGTGAGCTGGCCCAGGCGGTCGCGGCTCGACCAGGGTCTGCGGGGGGCACCTGATCGGCGGGGCCCCTCTGCAGTGCAGGGCGGCGAAGGTCGCGACGGTCCGGCCCGCGCCGTAGCGCTGGCGCCCAGGGCAGACCGTGGGTCGTCGAGCGACGGGCCGCCATCGTACGAAGAGCAGCCCTCGCGACGGCCCTTCGGAATCAGGCCTTCTGGGCCTTCGTGAACAAACGGTTGCGGCCGCGCACAGCCTTGACCAGCGGGTAGGACACCGTCTTCTCACCCTTCTTCAGGGTGATGATGCCGCGCTTGATCACTTTGGTAGACAACCGGAGCGTCACCACCGAGCCTTCTGGCGTCAGGATGCGAACTGGATGCAGGTTCGGCTTGAAGGTGCGCTTGCTGCGTCCCGTGACGCGGCGACCGACACCGCCGTCCTTCTTTGCCAAGCCACGGCGCTTGACTTGGTGACCAACTCGGGTGCGACGACCGGAAACTGCACAGACTCTGGACATGGCGGCTCTAGGAGGGAAAGGGGCGAGGAGGATAGCCAGGAATCCGCCACAGGCAAGAGGTCGTCTTGAGCTCAGCCAACTCAAACGGCCAGCCGGTGCCGCCAACGCCGCCCCACCGCTAGCTGATTCTCGCCCGCAACTACCGTGGTGCGGGGGCTTGCCCAGCCTTGTAGCGAGCCAGTCGCTCAACGTACTCCGGGTTCTCCTTGCCGCCCTTTTCGAGGGCTGTTTCCTGCAGGGCGACGGCTTCGGCGAAGCGGCCGGCCAAGAACATCGCCAAGGCGGCCGTGTCGAACTCGAAGTAATCCATCGCGTCCCGCTGCTCGAGCATGCGTTCGGCCAAGCCCGCGGCAAACGCGTCATAGCGCCCCATCGTCGGCAACTCGGTCATCAGGTACCAGCAGTCGTTGTTGATGGAAACGCGCAGTTCGTTGTCCTTCAGATACTCGTCGAGCAGCTTCTTCTGCTCTTCGCGATCGTTGGCGCAACGCACGGCCACGCCATAGCGCGCCGCCGTCAACAATCTGGGAACGGCCCCCAGCGCCGCCGCCTTGGTCAGGGCCATGGTCGCCAAATCGCGATGCACCGGGGCGTTCTCGTCCTGCGCCAGGATCGACGCATAGTCGAGGCAGTTTTCAGCGGTCGCCGTCACCAGTTTGCGCAAGCGCATGGACTGCCGCCCAACCTCGCGGGCATCGCCCGCTTGCACCACCGTGCGCAAGAACGCCAATTGCACGGCCACGTCGTTGGGCGCCGCCGCGGCCGCGGCGTGCATCACCGGCTTCAACTTCGCCGCCAGCCCAGCCCGCCTTGGATCGCCGCGCAGTGCCAAGTCCACGAACCGCGCCAACGGTCGCGCGTCCGCGGCAAGGCTGCCAATCGCCTGCTCGCAAACCTTCGCGGCAGCGGCGGCATCGTTGCGTTTGGTCGCGTGCGCCAAGTAGAGCAGGCCAAGGGCCAGACCATCGCGCGGCGCGTGCGCCACGGCGTCGCCCAGGGACCGCACGACGTCGGCACCGATCGCGTCATCGAACGTCTCTGGCAAGTCATGGCGCAGAGCAAAGCAGTTGCGCTCCCCCACCAACCCATCTCGCCCCGCCAGCGTCGCGTCGACGGCGTCAACCAAGCCGGCGTCGGGCTCACCGACAAATGTCATCCGGCCCGCGGCATCGAGCACCGTGACGTACCAGGGCCAGTCCCCGTCGGCAAACCACGCCGTCGTCACGGCCAGGTCCGCATCGACGACGACCCGACAGCCAGCCCAGCGCTCCATCGCGGTTGGGTTGGCCGTCGGCACGACGGCAACAACCACCAGGCCGCGGTCGCCGAAGCGCTTCTGCAAATCCCCCAAGTAGTCGGCGTCGCCCGCAAAGGCCGGCATGTGTGCGGGCTTGGTGAAGAACGCATACAGCGTGCACTTGGGCGCCTTGTCGTCCCCGACACTGACTGGCTCGCCCCGTTCCCAAGCCA
>CANEYR010000112.1 GCA_947444055.1 Planctomycetota bacterium
CGTTCGAAATAGCCACCGCCTTGGAACGCGAGGTGCAGTCGACGCCCGACCATGCTCTTTGCGGTGCCGGGATCGCCGAGCAGCAACAGGTGTTCGCCTGACAGAGCCGCCAGCAAGGCCAGCCGAATCGGCTCGTCGCGTTCGACGAGTCCGTGCAGCATGGCATCTCGAAGTCGCCGCAGGCGTTCCGACAGCGAACAAGAAGATGGCTCAGGCATGCCGATATGGTGCCTCTCAGCCTCTGTCGGTCAATCCCGTCTGCGTCCACTCCGTCCACTCGTCCACTCCAGCGGTTCCGGAACCGAGCTGATCGGATCGTGACGCCGGAGCCCGTCCCTCACGCACCCAGAATGCTGTAGCCGGCGTCGACGTAGATCGTCTGACCCGTGATTCCGCGCGCCAGATTGGACAACAGGAACGCCGCCGTGTTGCCGACATCCCCTTGGTCGATGTTGCGGCGCAGCGGCGCCTTCTTCGCCATGTTTTCGAGCAGCGAACCGAAGTCCGCCACACCCATCGCCGACACCGTCTTGATCGGCCCCGCCGAGATCGCGTTCACACGCACGCCGCGCGGACCAATGTCGTTGGCGAGGTAGCGAGTGCTCGCCTCGAGCGCCGCCTTGGCGACACCCATCACGTTGTAGTTCTGCACGACCTTTTCGGCGCCGTAGTAGCTGAGGCAGACGACGCCTGCTTCGCGCCCTTCCATCAGCGGCAGCGCTCCCTTCACCAGGCCAATCAGCGACCACGCACTGACTTGCTGGGCGAGTTGGTAGCCCTCCCACGAGGTGTCGACGAAGTTGCCGCCGAGCTCTTCGCGTTTGGCGAACGCGATGCAATGCACGAGTCCATCCAGCGGCCCAAACTCCTTGCCCAGGCGCGCGAAGAAGCGATCGATGTCACCGGCCACCGTGACATCGCACGGCCCGATGAACGTGTCCCCCGGCAACTCACCGGCCAGCTTGCGCACCGGTTCTTCCATGCGATCGTTCTGAAAGTTCAACGCCAGCCGCGCGCCTTCGCGATGCAACGCCTGGGCGATGCCCCAAGCGATCGATCGCTTGTTCGCGACGCCGAAGATGACGACGTTCTTGCCGGACATCAGACCCATGGTTCGTGCCTCGTTCTGCTCGTTCCAAAAAGGCGGACCATAGCGACCGCGTCGCCGGGTTCACGCGTGCATCACGCCGTCGGCGCCGAGTGCCGCTAAAAACACCTTGCGTGAAGGGGTTGTCCACGGCGTTGCCTGGTCGACGGCAAACCACCCGAGTGTCCCGAGCGACTTGCCCGTCGCCGCGTGGGCATGCAACTCGATGCGATGGTGGGTGATCGCGTGACGAACGCTGGCGACGACACTGCCGACGGACAAGCGCGCGCCAAACCGCCGGAACACCACCGCAGCCAAGTCGCCAGGATCGCAACTACAGAGCATGCCCGCCCCCGGCAGCTCGATTTGCCCGACGTTAGGTTCGCCTGCCGCCACCCGATGACCAAGAACGCCACGTGAGCCAACGACGAGAACGGCGCGCGCCGCGACTTCAATCGACGCCCGCTTTGGCTTGCGCGCTGGCAGTTGCGCCGTCAGACCCAGAGCTCGAGCGACACAATCCGCAGCGACCGGACAGGCCGCACAGTTGGGCGATGTCGGCGTGCACACCATCGCCCCCAACTCCATCACTGCCTGGTTGAAATCACCTGCGCGGGCCGCATCCAGCCAGCCGCCAACGGTCGCGCGGATCGTGCGTCGCGCCGCGGCCGTGCTGGTCACCTCACGCAAGCCTCGGTGGCGCGCCACGACCCGCTCGACGTTGCCGTCAATCGCAACTTCGGCATGGCCAAACGCGATCGACGCCACCGCCCCCAAGGTGTAGGCCCCGATTCCGGGCAACTCAGCGAGCTCACCGACGGCACCAGGAACGCGACCGCCATGCTGTGCAACCACCTGCCGCGCGCCATCGCGCAGCAGTCGCGCCCGCCGGTAGTAGCCAAGCCCTCGCCACGCCGTCAGCAGTTCATCGTCGCTGGCCGCCGCAAACGCCGTCGGCGTCGGGAACTGCCGCAAGAAGCGCACGAACGGCTCCCGAACGGCTTCGACGCGGGTCTGCTGCAGCATCACCTCGCTGACCCAGATCGCCCACGGGTCGCACCCTCGCCGCCACGGCAAGTCGCGGCGGTTGGCGTCAAACCAGCGCAACAATCGGGCGGCGACCGTTGCCGCGCCTCGCGGCGAGGTCAACTCAGCCGCGCCTCGCGGCGAGGCGATCTCAGCCGCGGCACCTCGCGGCGAGGCCATCTCAGTCGCCCAACATGCTGGCGTCGGTCGGCCGACTGCGCAGCTCGATGCCGAGCCGATCACGAAGGTCCTGTTCGGCGCGATCTAGAACGTCGTTGAGCTGGACCGCGTCTTCGTGCTCGGTCACCAACATCAAGCGGATCGTGCGCGCACCTTCGACGCCCTGCACGCGCGTGCGAATGCTCACCAGGGGATGCTTCTTCGCCAGTTCGGCCAGCGCCTGGCTGATCACCGACTCGTCATGGCCGTGGTAGTCAACCTGCCGAAGGCCGCGCACGGTGTCCGGCCCTTCAGCACTCATCACTGGCATCACGTATTGGGTGAAAAACCGCTGCATCTCGGCGGGCACCCCAGGCAACAGGAACACGATCGTGCCACCGATCCGCAACTGCACCGCGGGGGCGGTTCCAACCGTGTTTTCGTGGCACATCGAGCCCTTGGGCACCGAGGCCATGCCGCGTCGGGCCGCGGTCAGGTCGGCGTCGTCGATCACGCCCTTGGCGTGCAGTCGCCGATACGACGCCTGCACAAAATCCACCGCCTTCTGGTCTTCGACCAGCGGCACGCCGGCCGCCTTGGCCAGGCACGCGCGCGAGCTGTCGTCCCAACTCGGCCCCATGCCACCCGTCAGCAAGACGAAGGTCGGCTTCTGTTCGAGTGCCCACTTGATGGCGGATGTCACTTCGACCTCGACCCGGTCGACCACCTGGATGGTGCGCACGCGGTAGCCGATGTCGTCGATTCGATTGGCGATAAACGCCGCGTTCCGGTCGACGACCGAGCCCTCAAGGATCTCGCGGGAAACGACCAGAATGATGACGCTCTTGTCGAACAAGTCTTGCTCCAGGGACAGCGGGGGTGATGGGTTTCGAGGTTGGCTTGCAGCTGCCCAAGAACTCGATGCTACAGGATCACCAGCGTTGTTGAAGCGCTCGTGCAAGGTCGGAAGAATGCTCCTTTCGTCGTCCGACACCTTCGCCCAGACCGCGTGCGCTCATGACCGATCCGACCCCGCCCTCCGGCGGCCGCATCAACGACCTCCAGCTCGAACGGGAGATGCGTGAGAGCTACCTGAACTACTCGATGAGCGTGATCTTGAGTCGCGCTCTGCCCGATGCTCGCGATGGCCTGAAGCCAAGTCAGCGCCGCGTGCTCGTGGCGATGAACGACCTCAACCTCGGGCCGCGCAGCAAGCACCGCAAGTGCGCGAAGATCTGTGGCGACACCTCAGGCAATTACCACCCGCACGGTGAGTCCGTCGTCTATCCGACACTCGTCGGCATGGCGCAGCCGTTCTCGACGCGCTACCCGCTCGTCGACAGCCAAGGAAACTTCGGCGCCATCGACGGCAGCCCGCCCGCGGCCATGCGGTACACGGAAGCTCGCCTCGGCTACCCGGCGATGCATCTGCTCGAGAACCTCGACGAAGACACCGTCGACGAGATTCCAAACTACGACGGCACGCGCATGCAGCCGAGCGTGCTGCCGGCGCGCTTCCCCGGCCTGATCTGCAACGGCTCCACCGGCATCGCCGTCGGCATGGCCGCCAGCTTGCCACCGCACAACCTGCGCGAGGTCGCGAAGGCGATTGAGAAGCTGCTGGACAACCCAGCGGTGACGCTCGATGAACTGCTGGAGGTCGTTCAGGGTCCTGACTTCCCGACCGGCGGCACCATCATGGGGCGCGGCGGCATTCGCAACGCCTACGCCAGCGGGCGTGGCAGCGTCGTCGTGCGAGCCAAGTACCACGTCGAAGAAAGGAAGGGCCGCAAGCACCTGGTGTTCACCGAGGTGCCCTACCAGATCAAGACGACAACGATCCTCGAGCGCATCGACCACTTGGTGAAGAGTGACCAGATCGATTCGATCGCCGACGCCAACGACGAAAGCAACGACCGCGTCGGCCTGCGCCTCGTGGTCGAACTCAAGCGGGGCGTCGACGACGAGACCGTCACCGTCAACCAGCTGTACAAGCTGTCGCCGCTGCAGAGCACGTTCTCGATCATCAACTTGGCGATCCTTGACGGTCGCCCGCGCACGCTCGGCTTCAAGCAGATGCTCGAGTGCTACCGCGATCACCGCATTGACGTGATCAAGCGGCGCACGCGATTCCGCCTGCGCAAAGCCGAAGAACGCTTGCACATCCTCGAAGGTCTGCGCCTGGCCGTGCAGAACATCGATGAGGTCATCGAGATCATCAAGAAGTCGGCGAACTCCGAAGACGCGCAGCGTCGACTGAGCGCCCGCTTTGGCTTCTCCGAAATCCAATCGCGCGCGATCCTCGACATGCGTCTGGCGCGCTTGACGGGCCTCGAGATCGAGAAGCTCGAAACCGAGCACAAAGAAGTCACGGACAAGATCACCTACCTGAAGACGATCCTGGCCGACCGCGCGGTGCTGTTCGGCCTGATGAAGTTGGACCTGAAGGAGGTCGTCGAGCAGTACGGCGACGCGCGGCGCACGATCATCAGTGATGAAGAGGTCGGCAACTTCATCGCCGAGGACCTCATCCCCGTCGAGATGATGGTCGTCACGGTCACGCACGAGGGCTACATCAAGCGCACAGCGCTGGATCAGTACCGCACGCAAGGCCGCGGTGGCAAAGGTGTCAGCGGCGCGGAGACCAAGGAAGGCGACTTCCTCTGGAACCTGTTCGTCGCCAGCACCCACGACTTCATGCTCTTCTTCACGGACAAGGGCCGCGTCTACTGGAAGAAGGTCTACGAGCTGCCGAGTTATGGCCGCACCGCCAAGGGCCGAGCCCTCGCCAACGTCGTCGAAGCCCAGGAAGGCGAGAAGATCTGTGCGATCCTGCGCGTCGAGTCGTTTGACGATCGCTTCCTAATCACCGCCACGAAGAAGGGCCTGATCAAGAAGACCGCGCTCGAGCAATACAGTCGGCCACGGGCTGGCGGCATCATCGCCGTCGGTCTCGAAGAAGGCGACAGCCTGGTCGGAGTCAGCCTCGTGCGCACCGGCCAGAGCGTGGTGCTCGGCACCCGCGACGGCATGTCGATCCGCTTCTCGGAGTCCGATGCGCGCGCGATGGGTCGCAGCGCCGTCGGCGTCTGGGGCATCCGCCTCGATGAGAGCGACGCCGTGTGCGACATGGTGGTCACCGACGGCACTGGCTCGCTGTTGACCGTCTGCGAAAACGGCTACGGCAAGCGCACGCTGGTCGAGGAGTACCGCGACCAGAGTCGTGGCGGCAAGGGCATCATCGACATCAAGACGAGCGACCGGAACGGCAAGGTCGTCAACCTGCTCGCAGTGGCGGATGACGATGAGGTGATGCTGATCACGAAGGATGGCCAGATCGTGCGCACCAAGGTCTCGCAGATCAGCATCGTCGGCCGCAACACGCAGGGCGTTCGCTGCATCGCGCTCAACGGCGGCGACAAGCTCGTCAGCGTCGCGCGCATTCCCCGCGAAGAACCTGAAGCCACCCCCGCTACCCCAGCCTCCCCAGTCACTCCCGCGCCGAGCTAGAGCACCGTCAGAGCACCATGGCCAACTACCTAGTGAAACTCACCGCGGACATGAAGACGGCGATGAAGGGCGGCGACAAGCCGCGCCTCGAAGTCATCCGCATGCTCATCAGTGACCTGAAGAAGAAGGCGATCGACACCAAAGTCGACAACCTGCCCGACGAAGAAGAAGCCGCGATCCTGCAGCGGGCGATCAAGACGCGCGCCGACACGGTGACGCAAGCGAATGCCGCGGGCCGCCCCGAAATCGCGGCCAAGGAGCAGTCCGAGATCGACGTCATCGCGGCCTACCTGCCAAAGCAAATGGCCGCCGAGGAAGTAGCGGCCAAGGTGCGCGAAATCGCCGCCGCAATCGGCTACCAAGGCGGCAAAGACACCGGCCGCTTCATGAAGGAGTGGATGGCGAAGTACAAGGGTCTCGCCGATGGCAAGTTGGTGCAGGACGCGCTGAAGACGCTGGGCTAGACGGCGCCCTGCAGATCGGGCCGCTACCGCCGTGGCAGCAGCACGTAGGGGGAATGCACCGTGAAGCCGAGCAGCGGCACGATCGCAGTCGGGTTGCTGAGCAACGGCGTCGGCGAACGCACGTAGGTGTCGTCGGCGGTGCCGAGTTGGCCGTCGTCACCGACGAGACCTTGCCAGAAGACCGCGACGAACATTCCCGCGCCGATCTCGTCGACGACGATGGCCGCGAATCGCCGTTCGCGCAGGGCGGTCACGGTCCCTTGCAGCAGGCTGGCAATCGCCTCCTGGCTGCGCTTCGACAAATGCGCGAGCTTGGTTGGATCGATGAGCGCCGACAGGTCGAACATGCCATTGGGCAGCTTTGGCAGCAGCTGCAGCAGATCGAACACGGCTTGGCCGTGCGCCCCCGTTCCCTTGCCCGCGCGCGTCGAGATCGCCCCGTGCGCCGGAATCCAAACGGGGCCTAGTTGAGCCGCGACGAACGCGCGCAGTTCGTCATGCGCCAAGCGATGCGCCTCCGACGGCACCAAGGTCAGGTTGGGATCGCGAACGATCGCTGTGTGCGTGAGCCAGCCGAACTGCGCCAGCACCAGCAAGGGACCAATCCAGCGCAGCGACTTCGCACTCGCCGCAATCGGCCCGAGCACGCACGCCGCCGCGAACCCATACATCAAGACGTTGTCGAAGCCGCCGACGTGCATTCGCGACAACCACGACGTCATCATCGCCCCGCTGCCAAAGGCCGCGAGGAACAGTGCTTCGCGCCGCGTTCCTGACCGCCACTGCACGCAGAACCCAAGCAGCCCCAGCCCCAGCAACGGCAGCATCGGCACCACGTCTTCGAGCCAGAAGCCGAGCTTGCGATCGCCGACCCAGCCGTGATGGCTAGGCATCTCGAACAAATAGAACGTCGACCAGCCATCGCTGGTGAGGTGCAGCAAGCCAACCGCACTCGCCATCGCCAACGTCGCCGCGGCGCCAAACCGCAGCGCCGTTCGCCAATCGTGGCACAACGCCCCGACACCGACGGCTGGCAGCCACATCAAGGCGGACTGCTTGCTCAGCAGGGCGACCGTCGCCAACAGTGCTCCCCACAGCCATCGCCGCGATCCACCGTGCCGCAGCTGGTAGGCGGTCGCCATGCAACAGAACACAAACAGCGTGTCGTTGCGCGCCAGGTCGTACCACCACGCCAGCCAGCCGTAGCCGGCGAAGAACAGCCCGGTCGCGGCAAGGCCCGGCAGCACCCGACCTGTCTCGCGCCGCACCCAATGTCCGATCAACAGACCAGCCCCGAGCGCGCCAGCGATCGACACCAGCCGCAGCGCGACGATGCCGTCGACACCGAGTGTGATGCCGAGCCCTCCCAACCAAAACAACATCGGCGCATACAAGAACGGCACGTGCTCGGGCCCCGGCGCGCAGTAGATCGGCAGTCCATTGGCGGCGCGCCAGGCGTGGTCGGCGAGTGCCCCTTCCATCCATTCGAGTTCGTGCGGGTAGAACACGCGCTCGCGGATCGCCAGCAGCAGAGCCATGCTGGCGGCGACAGTGGCGAGGACCGCGATCCACCACAGGAAGCGTGATCGATCGCGCGCAAGGCTCAGGGACGAGACGGTCATGCAGACTCGGCGGCGCAGCATAGTGCCCGCTATGCTCGCGCGCCCGATGCGTGGTTCGCTCGTGATCGTGTTGCTCGTTGCCCTCGTTGTGGCGGCACTGGCCATGCAATGGCTGGGCGTCTTTGCGGACAGTGGCATGCCATCGCCGCTGCCTGGGGACTCGCTGCCCGGGGAATCGCCGCGCAGCGCGCTCACCGCGCCAGCTGGCAGCCTGCCGACTGATGCCCTCGGAACTGGCATCGTCGCGACACGCACCGTGCTCAACAGCGCGCCCAACACGAACCTCGCCGACGAACCCACCGCCGTGCTGCGCGTTCTCGAACACGGCACCGATCGCGCCATCGCGGGGGCACCGATTCGCCGCGTGCAAGATGGCAGCGACCTCGCGTTCACCGATGAACGGGGTTTCGCCGCGGTTGCCTTGCTCGAACCAGAACAACTCGCCGTCGTCGTCGATGGCTTTCTGCTGCGCATGGTGCCGACGCGCCTTGGCAGCACCGAGGCCGAACCGCAGCTCGTGCCCTTGGTGCGCGACGAATGGTCGATCGTGCGCCGCTTCGAGTTCGCTACCACCGACGGCACGCCCATCGACGAAGCCTTCGTGCGCTTGCGGCCGCGCAACGTGCCGAAGACGCCACCGCCAGTGCCAGCGGGCGATGCCATTCGCCAACGCGCTTGGACCGAGCACACGATGCTCGCGGCATGCCCCGTGTGCAGCGACGTGCCGGTGCAACTCGGCACCTGGGCCGAAGAGCGTGTGCATCGCTTGAAGAACGGCACCGACGTGCGCTTCATCGCGCCGGGTGAGTTCACGGTCGAAGTCGCCACCACCAGCGGTTGGGTGGCACACAAGGATCTGCGCATCGAGGCGAACCCGCGCGCGAACGCCCCGCCCATCCGCATCGCGTTAGAAGCCGGCGCGTTTGTCCAAGGCCACGTCGTCGGCATCGTTGCCGGCGCGCCGCTGGCGGACACCAAGTTGACGCTGCAGGGCGGCGAGCCGCTCGGCCTCATGGCGACGACGAGTGCTGATGGCGCGTTCCGCTTTGGCCCGCTGCTCGCTGGGCGCGTGACGTTGCACGTGCGTCACGGCGACCACGAACCGCTGGCCTTCGGCCCGATCGAAGTGCCTGGCAGCGACGTGCGCATTCCCCTGCAACCCCTGCCCAAAACCACTCTGCGCGGTCGCGTTCGCGCCCGCCCACACCTGCAGCCCATCGCCGGCGCCACCGTCAAATGGTCGCCCTCGGGCAGCGCGCCGGTCATCGCGATCACCGACAAGACAGGACTGTTCACGCTGCGCGCGACCGGCACTGCTGACGCACGACTCGCCGTGCAGGCCATCGGCTATCTGGCCTACGCCGAACTGATCACGCCAGGCGCCCCGTTCGCAGACTTGGACCTGTGGCCCGCCACCACCGCCGAACGCCTGAGCCAAGGCCTGACCGCCTTGCTCGAAGGCATCGTCGTCGACGCTTCGGGTCAGCCGGTTGTGCACGCCAGCGTGCACTGGCATCCAGCCCAAGCGGCGGCAGCGCTCGGGGTGCCGGGCCGCCGCGTGCTCGAAGGCGCCAGCCTCGACCTTCCGCTCGTCGCGCGCACCGGCAACGACGGCGCCTTTCGCCTCGAGACCAACGCGTTTGGCGCCGGCCGCTTGACGCTCGCTGGCCAGACCGCCGGACTCGACACCACCGCCTCAGCCGGCCAAACCAAGAACGGACTTCGCTTGCAGCAATGACCCTCCACGCCTGGCAACAGCTCAGCATTGAGACCCTCGTTCAGTACAAGGTCTTTCATGTGCGCAAGGCGCGCCGCCGGTCGCCGCGCACCGGCGCCGACATCGGCTTCTTCCTACTCGACACGCCCAATTGGGTGAACGTGCTGCCGATCACCGACGACGGCCACGTCGTCATGGTGCGCCAGTACCGCCATGGCAGTGAACGGGTCTCGCTGGAGATCCCCGGTGGTCTGATCGACGCCCACGAAACCGACCCAGCGGCGGCGGCGGCGCGCGAGCTGCGCGAGGAGACCGGCTACGAGGCCGCGCACATCGAACGCATCGGGGTCATGAACCCCAACCCGTCGATGATGACGAACCAGTGCTTTGCCTTCCTGGCCACCGGCTGCCGTCGCACGGGCGACCTGCAGATGGACCCAGGCGAGGACATCGAGGTCGTGACCCTGCCGCTCACCGAACTCGACGCCTGCATTGCCCGCGGCGACATCGAGCACGCCATCGTGCTCGCCACCCTCTGTTTCTGGCGCGCCCATTTGGCGACGCGCCCCACGACCTGAACGACGACCGGCAGAGTTCTCGCCGACACGGCTACCAGGGCCGGTCCCACGCAAAACACCATGCAGCGCTCCCTCCTCATTGCCTTCGTCCTACTGCTTCTAGCCCTCGGTGGCGCAGCTTGGTGGTTTGTGGTGAGCGACGGACCGCCGCCGCCGCCGACCCCCATCGCCGGGACGAACGAGCTGCCCGCGGCCGGCACCGAATCAGGAGCACTCACCGCCGCCAACGTGCAGGCCGGCGACTCGGCGGTGCGACAAGCGGTCGCCGCGCGCGACGCGAGCATGCTCGACGATCCCGAGATCCGCGCCGGGCTCTGCGGCTTCAAAGGCCGCGTCGTCGACCACAAGAAGCAGCCCGTCGCCGACTGCGGCGTGCGCATCTATCGCGGTGCCCTCGACTCGGTCCTGCCGGTCGACTTCGACCTCTTTGCGCCTGAGTCGACGTGGGTGCCCAACTACATCGCGGGCGAAGTGAAGACCGCCGCCGACGGCACCTGGCAACTGACCGGCGTGTGGCCGCGAGCGTTCTACATGCTGTTTGCGGGCCTCGGCACCGACGCACCAACCCATCAGATCATCACGCAGACGCCATCGCCGGGTGAGATCAAGGACCTCGGCGACATCGTGCTGCCCAACGCCGGCGTCATCGTCGGCACCGTGCAAGACGAGAACGGCGACCCACTCGCGGGCGCACTCGTGCGCGCCGCCGACTTGCCTGGCACGCTGGCCGCGTTCTTCCCCTTCGAACGCGTCGACCCCGAGGGCGCCGTGCTGATCCGCCAGCCAGCCTTCCCGCTGCGCGTCATCGAGATGCCGAGTTGGGCCAAGAACGCCTTCGAGCACTTGCCGATCCCGAGCACGCGCAGCAACGCCGAGGGGCAGTTTCGGTTGGTGGGTGTCGTTCCTGGCAGCAATCTGTTGGCGACGACCGCACCCGGCTACCTCTCCGATGTGAAGCCGAGTCTGCAGATTCGCGCCGGCCAGGAAAAGGACGCCGGCACGATCCGGTTGAAGCGCGGCGAAGAACTGATCGGCAAAGTCATCGACACCGCTGGCAAGCCAGTCGCCGATGCGGATGTGCTCGCTGGCTCGACGCTGACCATCGTACCCGTCGACCTAGCACAGAAGCTCGGGCGCACGAATGCCGAAGGGCGCTTCACGGGCCAAGGCTTCGCCGCGGGCAAAGTCACCATCGCCGCGCGTCGCGGCAAGGGCCACGCCTGGGTGCTCGCGGAGCCGCAGTCGATTCTCGGCGACGTCGTGATCACGCTGCCAGCGACGTTCGCAGTCGACGTGACGATCACGCTCGCCGACGGCAAGCCGGCCAAGACGGCGCGTATGCAGTTGCTGCAGGGACGGGCCGGCAATGGTGCGGCGGAGATGCACTTGATGGGTCTCGTACCGCCGATCGATCTGCGCGATCGCCGCAAAGAAGTCGCCGAGGGCCACTGGCGCCTTGAGAACCTCAACGCGGGTGCCTACACGCTGATCGCCGATGCCCCCGGGCACGCCACGGCGTTCGCGATGTTCGAGCTGGAGACGGCAAACGCCACCACGACGATCGCTCTCACGGCGCCCAATGTGTTCGTCGTGCGCGTGCACGATGCAGAAGACAAGCCAGTGCGCAATGCCGCGATCTACGCCAACGCCCAGGGCAAGAAGGTGATCCAGATGCCGGTGATGTGCGGGCGCACGGGATCCGACGGCCAACTGATGGTCGACAAGCTGCAGGGCGATTCGTTGCGCGTCAGCGCCGAGCATCCCAAGTGGGGCGTCGTGGGCGGCGAGGTCAAAGTCGGAGAAGAGGTCATCCTGCGCATGCAACAGCCTGGCTCGCTGCGCGGCCTCGTGCGCGAGAACGGCAAGCCCCCGACGCCTGGCAAGTTCACGATCTCGGTTGAGCGACGCAACGGCGAAGGGGTGCGCGGGCCGCTGGAGACCGTTCCGGCCTTGCTCACACCCGACCTCGGCGGCGCCTTCGGTGCGGCTGTGCTGCAACCAGGGGAGTACGACGTGCAAACGCTGAAGGCCCTCGACGCGCTGCGTTCGCCGGGCGGGCTGTTCACGTTGGTGCAAGAGATGTACATGGCCAGCAACCTGCCGCGCCAACGCGTCACTGTGCACGCAGGTCAAGTGACGGACGTCACGCTCGAAGCCGGCGACAAGCCGATCGACGGCCCGACCGCGCGCTTGACCGGCTCGCTCACTCTCGACGGCAAGCTCGCGGTTGGCCACATGATCACGGCCAGCGCCAAGGAGCACCGACAGTCGGCTCGTGTCGATGAACGCGGTCGCTTTGACCTCGGCACCGTCCCCGCCGGCGACGTGTGGGTCCAAGTCATGGGCAACGCTGACAGCATGGTGTTGGGCGGACCCAGCAACAATCTGTGGTCCTCGCAGCTCAAACTCACCGAGGGCGAATCACGTGAACTGACGCTGGAGATTCAGACCGCATCGATCTCGGGCACGTGCTACGCCGCCGATGGCTCTCCGGCCGTCGGCGTTCGCGTGCAAGGCCAAGGAAAACCCAAGGGCACCGATCCCAATAGCGGCAACGCGTCGATCAACACCACCACCAATGGCGACGGTGAGTTCCACTTCGCTAAGATCGCGGAGGGCAAGTGGACCCTGAGCAGCGGTGCGCGCGCCCAGCTCGAACCGATTGACGTCGGCGGCGGCGTTCCCGTGACTGGCGTGCGCCTGCAGATGCAGGCGGCCACCGTGGTGAAGGGCCGTCTCGACCTGACGGCGTTCGGCACCAAGACGATGCGGTGGGGTTGGCTCGCATTCAGTCGGTTGGCCGAGAACGACCCGCCCGATGCCAACGGGCGTCACTCGGCTGGTGTCAGCATCGAAATCAGCACCGGCGCCTTCAGCACCGACGAACTGACACCGGGCCGCTACCGCTTGCGTCTGCACACGCAAGCCGGCGACGGCGACAACGAACGTGGCGAGTACGCGATGGAGACTTTGGTGGTGCCACCAACCGGACTCGCGGACGTCTTGTTGCGCGTCGGGGCGCGCGTCACCCGCTAACTCAGCCCAGCTCGCCTGCGATCTTCTGCGAGAACGCAAACCGCAGGCTGCCGATCATGCTGGCAGCCGATTCCGTCTCGACGGCGACCAGCATGCCCTTCCGTAACGGCACCGTTTGCCGCGGATGTCCGGTGAGCAACGCGCCGAGCAAGTAGCCGAGGTGCGGCTCGTGGCCGATCACCGCCACGGCCTTCGTCTGCGAGAACGACTCCGCTTCCAACATGCTGAGCGCGACGCTTGGCGCCCCACTCGGAATCAGCGCATCCGTCACTTGCACCTCGCCGGTGAACGCGACCGCCTGCGCAAAGACCTCCGCCGTTTGCAACGCGCGCCGCAGCGGACTCACCATGATGACGTTCGGCGTCGGCACCAATCTGCGCCACACCGAGGCCGCCTTGCGCAAGCGCTTCCAGCCTTCGTCGGTCAGCGCGCGATCGTGATCCGCGAGCCCGGGGCCACCATCTTCAGCGATGCCATGTCGCAGTAAGTAGATGTTCACAGGCAACAGCGTCCCGCGTTGGCCCGTCGCGCGCAATCAGACAACCGCACACTGCGAGGCTCGCGCAGCACTGCTATCGTGCGGCCGTGCTTTCGTGGACCACATGGTGACTCCGATGATGCGCTGTTCTCCTTGGCTCGGCGGGCTGTTGGCAGGTCTGTTCGCGGCGCCACTGTTGCAGGATCCCGAGAAGCCAGCCCCACCCGTGGCGTCGCCCACCGCCATCGTGCAGCAACCCGCTGCTAGCGAGGTGCCTGGGCGACCGCCTCGCCACGCCATGGAAGGCGTCTACGAACTGCGTCGCCGCGTCGTGAACAACCAACCGCACGCGCTGCCGAGCCACGGCTACCTCGCGATCACGCAGCGTCACCTGTTTCTCTATCTGGCCGCCCCCAGCCTCGATCCGGCATTGCCGCTCGTTCGCGCCAGTGTGCGCACGTGGCAGCCGCAAAAGGAACTGGTGCGCACCACGATCAAGCTCGGTTGGTTCACCGACCAGGAAGGCGTCGTTCATCTCGAGCGGCCTGGCACCGAGGAACCGCGCCGCCTCGAGCTCATTCGTGGCGGGCTGCGTGTCCTGCAGGACGAACGCAACTGGCTCGAGTTCGAACGCGTCGAGTAGCGGTTAAGAACGACGGCGGCGCAGTGCGCGCAGTTCGGGCGATCGCAGCAGCCAATGCACGCCCGCGTAGACCACCATGCCGATGACGATCGGGAACGCCACGTTGCCAAGGCCGCGCGCCAGCACGCCCTCGCCTTCGTTCGCCAACTTCAAGAACGGCAGTGCCGCACACATCGCCACCGTCGCCAACGACGACCGCAGCCACGCACTGCCGAGGCTGTGGGCTGACGACGCGTGGCGGCGAAACTTGAAGGCGAGCACGCCAGCGTTCACCACCACCGACAGACTGCTCGACAACGTCAGTGCCGCGGTGCCGAGGCCGGTCGTCAACACCAGTACGATGTTGAGCGTCGCGTTCATCAGCACGAGCCACACCGCGAGGCGCGCCGGCGTGCCAGTGTCGCCGACCGCGTAGAAGGCGCGCGCATAGAGCTGCGCCAGCCCCAAGAACGGCAGGCCTGCGACCAAGCACGATGACGTCAGCACCGTCGGCCACACATCCGCCTCCTTGAACGCACCGCCGAGGAACAGCACTCGCACGACGTCGTCGCCAAGCACGATCAGGCCACACGCCGCCGGCAGCGTCACCAGGATCGTCGCCGCCGCCGCCAGATCCAACGTTCGCCGCATCTGCACGCGGTCGATGCCGCTGGCTTCGTGCGCCAGCTTGGGGAACACCGCGATCGCCACCGACATCGCCGTCAGCGAGTGCGGAAACAGCAACAGTCGGTTGGCCAGATAGACGTAGGTGACGGCGCCTGGCGACACCAAGTAGTAGGCCATCAACTGATCGAGCAAGCTGCTGATCTGATTCAGCGACATGCCGAGCAGCGTCGGTCCCATGGCGACGAAGACCGCGAACGCCGCCGTGCCGCGCGCCGGCAGACCGAGCTTTGGGCGCAGCAGTTCGCCGCGCCGCCACAGCGGCACCATCACCAGCAACAACTGCAGGAAGCCGCCCACCGACAGCGACCACGCGGCGAAGTTCGCGATCTCCACGTCGACCGTGAAGCCGAGCGGTTTGGCCGCGAGCAGCGCCGCGATCCAAAACAGGTTGAGCACGATCGGCACCGCCGCCGGCAACGCGAAGTGACCCAGCGTGTGCAGTGCGCCGGAGCAGACCGCCGTCAAACACACTGGCAACGCGTAGACGAACAGCACGGCATTCAACGCCAGCAAGAACCGCATCGCCGGCACGCCACCCTGCTCTGGAGCTGGCAACCATTCTGGCGGCAGCACCAAGCTGAGCCCCGCGATCAACAAACACAGCGGCGTCAGGATCGTGATCACCGTTCCCATCACCTGCGCCAGCATCTCGCGCGCCAACGCCGGGTCGCTGCGTCGCGCCTTGGCATACGCCGGCACCAGCGACGCCGACAACGCCCCTTCCCCAAGCAGGCGACGCATCAAATTGGGCAGGGTCCACGCCAACAGAAACGTGCCCTGCACCCAACTCGCCCCGAACGTCTGCGCCATCAAGCGATCGCGGTACAGACCGAGAATGCGCGACAGCAACGTGAACAGCGAAATCGAACCAGCGGCGCGAACGAGGCGAGACATGAGTCAGATCGACAGTGCGCGTCGACGCCAGAGGATCGAAGGATGCCCCGCTCATCGCAAGGCATCGCTCACCTTTCTCCGCAGTGCCTCGGGACAGGACTCGCGCCGACGGCGACGCGAAAGCCGTAGTCGGTGTAGATCCGCTCAGGTGAGAGGCTGCTGCGGGCCGCGCACCGGCTGACAGGAACGTGATGGCGCCATGAGCCACCGCGGGAAGAACGGCGCGTGCCGACGCTCGGTCCGACCGGGTTGTGCGTGGGTGAGTGCCGGTAGTAGTCGGCGTCGTACCAATCGCTGCACCACTCGTGCACGAGGTCCCCCATGTTGTGCAGGCCATAGCCATTGGCAGGGTCGCCGCCAACGACAGGCGGCGCGTCAGCGCGCACCGCTGGCGCCAAGACTTGCGGGGCGTTGCCCCACGGGTAGAGCACCCCGTCCTTGCCACCAAGCACTGCCCTCTCGCGTTCGGCCTCGGTTGGCAGCCGACAGCCAAGACCCGTGACGTCGCGCAGCCACGTGCAGTAGGCGACCGCGTCGAACCAACTGACCGCCACGACC
>CANEYR010000113.1 GCA_947444055.1 Planctomycetota bacterium
CGACCGCCGACAGACTCGCCAGCCGCACCGCCCCCTGGCCGCATAGTTCGGGCAACGAACTGATGTCGCTGATCACCGTCGGCACGCCGGCCGCCATCGCATCCGCCACCGCAAACCCAAAGCCTTCGTAGGCCGATGGCGACACGAACGCATCGGCGAGCGCGTAGATCGCGGCAAGGTCGTGGCCGTTGACGTGCTCAAGCCACAGCGCGGTGGGGTCCCGCTCGAGCGCGTGCAGCGCCTTGGCCGCGAGCCAGCCTTTGCGACCGACGACGACGGTGCGCTGCGAGAACCCGCGCTGCCGCAGCAACGCCACGCCGTCGACGACCAAGTCCACGTTCTTGCGGGCCTGGATGGTGCCAACGTGCAACACGAAACGTTCCGGCAAGCGCAGCCGCGCGCGCACTGCCGCGAGTTGCTCGGGCGCGAACGTTGCCGCCGGATCGATGCCGTGCGGCACGACATGGATGCGTCCGGCGCATTCGGGATGCACGCGGCGCAGGTCGTTCGCGGTCGCTTGCGAAGGCACGATGACGCCTTGCGCGCGCCGCACCGCGTGCTTCGTCGCCCAGCGCAGGAACGTTCGCGAGCCAAAGCCGAACGACTCCGGCACGGTGTGGTAGGCGAGGTCGTGCACGGTGACGACCGCCGGCACCCGCAGTGCGAACGGCAACGCGTTCTTGGTGTCGTGATAGACGTCAGGACGCAGCCTGCGCAGGGCCCGCGGCAAGGCGGCGAACTGCCAGCGCAGCCGATCGAGGCCACCGCGCATCGGCAGGTGTTCGATCGCGATGTGGTCGCTCGCGAACGCCGCGGGCTCGTCGGTGAGCACCGTGATGCGCACGTCATCGCGCGCCGCTAGCGCAGCAACGAGGCGCTTGCCGTACGTCGCGGGGCCACCGGTGCTGCCACAGAGAACGGAGATTGCGACGTGCAGGGCGCCCACGCGGTGAGTCCTACGAGGTAGCGCCGAGCAGCGCCAGCGGCGGCGCCGCGCCAAGACTCAAAACGTGCCGTTGGCCTTTAGCGAATCAGCACATCGAGACCAGCACTCGACGACAACCCGGAGCTCGTCGACGCATCGAGATACGCAGCTTGCAGAAAGATGTGGCTGTTGCCGAGGCTTGGGTTGATCGGGATGGTCAACGAGAAGGTGCCGGTGCCGGTCGGCAAGGGGAAGAGAACCGACTCACGCCAGCGTGTTGCCCGCAGTCGTCGACTTCGTCAACTCCCCCAAAACCCTGCTAGACCTGCTAGACGCGCACAAAGGCGGCTAGCCAGAGGTCCTTCGTGAAGGCCCGGTCGGCGGTGTGCGCGACCAACCGGTAGCCATGCGGGGCAAATTGCCGCTGTAGCGCACCAAGGCTCTGGGCGAACCGCGTCGGCGAGGCGCCAAACCATGAACGCACAAGCCGCTGCGCGTGGTGCACGCTGCAGGGATGAAAGAAGCTGACGACGACGAAGCGACGCGCCACCCGACAGGCCTCCGCGATTGCTAGAGCCGCGGTGTCGCGCGGTAAGTGATGCAGGAAGCGAAACATCACGACGCCATCGACAGCGCCGCTCGCGAATGGCATGGCGAGCGCGTTGCCCAGCGCCACCGGCACCGGCTTGTGGGCGCGCGCCAGCGCCTCGCGCGCCATCGCCAACGAGCCGTCAGCTTGCACCACACGGTGTGCGAACTCGGTGGCGAGCAGCGGCAACAAACGACCCGCTCCGCACGGCAAGTCCAGCACCGTCTCGCCCGTTCGCCCCGGCCACACCGAGCGCAGCAGCTCCAACTCACGAACAGCGCGCCGCGGGTTGCGTTCGGCGTAAGCGGCACTCTTGCCGACCGCGTCGTAGCGCTGGGCGGTGGCCCATGGCGCTTCGCGTCGCAACATCGACCGCACATCACCGCAACCGGCCGCCCGCAGCAAGCGAGCCGCAAACCGCAGCACCATCGGCTGTGGCAGCACCAAGTCGCGAACCGAACGACGGCAACGCCGCAGCACGCGGGCCAGCACCCAGTGCTTTGGGCAACCAGCCGCCGCCAGACGACCGTTGTGCAGGTCGAGCACGCTGAGTGCGAACGGCGCCGCGTGCCCGTGCACGAACACATGGTCCGCACTTAGGTCCGGCAACCAAAACCCCGCCGCCAGCAACTGGCCACAGTGCGTCGCGACCGCACGCGCGAGCGACGCGTTGACCCCGCGTGCCAACAGGTCGCGCCACGACGTGCCCGGCACCTCGGCACACAGATAGAACGACGCCGCGCCGCGGGCCCCGTAGGCGACCGGCCGCGGGGCGGCGAAACCCTGCGCGCGCAACGTCGAGCTCATTTTGTGCTCGCGATCTGCATCGTTCTTCGCCCGTGGTGCGGACCACGCGAAGGTCACGCGGTTCTGCCATTGCGTGCGCGTGAACACCTTCAAGAAGTAGACGCCGTGGGCGGTCTCGAGGCGCCGCACCGAGCGCAAGCGGTTCTTCGGACCAGCCGCCAAGAACGGCATCGCCAGCGTGTGGTCGAGCGAAGCGAACGTGGCGCGTTCGCGTTCGTCGTCACTCAACAGCTGCCACACCAGAACCACGAGGACAGCCTAGCGACAGCGCGTGCTTGCCGCACTGCACCGCTCTGCGCATGATCGCTCCATGGGCAAGCCAAGTGTTTCGCGTGATCTGATCGCGCGGTTGCCGAAGTCGGACCTTCACCTGCACCTCGATGGCAGCCTGCGCCTCTCGACGCTGATCGAGTTGGCGAAGACGCACAAGGTCGCGCTGCCGAGCCGCACGCCAGAAGGCCTGCTCGAACTGGTGTTCAAGCGCGCCTACAAAAGTCTGCCTGAGTACCTGAAGGGCTTCGAGTTCACGGTCGCCTGCTTGCAAGATGCCGAGTCGCTCGAACGCGCCGCCTACGAGTTGTGCATCGATTGCCGCCAGGAGAACGTCTTCTACGTCGAAATGCGGTTTGCGCCGCAACTGCACGTGCGCGGCGAGTTCCGCGTGCGCGACGTGCTGCGGGCCGTCTGCCGTGGTCTGGAACGCGCCAAGAAGGAGATCAATGCCGACCCCGAAGTGAAACGCGGCGCGGTGCCGCGCTTTGAGGCGGGTGTGATCGTCTGCGCGCTGCGCTTTTTCCTGCCGGTGTTCAGCGAGCACTACAAGGCCTACTTCGAGGCACTGCCGACGGCACCGGCGGAGGAAATCTACTCGCTGGCCTCGTTGGAGTTGGCGCGCTCGGCGATCGCGGCCGCCGAAGAGGACGGGTTGCCGGTGGTGGGGTTCGACCTCGCCGGTCAAGAACGTGGCTTCCCGGCGAAGGACCATCAAGCGGCCTACCAGTTGGCGCACGAGCACTTCCTTGGCAAGACCGTGCACGCCGGTGAGGACTACGGGCCGGAGTCGATCTTTCAAGCGATCACCGATTGCCACGCCGACCGCATCGGGCACGGCACCTGGTTGTTCAGCCACAAACACATGCGCGACAAGTCGATCGCCGACAAGAAGGCGTTCATCGACAAGCTGGTGCGCTACGTCGCCGAACACCGCATCACGCTCGAGGTGTGCCTCACCAGCAACCAGCAGACCATCCCCGAACTGCGCAACGACCTGCGCAAGCACCCATTCAAGAAGATGCGCGAGGCCAGGTGCAGCGTGACGCTGTGCACCGACAACCGGCTGGTGTCGCGCACGACGATGACCGACGAAGTGGAGAAGGCCGTCGCCGCCTTTGATCTGGAGCCGCGCGCGATCAAGGACGTGCTGATCTACGGCTTCAAGCGCTCGTTCTTCCCTGGGTCGTATCCCGACAAACGCGACTGGGTGCGCTCGGTGCTCAACTACATGGAAGACCAGTTCGCGCAGTTTGGGCACGACGTGCGAGTGGGGCGTCGACCGCTGTAACGAGGGTTCTGTGGCGTTCGCGGGCTTGCGCACGAACCATCGCTCGCGATGATGCCGCGATGCGCCGCTTCGCCACCGTCGTCCTCACCACTGCTGCCGTCTGCGCTCAAGACCCGCCCGCGGCGGCCAAGATCGACTTTGAGAAGCAGATCGCGCCGATCCTGGTGGCGCGCTGCGTGGCCTGCCACGGCGAGAAGGAACAGAAGGGCGACCTGCGGCTCGACGCCAAGGCGCACCTTTTTGTCGAAGGCAAGAACGACGAATGGTTGGTGCAGCCTGGCAAACCTGACGACAGCGACTTGCTGCGTCGACTCGGGCTCGCACCCGATGATGAAGACATCATGCCGGCGAAGGGCGAACCGCTGAGCAAGGAGCAGCAGCAACTGTTCCGCCAGTGGATCAGCGAGGGCGCCGAGTGGCCCGCCACCGCCGATGCCTGGATCACGCAGGAGCTCGCGGCCCAAGTACTGCCGAAGATCACCTTCGAACTGCCAGTGATCGATGACGCCGCCAAAGCCGCCATCGACAAGGCGGTGACGGCGCTGCGCGAACGCGGTGCCGTGGTGCAGCAAGTCGCGGCCGACACCGAAGCAATCGACGTCAACTTGTCGCTGCTGCGCGACAAGGTAGGGGACGCCGACGTGGCGCTGCTGACGCCGCTCGCCGACCGTCTCGTCTGGCTCAACGTCTCACGCACCGCGGTCACCGATGCGGCGGCCAAGAACCTGGCGTCCCTGACGCAACTGCGCAGGCTGCACGCGGCCAATACCCAATTGACGGACGCCACGTTCACCGCACTCAGCGGCCTGCAACACCTCGAATACGTCAACGCCTACGGCACCGGCCTCGCCGACGGCGGGCTGGCGAAGCTGGTAGCACTGCCCAAGCTCGAACGCCTCTACGCCTGGCAAACCAAAGTCACGGCCGAAGGCGCCAAGCTCGCTCGCGAGCAGTCCGCCAAGCTGCAGCTCGACCTCGGTGACTACGTCGAGCAACGTATGGTGCAGGCCCAGAAGGAGATCGAAGAGCGCGCGGCCCGCAGCAAGCCGGTCAACGACACCTGCCCCGTCGCCGACAAGCCGATTGATCCCGCGCACACCATCGACCACGAAGGCCAGCGCATCGCCTTCTGCTGCGCCAAGTGCAAGGCCGCGTTCCAGAAGGATCCCGCCAAGTTCCTAGCGAAGCTGCCCGCGAAGAAGTGAGCCGGTGATCGGCTCAGTGACGATCGGCTCAGTGATGGTCGGCTCAGTGATGGTCGGCTCAGTGATGGTGATGCCCGCCCGGACCGTGGGCGTGGCCATGCTTCTTCTCGTCCGCGGTCGCGCGGCGCACGTCGAGCACTTCGACTGAGAAGTTGAGGCGCTGGCCGGCCATCGGGTGGTTGGCGGTGATGATGACTTGGTCATCCTTCAGCGCGCGCACCCAGACCGACATCGGTTGGTTGTTGCGGCCCTTCGTTTGGAAGGCCATGCCGACGGTGATCTCGGTGTTCGGCGGGAACTGGTTCTTCGGCACCGACTGTTCGGCCGCCGGGTCGTACTCGCCGTAGCCTTCGTTGGCAGGCACCACGACGTCGCACTTATCACCGACCTTCTTGCCCGCGAGCTGTCGCTCGAGGCCCGGCACGATGTTGCGGCTGCCTTGCAGGAAGACCAAGGGTTCCCCGCCGGCGGAGTCGTCAGCGACCGAACCGTCGTCGAGGGTGAGGCGATAGTGAATGGTGACGACGTGGCCGTCGGCGATTGCAGGTTTCATCGAGGGCGGGGAGCGTAGGGTGGCGTGGGGGCGAGCAAAAGAGTGCACCGCCCATGTTTTCTACAGCTTGAAGGCGGCGTCCGTCGGACGACAAACCCGCTTCAAATGCAACGGCCGCCGCAGGCCATCCTGGCCGTGGGCCCCGGCCGGCCGCGCCTTCGCCAGCCATTCTTCGAACACGGCCATCGACAGCTTGGTGTCGACGAAGACGTCGCCGTAGCGATCGCCGGCGTGCGCCTTCGTCACCACGACCTTCTGGTGCCAGCAATGCATGCCGCTAATCGGATCGGGCTGCACCGGGAAGGTCATGTTCTGGTGCACGCCGCCCGACGACCACCACACCTTCTCGCTCTCCTTGTCGGCACTGTGGAACTTGCCCGGCGGTTTCGTTCGCCGCATCAGGTAGGCGGTATCGGTGACCTTGCGCAAGTCAACGTCGTGCAGCTGCCAGTGGTTGCCAGAGACTTGATCGCCTTGCACCGCCCAGCGACCCATGTGGTGGCTGCAGGCGATCACTCCTGGCCGCACCCCTTCGGTCACCCAGACGGCATTGACGTAGTAGCCAATGCGCGTGGCGACGCGCACCAGCTCGCCCATCTTCACGCCGAGGCGTTCGGCATCGCTGGTGTGGATCCACACCGGGTTGGTGTTCGACAGTTCGGTCAGCCACTTGCTGTTGGCACTGCGCGTGTGGATCAGCGTTGGCAAGCGAAACGTTGCGACCAACACCATCTCACCAGCGGCGCGATCCAAGTGGCACTCGTCAATGTGGCTCTTCAGGTAGGCCGGCGTCGAGTACTCCGGCCATCCCCAGTCGACCATCGTCGGCGAGAACAGTTCGAGCTTCTTGCTTGGCGTCGGGAAGCCCACACACGCCTTGCCACCCGCGAACACACCCGCGAGCTTGCCGTGTTGGTGCACGATGCCACGTTCGGCATCGACCTCGAACTCGCCCTTCAACTCCGCCTCGTGCGTCTTGTAGACCTGGTCTTGCACCAGGAAGCAGCCGTGGCGCTGCATGTATTCGAGCGGCGACAGGCCCTCTTTCGCCGCCGCCGCCGGCAACCCGGGAACGCTGTTCTCGAAGATCCAGCGGTAGTACTCGGTGACGGTGACGCGTTCGCCCTTGCGATAGGGCGACTCAAAGTGCTGGCGAATGCCCAGCGAGCCATCGGGGTCGACATGCCACGACAGCGCGATCCAAAACTCGTCCTCTTCCCACACTTGGCCGGGATTGCACTCGTAGGTCCAGGTGATCTGCTTGCCTTGCCGTTCGGCGAGCACGCGATGCACCGGCTGGCGAAAGCCGATCCAGGTCGCCGCATGCGTCTCTTGCGACATCAAGTCGTGGCGTTCCGTGGCGTGGCCCATCGGCAGCACGTAGTCCGCCCAACGCGCCGTCTCGTTCCACGTCGGGGACAGCACCGCGTGGCAAGCGACTTGCGCCTCGTCGGCCAACATCTCGATCCACATCGCGCCGTCGGGGTTGGTCCACACCGGGTTGTAGACGCGCGTGAAGTAGGTATCGATGCGACCGCGCCCGCTCTTCACCAAGTGCGGCAGCAAGTAGCTGAGTTCGTGGTGCGCGAGCGGCCATTCGCGCGGGTAGAGCAGTTCACTCCAAATGTCTTGGGGACGAGGTTTGCTGAACGGTGCGGGCACGAACTTGTTGGTGCCAGCACCTGCCGTGCCGCCAAGCGAACCCACGGCGCCGACCAACACCGAGACGAACTGCAGGTTGCGCGCCACCGCCCAGCCGCCTTCGTTGCCGGCCGCACTGTTGCGCCACACGTGCGACGCAAACGCACTGCCCGCTTGCCCGATCTCACGACCAACGGTCTCGATCGTCGCGGCTTCGAGCCCACACACCGCCGCCACGTGCTGCGGGGTGGCGAACGCGTAGTCGGCGGCGAGTTCCTGCTGGAAGCTGGCGAAGTTCTCCACCCGGCCGTGCGCTCGTTGGTAGGCGCGCCACTCGACCCAGTCGCGCACAAAACTCCAATCGACCAGGTTCTCGCGCAGGATGACGTGCGCGAAGCCGAGCAGCATCAGCGCCTCGGTGCCAGGCCGCGGCGCCAGCCAGTAGTCGCCCATGCTCGCCGTGTTGGACAAGCGAATGTCGCACACCGCCAACTTCCCGCCCTTCATCTTGCCGTCGATGATGCGCTGCGCGTGCGGGTTGAAGTAGTGGCCGGTCTCGAGGTGGCTTGAGATCAGCAGCGTGAACTTGGCGTTCTCGTAGTCGGGAGACGGGCGGTCGTAGCCACTCCACAGCGTGTAGCCAAGGCGGGCAGCGGCGCTGCAGACGTTGGTGTGCGAGTTGTGGCCATCGACGCCCCAAGCCTGCAGCACGCGTTCGACGTAGCCATCGTGGCCAGGGCGGCCGACGTGGTACATCACTTCGGTTTTGCGGCCCTCGACGATCGCCTTGCGAATGCGCGCGCCGAGCGTCACCAACACTTCATCCCACGACACCCGCTCAAAGCGCCCGCTGCCGCGCGCGCCGACCCGCTTCATCGGATACAGGATGCGCTCCGGATCGTGCACCTGGTTGATCGTCGCCGGCCCCTTGGCGCAATTGCGGCCGCGCGAGCCAGGGTGGTAGGGGTTGCCTTCCAGCTTGCGAATGGCGCCGTCCGCCTTGTCGACGTAGGCGATCAGGCCACAGGCCGCTTCGCAGTTGAAGCAGATGGTCGGCACCAACGAGTACTGCTTCATCACCCGACGCGGCCACGCCTTGGCATCGAGTTCTTCCCAGTCATCCCACCGTTCTGGCGGCGGGAAGTTCTCGAGCGGGGTGGTGCGCAGCGTGGCGTGGTCCATGGGAGCCCGACGAGATTAGGAACGAGCGTTGGCTTGGTCTACGAGCGTGTGCACAGGAACGGGCCAGGACGTCGTCTGCTGCAAAGTCCAAGGCACGCCCGGCGCCACCCGCGCCTCGGGCTTAGCCGACCGGCGGCGGCTGGCCGAGAAACTGCCGCGTCTGGTCCACCACACGTCCCAAGCGCTGCACGCAGGGATCGCAGTTGCTGCCGCAGCACCAGCGCCACGTGCTGTCTTCGGCTTGCAGATGGCGAACGACGAACGCGAGGTAGCTGCTGTCGACCTGCTCTGCGGCCAGCCACGTGCAGATGCGCGTTTTGGCGGCTTCGGACAAGGTCATCGCATCCATGGGCCGCTTCGATACCGCCTGCCGCGTGCAGAGCAAGACCGTGCATTTGGCTTCTGGCGTGACACCACAGCGATGGCTCGATGGCACCGCAGCGCGAAGAGATGCGCCGACTTACTTGTCGCCGTCCTTCTTGGGCGCGACCGGCGCGTCCTCTGTCTTCGGGGCTGGCGTCATCAGCGCCACCGCGTCCTTGCCGGTCAGCGCGTGGCCGATGAACTGCAGCGACACCGCGACGTTCTCCTTCATCGACGGGCTGCTCCAGGCATGCCCACCGCCCTCGACCTTGCGGAACAGGTGCTTCATGCCCTTCTCGGTCATGCTCTTGCTGAGCAGTTCGTTCGGCGGGCAGAAGCCGTAGTCATCGTCGGTGCCGGCGTCGAAGTAGACCTGCAAGCCGACGAGATCTTCGGCCTTCTTGGTGGCGACGATGCCGAGCGGCATGTGCGCCTGCCACTTCGCCTTGTCGATGGGGTTGCCGAGTTCTTTCTCGATGCCACCACGCAGGAAGCGCTGCACCGTCGCTTCGTCACTGCCAGCCAGGTCGGCCGGGTCCGCCGGCAGGATCGCCGCCGAGTGCACCGCGACCGCCCCGAACGTGTCCATGTGCCGCATGGCGATCTTGAGCGCGCCGAAGCCGCCGGCGCTGACACCCATGACGGCGCGCTGCTTCTTGTCGGTGGCCAAGCGGTACTTGGTCTGCATATGGGTGAGGTAGTCACCCACGATCAAGTCTTCGGTGTCGCTGCGCGCTTCGCCATTCATGTAGGTCGAACGGCCGCGACCACCGGACGCGCTGAACACGACCAGCGCCAGCTCCGGGATCTTGCCTTCGCCACGCAGCTGATCGAGCACTTCCGCGCCGCCGCGCTGAGGGAACTCGCTCGCGCCACCGAATCCCGGCAGCCACAACACCCATGGGTACTTCTTGTCCTTGTTGGCTTCGTCGGCGTAGCCCTTCGGCAAGTAGATCGAAAAGCCCGCTTCGCCTTCACGGATCGTCTTGCTCGCGACGGTGCCACTTTCGACCGTGAAGTGCAGCAGCTTTGGTGCCTGCGCCTGGCCGCCGCCTTGGGCCGGTAGGGACGCAAACAAGAACAGCGAACAGCTGACGACGATTGGCGAGCGACGCATGGGACCTCTGGTGGTTGGACGGATGGTGGTTCGGAAGGATGGGCTTCGGCAGAACGATGAGCGACTACGACAGCGGCGGCAGCTGGCCAGCGCGCACGTAGGCTTGCTCGTAGAGAAAGAGCCCGCCAGCGGCGAACACCGCACACAGGGCGAGCGCCGCTGGATGCGCGACGCCGCCCAGCAACAGCAACATGCTGAGCAAGGTAGCGAACGTCGTCGTGGCCATACCGACGTGAAAGGCCGACAGCTTGCTGCCGCGCCAAGCCGGGATGACTGGCAACAGAGCCGCCGCCATCTTGGCGTTGTGCGTCTCGTGGTGGCCAAAGCGCTCGAACAGGCCAAGGGCATGGTGGGCGAGTGCCAACACCACAACCGCCATCGCCAGCTTCTGGTCGGGCACGAACGGCAACAGGGCGGCACCACCAAGGCAAGCCGCTTGCACCAGCAAATGCGGCAGCAGGACGCGGGTGTGCTGCCACAGATCGCGGCCTTCACACTGCGCGAACAAGAAGGCGGTGTAGGCAGCGGCGAGCGAACCACCCACGAGGTTGGTCCAACGCAGACCATCCGCCAGTCCATCGAAACCGCAGACACGCGCCAGCAGGATCGCGGCCGTGATGCCGCCAAAGGCCATCAGCACCCAGGCTCCCTTCACCAACCAACTGCGCATGTTCGGCCGCAGCAAGATCGACAAGAACAGCTTGGGTCGCTTCAGGTCGATGACGAGCAAGACGTTGGTGAGCAACAAGAACACCATCGCCAGCAGTTCCGGCATGTAGCTGCGGCCAAGGGGGCTCGCGCTCGGCATGAAGGCGACGAACGGCGCCCACAGTGCGGCCCCGGCGGCGATGCCTTTGGTGACCAGGTATGCCGAGACCTTCCAGCCCCAATGCAGCTTGTGGTCGACGTCGAGGGCAACCCGCGCATCCGGCCGCTGCAGCGCCTCGGCATCGACCGCCGGCAGTGGGGGCTTCGGCGAACGCCGGTCGCTCCACAAATACATGTCTTCTTCCCTGGCGGTCCCTGGCTCCAGCGACGCGGCGTGGGCACCGAGGTAGAAGACGTTCGGCCCGGTGCCCTGTTCGGGTCGCCGCGCCACCGCGCCGGGAACTTCCGCCAGCAGGCGACTTACCGGGCTCGTCGGGTCGTGCAAGTCGCCACTGATGATGGCAACTTCCGGGCAGACCACTTCACAAGCCGGCTTCAAGCCCTGCTCGATCCGGTGCGCGCAGAAGTGGCACTTCTCGGCGCCGCCACTCTCCTCGTTGAGGTAGAGCGCGTCATAGGGACATGCCTGCATGCACGCCTTGCAGCCAATGCACACGTCCTTGTCGAGATCGACGATGCCATCGGGCCGTTTCGTGAGGGCGATGACCGGGCAAATGGTCACGCACGGGGCATCGGTGCACTGGTTGCATCGCAGCACCGCAAAGTGGCGGCGAACGGCCGGAAAGCTGCCAACTTCGGTGTACTTGACCCAGGTCCGGAAGTCGCCGAGCGGCACTTCGTTCTCCGATTTGCAGGCCACCGTGCAGGCGTGGCAACCGATGCAGCGGCGCTGATCGAGTACGAATCCGTATTGCATAGGCGTCGAGCGGGCGCGCACCATAGCGGCGTCGGCCGGTGTCGCTACCTCGCAGTCAGGAAGTCGACGCCAGACTCACGGTGGAAAAAATGGGGACACCGGCTTGCGTACCGGCGCAGGGCAGCGCATCGTTCCGCCGTCCGCGGCCTCGTTTGGTCTGTCTTGGTTGGTCTGCCATGGGTCGATCGATCGGGGAAGCCCACTAGAGACTCGCTTTCCTAGTTTGATCGCACCATGGGGCTTTGGCCTTTTGACCTGTGTGCGTTGAGTACGTCAAAAGGTGAAGAGATCGTCAGATGGGTACGAGACTGTACGTTGGAAACCTCTCCTTTCAGACCACCGAAGAGTCGCTCCGCGGCGCGTTCGGTGGTGATGGCCGCCAGGTAGCCGAAGTGAAGATCATGCTCGACCGGGACACCGGTCGTTCGCGTGGCTTCGCCTTCGTCGAAATGGCAAACGACCAGGACGCGCAAGGCGCGATCCAGGCAATGAACGGTGCCGACCTCGACGGTCGCCCGCTCAAGGTGAACGAAGCCCAGCCGCGCCAGGATAGCGGCGGTGGCGGCGGTAGCCGCGGTGGCTTCGGTGGTGGCGGCGGCGGTAGCCGCGGCGGCTACGGTGGCGGCGGCGGCGGTGGTCGCGGCGGCTACAGTGGTGGCGGCGGCGGCGGTGGTCGCGGCGGCTACAGTGGCGGCGGCGGCGGCGGTCGCAGCGGCGGCGGTCGTGGTGGCTACAGCGGCGGTGGTGGCGGCGGCGGCGGCGGCGGCGACCGGGGTCGGCGCGGCGGCGGTCGTGACGACGGCGGCGGCGGCGGTGGTGGTGGTGGTGGTGGTGGCGGCGGCGACGAGTGGTAATGCCTCGGTAGTCGCTCCCCAGCACGAACCCAATCGGCGTGTGTGCCTCGTGCACTGACGCCCTCAGACAAAGCACCCGGTCGCGCTTGGCGCGGACGGGTGCTGTCGTTTTCACCCCGACTGGCGAACAGGGCGCCGCGAGGTCTATGGGGGCGAAGGATCTACCGCCGAGAAATCCGCCGCCGCGGGATCTACCGCCGAGGGATCTACCGCCGAGAGACCTACCGCCGAGAGACCTACTGCCGAGAGACCTACTGCCGAGGCAGGTTGCCGATGTCGACGATCGTCGTCAGGCCCATCGTCTTCGCGAGCAGCAGGAAGAAGACAAGGATGCCAAGGCCAAGGGCAAAACCAATAGCGAGAGTGACGACCTCGCGGGGATCAATGAAGGGTTTCGCTTCGCTCATGTTCGTGTTCGTCGCGGCAGGCTATGCCGCATCGGCTCGCAATGCGAGCGACCTGTGGTGGATTCGTTCGCTCACTTCGTTTTGTAACCCAGCATCGCATCGAGGGTGCGCTGGCTGACGGCGTGGTAGCGCGGCCGTGCTTTCGCGTAGATCGCGAGCGCTCGCGCCTGGCCGTCAGCACTCAGCAGCAAGGCCTCATACAAGGGCTTCAAGAACTTGCGGCGGCCGACGGTCATCAAGAACAGTTCGAGCCGCCGATCGACGGCGTGGTAGTCGGCGCGAATGGCGAGCACGAGCCACGCACAGAGGATCTCGCTGTTGCCGCTGCGCGTGAAGACAAAGGCCGAGTCCAGCTCGGCGAGCTTGTCCTTGTCGGCGGTGCCAAGGCCGGCGAGGAAGCGCAGCCACATCTGGGTCGCCCAGTCCTTGGTCAGCAACTGCAAAGGCGGGGTGCCGCCGCGCCACGCGACCAGCTGCGCATCCACCGCCGCGAACAACTCGCTGTCCGGCACCGGCGCATCGCCTGGCAAACCGGTGCCCGTGATCCACTGCGTCACGTCGATCTGGTTGGCCTTGGCCGCATGCTTCGCCAGCAGCTCGGCCTGCAGGAACGCGACGAACGTCGCCGTGGTCACACTTTGGAAGGCGTGGCGATCGAACCACGACTGCAAGAACGCATCGAGGCGCGCGCGGCCGAACACCTGCTCAAGCCGACGCAAGAACGCCGCGCCCTTCTGGTAGGGCACACCGGTCATGCCGTCATCTGGGTTGCGGCCGGTCAGATCGATGTGCAGTTTTTGGTCGGCAAGAGGCAGCGTCTGCAGTTCGGCCGCCAACTCCTGCATGCCGAGGTTCACTTCCATCGCCGCCCGGCCCTGGCCAAACACCTCCTCCATGATGCGCGCCTCGAGGTAGACGGTGAACCCTTCGTTGAGCCAGAAGTCGCGCCACGTCGCGTTGGTGACCAGATTGCCCGACCAACTGTGCGCCAATTCGTGCGCGATCAGCGACACCAGCGACCGATCGCCCGCCAGAATCGTCGGCGTCGCGAACGTCAGACACGGATTCTCCATGCCGCCAAACGGGAAGCTCGGCGGCAGCACCAAGACGTCGTAGCGACCCCATCGATAGGCCCCAAACAAGCGTTCGCAGGCGCTCACCATCAACTCCGTCTCGGCCAGTTCGCTGGCCGCGAGTTCGATCATGCTTGGCTCCGCCCACACCGCGCAGCGACCGCTGAGCGGCCGCGACGTCAGGTCGCCGCACGCCAGCGCGATCAGATAACTCGGCACCGGCTGCTTCATCGAAAACGTCGCCACCTCGCCGTCCTGGCCACGTTCGGACGCACTCATCACCGTCACCAGGCCGTTCGGCGCCTTGATGCGTGCCGACCACGTGACGCGCACGGCTGGCGTGTCCTGCAACGGGATCCACGTGCGCGTCAAGATGGCTTGGCCCTGCGTGAACAGGAACGGCAACTTGCCGCCGTTCGTCTGTTCAGGCGCGAGCCACTGCATCGCTTCGGCGTCGGGTGCGGTGGCGTAGCGGATGCGCACGCGTTCGGTATTCGCGTTCAGATGAACGATCAGGCGCTTGCCCAACACCGGATCCGACTGCATCGGCTGCTCCCAGGACACCGGGAAGCCGGTCTGATCCTGCACGGCCTCGATCGTCAGGCCAGCGGTGTCGAGTACGAACGGGGCCGTCGCCTCGCTGCGCTGCAGATGGTGCGTCACCAAGCCGTGCGCCACGTGCCGCTCGAAGTCGAGCGTCAGCTCCAAGTCGAGGTGGGTCGAGCGCACACGCTGTGGCTCGGCATAACTGTGAATGTCCGCAGTCGTCGAGGTCATGGAGGCAGGGGCCACGGTGCAACCGGCAAGGAACAGCAGCAGCAGCGATCGCATCGACGTGTTGTAGCGACGCTCGCCGCCAGCCGCCACGCGCGCTTCTCCGCTTGCCGCCTGCCCCCGCCATCGCGATGATCCGCGCCCCGCAGTCCAGCCGACTGCCGAACACTCCATGTCGACCGCCAGCAAGATCCAACTCACCCTCCCCGATGGTTCCGTGCGCGAATACGCCGCGGGCACGACGGGGATCGCCGTTGCCGAGTCGATCGGCAAGGGCCTTGCCAAAGCCGCCGTCGGCATCGAACTCGATGGCGCCGTGCACAGCCTGCAGCTGCCGATTCACCGCTCCGCGAAGATGAAGATCTACACGCGCGACAGCAAGGAAGGGCTCGAAGTGCTGCGCCACTCCGCCGCCCACGTGCTCGCCGACGCCGTCAAACGCATTCGCCCGCGGGCCAAGCTGTGGAAGGGGCCGCCAGTCGACGATCCACGCTACGGCTACTACTACGACATCGACTTCGGCAACGAGCCGATCACCCAAGACGACCTGCCCAAGATCGAGCAGTTGATGCAAGAGATCATCCAGAAGGACGTGCCGTTCGTGCTGGAGTCGATGCCGCGCGACGACGCGCGGGCGCTGATGGTGCAGTGCGGTGAGGACTACAAGGTCGCCACCATCGACAAGATTCCGACGAGCGAGCAGATCACGTTCTACCGCTCGGGTGAATTCGTCGACATGTGCCGCGGCCCACACGTGCCGACCACCGGCAAGATCGGTCCGGGCATCGCCGTGCTGGCGCTCGCAGGCGCCTACTTCGGCAGCGACGCCAGCAACAAGATGCTGACGCGCATCTACGGCCATGCGTTCGCTGACAAGAAGGCGATGGATGCGCATCGCGGCAACCTCGAAGAAGCGGCGAAGCGCGACCACCGCCGCCTCGGCATCGACCTCGACTTGTTCTCGACGATGGGCGACCTCGGCGCCGGTCTCATCCTCTGGCATCCCAAGGGCGGCTTCATCCGCCACAAGATGGAAGAGTTCTGGCGGCGCGAGCACCTGAAGGGCGGCTACGACATCGTCTACTCGCCGCACATTGCCAAGGCCGACTTGTGGCAGACGTCCGGCCACCTCGACTTCTACAAGGACTCGATGTACTCGGGCATCGACATCGATGGCGCCGAGTACCGGCTGAAGCCGATGAACTGCCCGTTCCACGTGCAGATCTACAAGCAGAAGCGGCGCAGCTACCGCGATCTGCCATTCCGTTGGGCGGAGCTCGGCACCGTCTATCGCTACGAGAACCAAGGCTCGTTGCACGGTCTGCTGCGTGTGCGTGGCTTCACCCAAGACGACGCCCACCTGTTCTTGCGTGAAGACCAAGTCGAAGCCGAGATCACCCGCTGCTTGCACTTCGTGATCGCGATGCTGAAGGCATTTGGGTTCAACGACTACGCCATGAACCTGAGCACGAGGCCGGCGAAGAGTGTCGGCACCGACGAAGGCTGGGAGAAGGCGACCACGGCATTGCGCAAGGCGCTGGAGTCGGTCGGCTTGCCGTTCCAAGTCGACGAAGGCGGCGGTGCGTTCTACGGACCGAAGATCGACGTCAAGGTCAAGGACGTGCTCGGCCGCACCTGGCAGTGCAGCACGATCCAGTGCGACTTCAATCTGCCCGAGCGCTTCGACATGACCTACATCGACCAGTCCGGCAAC
>CANEYR010000114.1 GCA_947444055.1 Planctomycetota bacterium
CGCTGCGCAATCCGGCGCCTGGCGCGGACTATCGCTACTTCCTGCACATGATCGCCGATTCGCCCGACGGCGGCATCCGCGACCTCGCCGGCAACCGTCTTGATCTGCAAGGCACGACGCCAAGCCGCGCCAACAACGTGGTCATTCCGTTCACCGTCGACACCCGCCTCAACGCCGGCGAGCCGATGTTCCGCGGCAACATCGTGGTCTCGCTCGTGCGTCGCTACGAGTCGCGCGATGAAGATGCCAACCCGAGCTACTTCCTGCCGAATGAAGTGTCGCCAGCCGATGGCTCGCAGCGCGCCGCGGCCTATCCGCTCGAAGACCTGTTCGGCGGCTTCGTCTACGTCGATGGCCAATTGCTCGCGCGTCCAACTTCCCGCACGCGCGTGATCGCCGACAATCTCAATCAATCGCCCGTCGTGCAACAGCCACCTGCAAGCCAGCCGCAGGCGCCGCTGGCTTGGTGCCCGCAGACGGTGTTCGACATCAACCCCAACCAGACGGAGCTGCAACGCGGGTCGAACTCCGCCAGCAACCTGCTCAACCAGGGCGTGCAGAACCCGCTCAATCCGTTCGGCTGTCGGCTGCAGATGCTGTGGCGCGAGATCGACCTGAGCTTGTCGCGCACCGACCCGTTCGACTTCAACCTCGACATCGAGCAGATGTATTGGGCTCCCTTCACGGCCACCAACCTGCAATTCGACGAGTTCGATCGCGTGAGCTTGTGGCTTGGTCACTCCGAGTTCCGACCCGCTCCCTGCGTCGGTGACTTCAGCGCCTTGCCGTCCTTGCCCGACTCCGGCCTGAGGCTGCAGTTCGAACGCAACTTCGCGTGGAACCCAGCGCCAAGCGGCAACGGCACGACGCTGCAGTCGCAGTCACCTCGCGACGCGGCCTACATCGATGCCCAGATGGCGATCAATCCATCGCAAGTCGTGCGCGAACCCAACGGCATCAACCGGTATCTGCCACTGCCGCAGTTTCGCGCGCCGCACTTCGTCTATCGCGATGAGACGGTCATCGAACAGGGCGGCAACGCCGGCATCGGCTCCGACTTGACAGCGCTGCCCGGCACCCCGGGGCCAAACTCCTACGCCCCCTACGTGCTGTCGCCGTTCCCCAATGGACAAGGTCGTCGCTGGATCGACGTCGCCAATGCGGGCGGCTCGACGGCGACCTTCGTCAGCTCGTACTGGAACGACGCGCCCAACTTCCGCATCGGTGCTTTGGCGAGCCAGGATCAGTTCACCGGTGGCTTGATGGGCAGCGTGGCGCTGCCGCTGCTCGCGGACTTCTGGACCTATTGCGATTCCTCCGAACTGCCGCACGGCGACCCCTACATCGCCCTCGGCACCAACGGGTGGCAGGTCGCGATCACCGTGCAATCCAATGCGCGACCCAACTTCCGCGTGCTCTCCGCGGGCCGCCCGAGCGCAGCCCCACAAGGCGGCCTGTGCATGAGCACATCGTCGCCCGCTTGGAGCAGCGCCGCTGGCGGCTGGCAACCTGGCACGACCACGTCGGCGTCATGGGCCCCAACCGTGAACGGTGACAACACCTTCTATTGGGTCATGCTCGACGTGGTGAAGCGACAGAGCGTCATCACCGCCGGCTTCGTCGACCTGTTCAACCCGCATCGCGTGCCCGAGGGCTTCGCCGATGCTCGGCTCGGACCGTTCTACTTGCAGAACGGCAACGCCTCGCTGCCAGCCGACGTGCTGCCGCGCTTCTCCTACGAGTTCGATCCGCCGCTATCGCGTCTGCCTGCCGGCACGTCGTTGGTGCCCCAGTTCCGCGCCGCCAGCATCGTCGATCCGACGCCGTGGTACTGGAACGCGTGGATCGCAAACCCCAACGTGCTCTTCCCAGCAGCCACCGCGCAGAACCCGCTGTTCTCCGCGCCAGCCAGGCAAGATCTGCGGCCGTCGGCCGCCAACTTCCCGCTCGATCCGTACAAGGCGGGCGATGCCCACATTCGCAAGTGGGACACCCGCAATGGGCGCAACACCTGGGCCTATCTCTACAATCGCACGGTGACGCGCTACGTCGAGGACCCCAACGAACTGATGAACCCGGCCTTCATCGACGGCTACTCGGTCAGCAACGACCCGTTCACGCCGCGCGACGTGCGCTACGTCAACTGGCGGTTCATCACCGGCAACAACGTCGAGTCCGACCCGTCGATCGCGCCGTCGATCGATTCGTTCGCGATGTCCTATCGCTTCACGCCGCAGTAGCGCCGCCAGCGCGAGCGGCATGAGCATGGCGCCGGTGAGTGCACGCGACCGCGGCCGGGAACTGTCACCGCTGAGCGCCCCTTGCCAGTCCGCAGGCGCCCCGCGCGGCCAAGCGACCAACGTGCTGCGACTCGCCGCCGATGGCCGCATCGCCGGCGTCGTCGGACTTGCCCAAGCGAAGGGCACGTGCAAGCGCAGCCCCGCCGCTACATTCGCCGACATGGACAAGCGTGACTTCCTGCGCACGGTTGGCTGCGCGGCAACGGCGGCCCTGTGTGGTGACGTGAGCGGCGGCAGCGACGCCACGACACCCTTGCCGATGACGGCGGACTTCTGGCAGCAGCTGCGGGCTCGCTATCGTTTGCCCGAGGGTCGCATCGACCTTGAGCAGGGCTACTACTCGCGCATGGCGAACGATGTGCTCGAAGCGCTCGTCGGCCACCTTCGCGCGGTCAACGTCGACGCCGCGTTCTACATGCGCACGCGCCAGATGGACGACAAACGCCGTTCGCGCGAACTGCTCGCCGAGCTCGCGGGATGTGGCGCCGACGAACTCATCATCACGCGCAACACCACCGAGTCCCTCGACACGGTGATCGCCAGCTTTGACTGGCGCGCCGGCGACGAAGCAGTGATGGCGAAGCAGGACTACGGCGCCATGCTCGACATGTTCGCGCAACAGCAGCGCCGGTATGACATCGAGAACCGTCTGGTGTCGCTACCGGTGAATCCCACCACCGACGCCGAACTCGTCGACCTCTACGCCAACGCGATCACGGCGAAGACCCGGTTGTTGATGATCTGCCACCTGGTGAACATCACCGGCCAGATCCTGCCGGTGCGCAAGATCGTCGACATGGCGCATGCGAAGGGAGTGCCGGTGCTGGTCGACGGCGCCCACGCATTCGCGCAGCTGGACTTCCGCATCCCCGAGCTCGGCTGCGACTACTACGGCGCCAGCTTGCACAAGTGGCTCGGCTGCCCGCTCGGCGCCGGCATTCTCTACGTGAAGAAGGAACGGCTCAAAGGCATGTGGCCGCTGTTTGGCGACCCCTGCCCGGATCAGTTCATCGACAAGCTCAATCACACCGGCACGCACCCGGCCGCCACCGACCTCGCGATCGTCGACGCCATTCGCGTTCACCGGGAGATCGGCAGTGTGCGCAAGGAAGAACGGCTGCGTTGGCTGCAGAAGTACTGGACCACCAAGGTGCGCGAACTGCCGCGGGTGCGCATGTTCACACCGAAGGACCCGCTGCGAACGTGTGCGATCGCGACGGTGGGCATCGATGGGGTGACGCCGAAGGAGCTGGCGAAGCAGCTGCTGGACCGGCATCGCATCTTCACGGTCGCGATCGACAGCGCCGACGCTGGCGTGCATGGCGTGCGCGTGACGCCGCATCTCTACACGACGACCGAGGAGCTGGATGCGTTCGTGGCGGCGATTACGGCGATTGCGCAGGGGTGAGCTGGTCGGCGCGCCTCAATGAGCAGGCGGCAAGACCGCGATGCATTCCACTTCGACCCGCGCGCCGAGCGCGAGGCCACTCGCGGCCAGCGCACTGCGGGCCGGGAACGGCGCCGCAAAGACCTGTTTGTAGGCTGCGTTGAACAGCGGCCATTCGGCGATGTCGGCGAGGAAGACCGTGCACTTCACGACATCGCGCAGCGAGCAGCCGTGGCGCGCGAGCACGGCCTGCATGTTCGCCAGCGCTTGCTTCGCTTCGGCCTCGATACCGCCTGGTGGCAGGGTCAGCGTGGCCGGCAGGTTGCCCAGCTGACCTGAGACGAACAGCAGCCCGTTCGCGGCGACCGCTTCCGAGAACGGCAGAGCTGCCAACGCGCCCGGTGGCGCCGGGAAGAACTCAGGCGCGCGCGACGGCGTGGACTGGCAGGCGGCGAGCAGAGAGATCGTGAGCAGCGAGTGGCGCATGTGGGTGACTTGGCGGCGCGCGCACGGTAGGTCGTAGCGCGGCGTGAGAGAAGGCTGCACCGCCGCCCCTTCCCAGGCACGCCGCGACCGCGTATGCGTGACGAGATGTTCGCGCGGATCGCCAGTCTTCTCGCCGTCGTCATCTGCGTGGCGACCCTCACCGCCCAGAAACCCAAGCCGCCGGCCAAAGCGCCCGAGCCGAAGCTGACGGAACAAGAAGCGGTGCAGGCGGGCGACATCACGGGGTTCCGCGCCTGGCTGCAGGACTACAAGGTCGGCGCGTTCCGCTTGGTGAAAGAAGGCAAGACCGACGAGCAGGCGCTGTCGGAGCTAGACGCGCGCATGCAAAAGATCGCGCAATGGAACACGCTGGGCAGCGCGCAGATGCTGTTTGAGGCGGCGAGCATCGATCCCAAACCCGTTGGCGCGCAGACCTCGACCGACCTGATCGACTTCTACCGCGAACTGCAGCCGTGGCGCGTGCATGGGCTCGCCTGCAAACACCTGCGCGCGATGACCGGCGAAGGCATCCTGCCGTGGCTGTTGCAGATGCTGAATGCGCAAGGCCTGCGCTCGGTGAAGAAGAATCAAGAGCAACTCAACGCCGCCGCCGTGTTGCGCGTGCTCGGTGGCCATCCGAGCGTCGAGGCCCAGCTTGAATTGATGCGCGCGTGCCGAGCCATGCCAACCGAGCTGCGCGTGCATGCCGTCAACGCAATGGCGAAGGACTCTTCCCTCGACCTCGTCGCCACGTTGCTCGAACTGCTTGCCGACACCGAGCCGAACGTACGCATCGCGGCCTGCAACGCGATCGGCAATGCCCTGCAACCACACGTCGATGAAACGCTCGGCAAGACGCCGACTGGCGCCACCCTCGCCCTGCGCGACAGCGCCCACCAACGTCTCGAAGAAGTGCTGGTGCGTGATCCGATCTGGCAAGTGCGCAGCGCCGCCGCGTTCGCGCTCGCGATCCAAAAGTGCAAGCCGGTGATTCCCGTACTCATCCATGGCCTCGAGGCGGAGCTGGCGCGCAAGAAGGACCCGTGGGCCATGGACCTTCGACTGCACAAGCTGCTGGAAGGCCTCACTGGCCAGACCGTCGTGATTGGCTCGATCGATCCGTGGAGGGCTTTCTGGAAGGCGGAGGGCCCGAAGTTCACCGTTCGCCCCGCCACCAAGCCGAATGAACAGAAGGCGAAGAGCGACCGCTACGCGACGTTCTTCGACCTCGATGTCGATTCGGACCGCGTCCTGTTCGTGCTCGATTTCAGCGGCTCGATGGCGGAACCGGTCACCTTGCAAGGCACGGGCACGGCGGCGGCTGGTGGTCTGACGACCACCAAAGCGGCGCTGGTCGTGCAAGAGCTGAAGCGCCTCATCATGTCGCTGCCGGATGGCGCGCTCGTCAACATGGTCGTGTTCAGCGACGACGTGCGCATGTGGCGGCAAGAAGGTGGCCGCCCGGCCCTGGTGAAACTCGACGACACCGCGCGCGACGATCTGCTCGGCAACTTCCTCGACACCCTGCGGCCGAACGGCCCGACCAACCTCTACGACGCCTTGCACGCCGCACTCGACTTCGGCGGCCGCGGCCTGCAAGACAAGTACTACGCGGCGGGGTTCGACACGCTCTACGTCATCACCGACGGCGCGCCAACCGCCGGTGCCGTGGTCGACAAGGACGAGATTCGGCGGCGAGTGCGCGAGATCAACCAACTCCGTCGGATCGCCATCCACTGCATCACCTTCGGCGACAAGAACGACACAGACTTCCTCGCACCGCTCGCCAGCGAGAATGGCGGGCGCCACATCCACGTGCAGTAGCAAGTGTGTTTGTGCTTGCACGACGCCACGCGGCACCGTTGCATCGTCGCCCCTCTCTATCCCTGAACGGCCGCAATGATCATGTCCGGATCGCAACGAATCACCGGCGAGGCGTTCGCCATCGAACGCCTGCGCAAAGACCCCAATCTCGATTACTCCGCCCTGCGACGATTGGCAGCGGAAGCCGGCGTGTCGATGCAGCCCATTCAATATGGTCGCGCCCGCAAGAGCCTCGGCTTGCCGCCGGTGCGTGAGGCGCGGCTCGAGGAAGCGCCCCCGGCGCTGCCACTGCCGCCAATGGCCCGAATCGTTGCCGCCACGCCCGCAGCGACGACCCCGATTGCGATTGTTCAGGATGGTGACGCGATGCCAGCTCAACCACAAGACAAGCCACCGGTCGTTGTTTCCGGCGGTGCTTCCCCCCGCAGCGCTCCCCCCAGCAGTGCCATCGTCGCCCCCAGACGCAAGGGCTCCGATGCCTTCGATTTCTTGGTGCAAGAACTGCGGCGCGAACCGACCCTGATCTATGGCGTGCTGCGCGAACGCTGCGAAGCCAAGGGCTGGAAGATCGCACCCATCATGTATGGCCGCGCCAAGGCGGTGCTCGGGCTCGTGCCCGTGAAGCCACGTGGCACGGCGAAGAAGGCGGCCGAAGCGGCGGTGGCGGCGGCGGCGGTGAATGCGCCGCGGCCCGTGTTCAAGCAGGTCGAATCGGTCGCTGGCGATCGCTTCACCAAGCAGCTCGAAGAAGTGCGCAACCTCGAGCAGTTGGTCGCGGTGGTCAAAGAACTCGATGGCGAACGTCGTCGGCTGCGGCAGTTGCTCGATCGCATCGTCACGATGATCGACACGGTTCTCGGCTAGAGACCTCGCAGCAGAGCCTCCGCCGAGCGCGCGGCCCCTTCGAGGGTCGACGGCAGACCGGTCGCCGTCCAATCGCCGCAGACGAGCAGATTGTCGGGACCAGCAGGCAACCGCCCTGGCCGTGGCCGTTGGACCGCACTGCCGCACGAGGCCACGAACGTCGCGTGCTGCTCTTTGCGGATGCGCACTTCGGCGTCGCGCATCGACAGCCCCGGATAGTGGCGTTCGATCTGCTGCAAGGCGCGCTTGCGGATCTCGTCGACGGACTGTCCGTCGAACGAACGATTGCCACCGGACACCAAGGCGAACTCGCGCGGGTCGGCGCCGGCCGTGCGCATCACGAAGTGGAACGGGTCACCCTCGACGAGTGCCACCACTGTCCCTTCATCGGGCAACAGCGGTGCTTCGGCGCGCGTCCGCACAAACACATTCATGATCGGCGACGACTGCAGCGCTCCGACGCCAACCGCGGACGGCAGCAACCCGCGCAACGCGAACCACGGCAACGCCGACACCACGAGATCGCCGTCGGCGACGGCCAGCCGTTCGCCACTGAGCAAGCCGAGGCCGCGCACACGTCCAGCCTCTAGTTCGAAGGTCGCCACGCGCGCCGATAGCCGCAGCTCGACGCCGGCCGCCGCCAACGCTGCAGGCGCCGGATCGCCGAACAGCGCCCCCCACGGTCGCTTCGGCGTCCAAAACGCCGCACTGCCCGCGCGGCCAGAAAATGCTTCGCGCAGCGTCGCCAGAAAGTCGCGCGCAGCCGCCTGCTCCGGTTCCACGTTCATGATGGCCCGACACAGCGGTCGCCACAGGAACGCCGCCGGTTCGCCATCTTGTCGTCGGCGTCGCAGCCATTCTGCCAACGTCCAGTGCGCGGCCACCGGCAGCAACGAACACACCATGCCGGCGAACGCCCGCACCCGCGCACCAAACGGCACCGCCAACCGCAGCAACGCCAGTGGCATGGCGAGCGGCACCGGCAAGCCGCTGAGCTGCAGACGCACCACGCGGCCACCGACGCACCGGTAGGCGAGCGCCAGGGCCCGATCCTGCTGAAAGTGCTCTTCGGTGCCGAGTCGCCGCAACAGCGCCCGCGTCGCGCGATAGCAACCGAGCATCACGTGCGGACCATTGTCCAGCCGCCGACCACTGTCGCGATCGAGCGATGAGAAGGCGCGCCCGCCAAGCCAGCCGCGCGATTCGAGCAAGGTCACCTTGTAGCCGCGATCGGCGAGGCCAAACGCCGCCGTCAGCCCCGCGACGCCGCCGCCGAGCACGAACGCGCGCGCCGGCACTGCGGTCATGCGCGCGCCCCAACCAACACTTGCAGCGCGAGCCACAGCTTCTTCGCGCGCCCGACCCGCACCCGTTCGCCGCGCAGGTCGCCACGACGTCGCTGCAGGCGATCCAACAGGTCGCTGTAGATCGCACCCATGATGCGGGCGGGCACCAGCGCCCGGCGCTCGGCGCGCGGCAGCTTGCGAAGGGCGCTGCGCGCGCGCGCAAACTCACGGCGCGCAGCGCTCGCTAGCCGTTCACACAATCGAGCCATCGGCCCCGCCGCCGCATACGCCGAGTCCGGGCCTACACCGGTCAGCCATTCCCGCTGCACGCCCTCCGCCGCCAACCACGTCGCCGGCACATAACAACGACCGCCCAACGCGTCGCCCCGCAGGTCGCGCAGGATGTTGGTGCGCTGCAACGCGTGGCCGAGCGCATCCGCAAACGTCTTGGCGCCATCGCTCGTCGCCCCCAACACCGGCAAGCAGGCGAGCCCGACGGCAGACGCGACGCGGTAGCAGTAGCGATGCAGTTCTTCTTCATCGGCGAACGGTCGCGGCCGCAAGTCGGTGGCAACCCCGTCAAGCAACTCATCGAGCCGATCCTGCGACACGCCAAAGCGATCCATCTGCACGCGCAGCGCCTGACCGACCGGCGTGCTGGCGGCCCCGGCGATCGTCGCCGCCAACTCCGTTCGCCAAAACTGCAAGTGGCGTTCCCCCGTGGCCGCATCGGGCGCTTCGTCGACCGCGTCATCGGCGACCCGACAGAACGCGTAGATCGCCGTCATGCCAGCGCGCCGCGCCGGCGCCAGGCACACAAACCCGGTGAGGAAGCTGGACCCCGAACGCGCCGTGATCTCTTCCGGCCGCAGGCGCGCGGTGCTGGGTTCGTTGGCGGCACCGTTCATGGCAATCTCGCGAACGACGGGGCGCCGCGGCACCAGAGTCCAGCCAACACCGTGCGCACCCGTTCTGCCTTGGTGAGATGCACACGCCCCGCGAGCACGTCACCTTGCTCGATCTCGATGCGCCGCAGCACGGCCGCAGCCCCGCGCAGGATGGCTCGCAGCTCCCAGCGCAGCCGCCCGCGTACGCCGTCCACAATCGCCCAACCCACCGCAAAGTCCTCGGCCAGTCGCGCCGCCCAATGCCGAACCAGCGCGCGCACGGCCGGACTCGCCACCGGTGCCCGCAGCTGCTCTGCCGTCACTTGGAAGCGCGCCAGGTCCTCGCTCGGAAAGTAGATGCGGTCGCGTTCACGCAGGTCGTCACCGAGATCCTGCAAGTGGTTGAGCAGTTGCAGGGCAGTGCAGACTCGATCGGAGAGGCCGTGCAGCCGTTCGTCGCGATAGCCGCACACCGCCAGCACCAGCCGCCCGATCGGATCCGCCGATCGTCGGCAGTAGTCGCGCAGTTGCACTTCGTCATAGCGCGTCTGCACACAATCCTGCGCGAACGCATCGAGCAGGTCGGTGAAGAGCGACCGCGGCAGTTGGCAGTCGCGGATCGTCGCCACCAGTTCGACGAACAGCGGCACGTCGGTCGCCGTTCCCTCGAGATGCTGCAAGAAGTCGGCACGGAACGCCGCCAAAGCCGCCGCATCGCGCAGTTCGTCGGCGAGGTCATCGGCGGTGCGCGCAAACGCATAGATGCGGTGCAGGTGACGGCGAGCCGCACGCGGCAACAGCCACGAGCCGACCGGGAAGTTCTCGTAGTGACGCACCGCCAGCGCCAAGTAGCGGCGCGGGTCATGCAACGGGAGATCGGTGGAAGCGGAAGTCAGAGTGGCCAAGAACGTGCGGGGCACAACAGCGGTCCGATCCACGTCAGGCTACCGGCTCTGCAGAGTTTTCGTGAGAAGAGTGCCACCGATGAGCTCGCGCATGCCCCATTGCAGTTTGTCCGTTCACCAGACCAAGGAGCCCACCATGGAGATCGATTTCGACGCGACTGACCGCATGACCAACTTTGTCACCGTTCCCGCTGGCACCTACGTGTGCCGCATTGCCGAGATCCGGCCAGGCACGACCCGCGCGGGCGACGAGCGCTGGTCCATGCGTCTCGTCGTCGCCGAAGGGCAGCACGTCGGCAAACAAGCCGCGTGGGACAGCTTGGTCTTTAGCACCCGGGGGCGCGCGCGCGCCCGCATGGTGCTACAGGCGCTTGGCCTACCAGCAACCGGCAAGGTGCAGTTCGAACCGAGTGATCTTGAGGGACGCGCGGCTCTCGTCGAGATCCGTCCCGCGGAGTACCAATCGCCCACGGGCGAAGTGGTGCGCCGCAACGAAGTGCCCTACGACGGCTTCCGCGCCATGAGCAACGAAGGGTCGCCACCAGCACCGCGAGCAGCGCCGCGCACCGCGCGCTCGCCAGAGGCTCTTGGGCCCAACGGCGACGTCGACCCCAACGACATTCCCTTCTAGCGACCACACCCCAACCTCGCTCGTGACGTCGATGCCACCGCTGCCGCGGGCATCGACGTCAACCCGTCGTCTCATTCTCTAACTTGCTGAGGTCCGCCGACTCACCAAAGCCCAACGATCCCGCCGATCATCACCGCATGCAGGTCGGACACTTTCCGGCGCCAGCCGTCAATTCCTTGATCCAGGGTTACTGCGACGACTTCGTGTCGTTGGCGGCGATCCTGGCGCAGACCCTCGAACAAGTTTCGATGCGCGGTCTCAACTTCGATGGCAGCCGGCCGGCTCTGCAGCGCATCGAGAATGGCATGCGCAATCTCGCCGAAGCGATCCACGAACTGATGGAGCGAGGCAAGGTCGCGCCCGACCTCTGCGCCACGCTCGACCAGAGCAAGGCGCCAGCGAAGGGGTCCACGGAGCCGCAACCGCTGATCACCAAGCCGTCGGCCATGTCGGTGTCAGCATCGACGTCGGCAGCATCGACGTCGGCAGCATCGACGTCGGCAGCATCGACGTCGGCGGCATCGACGTCGGCGGCCACCAAACCAGCTCGCACCACCACCCGCATCGCCCCCGCGCCAACGCCAGCAACCGTCGGTGCCGCGAACACCGGGCCGCGCCCAGCCGCGGCACCTGCACCAGTCACCGCGCCGAAGGCCACCGCCACCCACTCCGCGTCAACCCGTTCCGTGACGGCGCCGACGCGGCCACTGACCAACACAGCAGCTCGCCCCCAGAATGCCAGCCAGGCAGCCGAGAACCTGCGGGGCACGAGCCAGAGCATGCCGCTGCTGTCGGTATTCCAGTTCCTCGGCCGCATGCGCAAAGCCGGCACCATGCACGTGCACACCGCCAACGAACAAATGGCGTTTGACCTGCAGAACGGCAGCATCGTGTTCACCGCCTCCAACAGTTGCCCGCGCCACGAGCGCATCGGCGAACTGCTGGTCGAGCGCGGCGCCTGCACGCGCGAACAACTCGAGATCCTGCTCCAGAAGGTCGACGCCGACGCTCCCGAACGCTTCGGCCAGCTCGCCATGGACGAGGGCATCGTCACCGAGAAGCAAGTCGTGCAGGCAATCGAACTGCAGGTGAACCGCCGCTTCGCCCGGGCCTGTAAGAGCCCCGATTGCTCCTACGAATTCGTCGCCGGCGCGCGCCAAGCCGAGGGCCGCTTCCGTATCGAGCCGGTCGTCATCGGCTGAGTCGCCAGCATCGGCGGGCGCGCGCTTGACCGACTAATGCCCGCCCAATAGGACCGTGCTCGTGAGTGTCGAGTCCGAGATCCTGCTGCTGCGCGCGAGCATTCGCGAAGCCGACGACCAGTACTACAACCGTGGCTTCAGCGACCGCACGGACGCCGAGTACGACATCCTGTTCGTGCAACTGCGCAAGTTAGAGCAGGCCAGCCCACACCTCGTCACCGCCGATTCGCCGACCCAACGCGTCGGCGCGCCGATGCCGAAGGGCACGTCCTTCCCGACCGTTGCACACCTGGCGCCGATGGGCAGCATCGAGTCGCTGATGGCGGCGGGCGAAGTGCGCGAGTTTGGCGAACGCGTGCGCAAGCTGCTGGCGTTGCCGGCCGACGCCAGCGTGACCTGGAGTTGCGAACCCAAACTCGATGGCGCCTCGGCCAACCTGCTCTACGAACAGGGCGTCTTCGTGCGCGGCTTGTCGCGCGGCGACGGCAGCCAGGGCGAAGACCTGACCCAGAATCTGCGCACGATCCGCAACCTGCCGCTCCGCCTTGCGGGGCCGGGCCCATTCCCCGCCCGCATGGAAGTGCGCGGCGAAGTGATCATGAGCAAACGGGGTTTTCTCGCCCTGCAAGAACGTGAAGAGACGAGCGCCGACGGCCAGTTCCGCAACGCCCGCAACACCACCGCCGGCACGCTCAAGCTGCAGGATCCACGCGTCGTCAAACGGCGGCCGCTGGACTTCATCGCCTTCGCCATCGGCCACGTCGAAGGTGCGGAGTTCGCGACCCACCAAGTGCTGCGCGCGCAACTCGCCACCTGGGGTTTCCAAGTCGCATTGCCCTTCGGCGTGGCCAACGACATCGACGCCGTGATCGCGTTTCGCGAACAGATGCAGCAGCAGCGTGATGACCTGCCCTACGAACTCGACGGCATCGTCGCCAAAGTGGATCGCCTCGACTGGCAACAACAACTCGGTCGCACCTCGCGCACGCCGCGCTGGGCTTTGGCCTACAAGTTCTTGCCGCGCTTGGCGCAAACGCGCGTGCTACGCATCGGCGCGCAGGTTGGTCGCACCGGTGCCGTGACGCCCGTCGCCCATCTGCAAGCAGTCGACCTGGCTGGCGTCACCGTTCGCAACGCCTCGCTGCACAACTGGGCGCTGCTCGCCGAACGCGACGTGCGCGCGGGTGATCTGGTCGAGATCCAACGCGCTGGCGATGTGATCCCCGAGGTGGTACGTGTGCTGCTGGACCAACGTCCGGCTGACTCGACACCCGCCGCCCCACCGGCAGCGTGTCCGGCCTGCGGCGGCGCGCTGCTGATGGAAGGCAAGTTCCTCTACTGCGGCAACCTCGACTGCAAAGACCAACTGGTTGGTCGCATCGTGCATCTCGCCGAACGCCGCGCCTTTGACATCGAGGGGCTCGGCCCCAAACAAGTCGAACAGCTGGTGCAGGCGAAGCTCGTGACCGCGGTCGAGCACGTGTTCGCGCTCGCACCCAAGAAGGCGCAATTGCTTGAGCTTGAGCGCTGGGGCGAACGCAGCACGCAGAACCTGTTGGAGCAAATCGAGCGCAGCAAGACGCCGCCGCTCGCGCGCTTCCTGCACGGCATCGGCATTCGGCACGTTGGCGAATCGACGGCGAAGGATCTGGCGGTGCACTTCGGTTCGCTGGCGCGGCTGGCCGCAGCCGACCGCGAGGCGTTGATGGCCGTCGATGGGGTTGGTGAAGAAGTGGCGACGGCGATCGTGACGTTCTTTGCAGCCGCCAAGAACCAGGCCACCTTGACGGCGCTGACGACGGCTGGAGTCGTGCCGCAAACCGCAGAGCCCGTGGCCGCCGGGCCGTTGGCTGGACGCACGTTCGTGTTCACAGGCGGTTTGACGACGATGTCGCGCGACGATGCGAAGGCCAAGGTCGAAGCGCTCGGTGCGCGCACTGCGGGCAGCATCAGCAAGAAGGTGAGCGACGTCGTGGCTGGCGCCGACGCCGGCAGCAAGCTCGACAAGGCGCGGCAGCTCGGCCTCACGATCCTCGACGAGGCAGCGTTCTGCACGCTGTTGGCCTCGCTGTGAACAAGTCTCTCGTGCACGTCCTGCGCGTGATCGCACTCGGTCTCGCACTTGGCATCGCGCTCTACGTCGGCTACTTGGCACTTGGCCTGTTGGGGTGAGCAGGGCGAATGCCACGACGCGACGCCGCGTCAGCTAAACAGGATGCGCACCAATGCGATGGTGGCGATCGCCGCCCAGATCGCTTCGAGCCAAAACGCTTGCCACGTTCGTTTGCGCCAACACACCCACGCGACGCCGGCCGCGCCAGTGAGATTGAGCACCTGATAGAGGCGGTCGTGGCTAGACAGCACTTCGAAACTCGACAGCGCGTAGGCGGCCAGGATCGCGCCAGTGCCATACCAACCGGCGATCTCCGCCGGCAACGAGAACGGACGTGCAGTTGGCTCACTCATGTTGGATCGGTGGCGTTAACCACGTAGAGACGCGACAGGTCCACACACACCATGCGGTCGCGCAGCTCCTTGCAGCGCGACGCCATGCGCAGCCCGTCGGCGTCGTGTGGCAAAGCCCGGAAGGCATGCGAACTGGCGACCAGGATCGCCTTCGTGCGTGCCCGCGACAGCGCGACGTTGAGGCGATTGAGCGACAGATGGAAGGCGCCGCGCCCCTTCGACTCCGCCGCGTCGCCGGCCGTCAGCGACACCACGACCACTTCCCGTTCTTGCCCTTGGATGCGTTCGACGGTGTCGACCACGAGGTCGTCGCTACCCGTCAGCGCCTTGTGCTGGATCGCCGAACGCAGCAGCCGCACCTGCGCGCGAAACGGCGCGATCACCGCGATCTCAGCAGGCGCCACGCCGTGTTGGCGGATCAAGTCCTCGACCACATCGGCTGTGGCGTTGGCCTCTTCCTGCGAACGCGAACCAGGCTGGCGATGGTCGATGCGCAACCACACCACCGGCAGGTTGGGATCGAGCACTTCATCGAGGCGACCGCCAGGTCGGAACGGCATTCGCCGATGGGCTGCGGTAGGTGCCGGTTGCAGACGACCGCCATAGAACGACTCGCTGACGACGCGACACACGCCATCGTTCATGCGATAGGTCAGATCGAGCAGATGCGAGCCGTAGCGCGCGTGCAGCAGTTCGAAGATCGACACCGCCACGCCGCGGTCGGCAGCGGCCGTCGCCACCACCGGCGGCAGTTGCTGATGGTCGCCGAAGAACAGCCAACGCTGCGCCCGCAACATGCCCGGCAACGCGTGCGGGATCGGCAACTGACCGGCTTCGTCGAAGACCGTGTAGTGGAAGCGCTCCTTGTCTTGCAGCTTCGCCAACTGAAAGCAGGTGCCGGCCACGACCGCGCCCTTCTCCGGCAACTTCACACGCCGCGCATCGACGATCTGCACACCGGCGGCACGCAACTCGTCGTGGTCGTCGCTCGACGACGACGCGAGTTTGAACACCGGAATCTGCGGCGCTTCGCGACGGATCGCCAACAGCGCGTTACCGACTGCACGGTGCGTGAAGGCACACAACGCAATGCGGCACGTGCGCGCACAGAGCGCCCCGACCACCGCCGCCAGCAGGCGCGTCTTGCCCGTTCCCGGTGGACCTTGCACCAACGCCAGGCTCTCGGTCGCAATCGCCGCCGCGCCCGCATCGATCTGCGCCGCATTGAGGCCGCTCGCCGACAGCAGTTGGCGCGCCCGTTCGTAGCGCCCGTCATCGCGCTTCACCGCGTGCTCCCCACGCAACACGTTGGTGAGGAACGGCGTCGCGAACGCTGCTCGCACGGCGTCGCGCAGACGCCCCTGCAAACCGAGCGGCCGCCGATCGATCACGTACGACTTGCCCGGGTCGAGTTCGATTTCGACGTCCCGCGCATACGCGTCGGGCTCGCAACGCAGCAACCCCTGCTGCGCGTCGTAGAGGCCACAGACCAGCGGCGTGCCGTTCACCAGATCGATGCCATCGCTGACCGTCAGCGGATCGCCAGGGCGAAACTTCGAGCTGTTGTCGGCGATCGCAAAGGTGAAGCCGCCGTCGTCTTCGCCGCGAAACACCGCGCCTTGGATGCACTCCCCCTCGATCACACGCAGTTCGACCGGTTGCGCGCGCAGCTCTCGATTGACCCGTTGCTCATCGCGCTCTTCGCGAGCGAGCAACCGCAGCAGTCGTTGTTCGAGGGTCAGGTTCACGCGGTGCAGGCCAAGGTGGAGACGGATGATTGAGTGAAGAGCAGCGGCGATCCAGCGCGCAACCCGCGCGGACCACGGATTTCCAGATTCACCGCCCGAAGTTGCCCCGCCCGTTGCCATTGCATGTGGAGGTTCCACGTGCACGCAAACCATGACCAACTCTTTCACTACGCGCTCGGTTTCCCTGCCATCGCGGCGGCATGGGTGAAGTCCGTACTGCCG
>CANEYR010000115.1 GCA_947444055.1 Planctomycetota bacterium
CGAAGCGATCGGCCAAGGCCCCACTGACGGCGCAACACGCGTGCGCGCGGTGCGCAGTCTCCGCAATCGCCGCCGCCACCACCGCATCGTCGGCGAGCACATTGAGGTCCGAGCCGCGCGCGGTCAGCGTGAACGGCACCTTCAACTCGCGCGCCAACAGGCCAGCGGCCACGCCGTCCGGCCACAGGTAGTGCGCGTCCAGCACAATCGGCCCGACCCTGGCGAGTGCCGTCACGACCGCCCGCGCGCCGTTCGCCATCGCCTGCGCTTGCGCGCGCAGCGACAGTCCTGGCCAATGGCGATAGCGCGGGTGCTCGACCTGCACGTTGTGCCAAGGCTCGGTCGGCGGCACGCGCGCCCATTGCCGATAGGCGCGCGATCGCAGCGGCCACCACACGTTGGGCACCGGCGAGCACACGTGCCAAGCGAACCCGCCCGCCGCCGCCACGCGCCGCATGCGTTCCCACACAAACAAGCCGTGCGTCGGCATGATCGACGACGGGAACAAGTTCGTGAACGTGACGATGCGGCTCACGTGCCCCACCGTTGCAGGAAGCGCGCGAACGTCAACACCGCCCACAGCATCTCGGCGTGGTCACCGAGGCCCTGGCGATGCCGCGCCAACAAACCACGCACCACGCTGGCATCGATCCACTCACCCAGCCGCCGTTCGCTGAGCACGCTTTCCACGGCATCGCCGATCGGGCCCTTGCACCACGCGCGCAGTGGCACCGAGAAACCCTGCTTCTTGCGTTGCAGAGCCGCTGGCAGCAAGCGCGGGCTCAGCACCTGCCGCAAGAACGCTTTGGTGCGGCCGCCGCGGAAATGCCACGCCGGCGGAATCTGCATGGCGTGCTCGAACAGCACGTGGTCGAGGAAGGGCGCGCGCACTTCGAGCGACACCGCCATCGACGCGCGGTCGGCTTTCACCAAGATGTCGCCCGGCAACCAGGTCGCGAGATCGGTGGCGACGGCGCGATGCAGTTGTGACTTGGTTTGCAGAGCCGCTGCCGCGTACGCCGCCAGCAAGCTCGCATGCGGATCTCCGGCCGCGCTGTGGTGTTCACGCCGCATCACCGCCAAGGCTTCCTCCGGCAAGTGCGCACTGACCGAGCGCGCATAGGCCACACCCGGTTCACGGCCGAGGTTCTGCAACGTGCGTTTGCCTCGCAGCCAGCGCGGCAGCCAATCCGCCTTCGGATAGCACGCCCCGAGCAGCCGCCACGCGCCACCCGGCAAGCAACGCCGCAGCCCGTTCTCGCGCGCGTCGAACAGGTAGCGCCGATAGCCCCCAAACAGCTCGTCGCCGCCATCGCCCGACAGCGCCACGGTGACGTGTTGGCGCGCCAAGCGACTGACGTGGTAGGTCGGCACCGCGCTGCTGTCGCTGAACGGCTCGTCGAAGGTGTCCGCATACCAGTCGAGCTGCAGCAGCGTCTGCGGGTCGAGCACGTCTTCGAACAAGCGCGCGCCACAGGCAGCCGCCGATTCGCGCGCCGCCGGGCGTTCGTCGAACGCCGGATCCGTGAAACCGATCGTGCAGGCGGTCACCGGCCGCCCGAGAGTGCGCGTCATCGAGTCGACGACCGCATAACTGTCGACGCCACCCGACAAGAACGGCGCCAACGGCACTTCGCTCATCAAGCGAATGCGCACCGCTTCGTCGAGCAGCTCGGTCACCCGCGCGGCATGCACGGCTTCGGAGCGGTCATCGGTCACGAACTCGGGCTGCCAGTAGCGCTGCACCTGCATGCGGCCAGCCCGCAGCCGACACCAGTGCGCCGGCGGCAGCTTGTGCATGCCTTCGAACACCGTCAGCGGATCCGGCACGTAGCGCAGGGCGAAGAACTGCGCGATCGCATCGGCGCGCAGTCGCCGCGGCAGCCCCAGTTCGTGCAGCGCCTTCAGCTCGCTGGCGAACGCAAAGACGCCATCGTGCAACAGCCAGTAGAACGGCTTCTTGCCGAAGCGATCACGCGCGGCGTAGAGCTCGTGCCGTTCTTCATCGACCAGCACGAACGCGAACATGCCGCGCAGCCGCGCCGCCAAGCCATCGCCCCACTCGCGATAGCCGTGCAGCAACACTTCGGTGTCACTGTTGGTGCGAAACACACAGCCCTGGCTCGCCAGCTCGGCGCGCAGTTCCAGGTAGTTGTAGATCTCGCCGTTGAACGTCACCCACAAGCGGCCTTCGCGGCTGCTCATCGGTTGGGCGCCGGTTGCGAGGTCGACGATGGCGAGCCGACGATGCGCGAGGGCATAGCCGCGCCCGCTGTGCAGGCCCTCGCCATCGGGCCCGCGATGCGCAATGCGATCCGCCATGCGCTGGGCGATCGCCGCGTCGACCCCACGCTCGGCAACGAGCGCAAACAAACCCGCGATGCCACACATCAGCGCCACCCCGGTGTTTGCACACCCAGCCCGCGCAGGCCTGGCCAGCGCACCGCGATGCGACGGCGCAGAGGCCTGGCCATACCGTCTGCAGCGGGCGCCGTTCGCCACGCCAACGTCGTCACCGATAGCAGCGCCGTCGTCAGCGCCAGCCAGTGGTAGATGAGGTCGAAGTGGCCGCGGTTGAGGAAGAACGCGCCGACCAAGAAGCCGACCATGGTCGCTTCCATCATGCGCGCGTAGTTGCCTGCCCATTGCAGGTCTGGGCGCTGCCGACTCATGCGATGCACGCGACGGCACGCGAAGAACACCGACCCCAGCAACACGATGTAAGCAACGAACGCGAGGCTGCCGCTCTCGGCCCAGATCTGCAGGTAGCTGTTGTGCGCGACATAGGTCTGCGAGCCTTCGCTCAGCGGCACCACGGAGTACTCCGGAAAGCGCGGCTGGAAGTTGCGCAGCCCGACACCGAGCACCGGATTGTCGCTGATCATGCGCATCGCGGTCGCCCAAGCCGTCAGGCGCGCGTTCGCCGACGACTCCTTGGTGTCGCCGATCGACGACAGCCGTTCGAGCACGGCATCGGGTGCGACCAGCGGAAAGAGCAGCGCCAAGAACGCCAGTACAGAGACGGCGCGCACCAAGTGCCCCGATCGCCACGCAATCCACAACGCCGTCGCCGACAGTGCCAAGAAGGCGCCGCGGCTGTGCGTCAACACCACGGTGATCACCGTCAACAACACCGCCACTTGGGTTGCCCGCCTAGCCCAAGGGATGCCCTTCTCGGCAATGCCCATGTACCACAGCAGTGGCACGTTCATGACCATCGCCAACGCGAAGTCGTTGTTGTCTTCGAGCATGCCACCGGGGCCACGCAAGATCGGCGAGCCGCCGGTGAGCACACCTTGGATGCCGTTCTTGACGCCAAAGAACCCCAGCGACAGCGCGATCATCCAGAACATCACGCGCAGCCGCAGCCGCGAGTCCACCTGGGCAGTGGTGAACAGCGAGATGATGATGATCTTGATGTACTCGAAGAAATAGGTGTTGGTGTAGGCGTCCTGCTTCTGCGCGAACGCGTAGCTGACCGACACCAACAACGCCAACGTGCACATCAGCACGCTGCGCGTATCCCACAAGGCAAACCGCCGCTTGCCTTGCTCGTAGGCCCACCAACCCAGAATCATGGCGAGGCCGACAAAGAACGAGAGCCGCATCGTGCGCGCAAAGCCCCAGCAGAGGTCCTGCGGGCGCATGTAAGCCAGCCAGCTAAACACCAAGAGTCCGATGAACGGTCGCCGGATGCTGACAGGCAGCATCAAGAGGACGAAGGCGAAGACGAGGAGGTCGCGCATCGGCCGCTCAGCCGAGCAACATCGCCAACAGATCGCGCACCACCGGCGGCAGACGCACCGGGTCGACGTAGAAGATCGTCACCACGACGACGACCAACCCCACGATGGCAAACGCGGCAATGGCGGCCCGGCGGCCACCGCGCGCACCGGTAACGCGTTCTTCTTCGGTCTCCAGATGGCTCATGCCGCCGAGCACCGGCACCGCGAGGCCGCGCTCGACATCGTCGATGGTCTTGTACGAACCCTGCATCATGTCGAGCAGCAGGATCAACCCGATGGCGACGCCGAGGCCGAGCAGACAACCAATCAACGCCACGATCAGGATGTTCGGATCGGTCGGGTGCGGAGGTACGTTGGCCTGCTCCAGCTGTCGCACTGGCAGCTCCGACGTCAGCTTGGCGAGCGTCGCCTCCTGCGTCTTCAGGTCGAGGACCGCTGCCTTCTTGTTGGTGTCGGCGGCTTCCAGGTCGCGCTTCTTCTTGTCGAGTTGCACGAAGCCTTCGCTCAGGTTGGCGAGCTTGACCGCCTCCTGCTTGATGTCGCTGTCCAACTTGGCGGTCTCGAGCTCTAGGACCGCCAGCGCCGCCTCGTCCTTCGCCAGCTTCTCCAGCAACGCCACTCGTGCGAGGTTCGGCATCAGCCCCTCGGCGTCCACCAGCGGGCCGACGAGCAATTGTTGCAACTGGGCCTCGGCTTGCGCGACTCGCCGCTGCGACGACGCCGCGAACTTCGAATCCGCTCGCAGACCGAGTGCAAACAGCTTCTCAACGAGGATCAGCCCATTCAGCTGCTGGACTTCGGGAACCGCTTTCGCCGCCAGACTGAGCGCCTGCAAATCCGGGGGCACCCGCTCCGGCATCAACAACAGGTCGGCGCGGTCCTTCGCCACGCTTACGCGCAGGAGGTCGCGCTTGACCTCGCGCTCGCGCAGGTCTTTGCGCAGGGCCTGCTGCGCGTCCGTGCGATCGGACAGCACCTTCGCCTGCACCGACAAGTCAAAGTCTGGCGCGACGCCGTAGCGCCGTTCCAGCTCCTGCTTGTCGGCTTGCAGTTGGTTGTAGGCACCTTCCCAGCGCGACTGCTCCTCGTTGGCGAGCAGGCGGGCGCGCTCAGCGGGCTCGCGCAGTTCGTCCACCCGTTTCTTGATCCAGGTTTGGATCAGGCAGTTGAGGAAGGCCGCCGCTCGCTTGCCGTCCTGGTCGCGGTAGGTGACCCGCAGCAACGCGTAGGAACGCTGTTTCTTGTAGTTGCCGTCGGTTGGCTTCACCCACGACGCCACGTCCTTGACGAACAGCGTGCGCTCGGCGGGATCGGCGAGCAGCGCTTCCGGCCACTTCAACTTCTCCATCGCGTCCGCGACCGCGAGAGGGATCGTGTCGATCGCACTGTCGACGATTTGCGCGAACGGATCCTCTTCGAGGTCCTCCATCAAGCCGCTAACTGCTTGGTGTTCGATCGTCGTCTCGGCGACGTAGTACCGCGGAATGAGGAAGGCGACGAGGCCGCCGACAACCAGCCCGAGCAGCGACACCGGCAGCAAGTGCCAACGCCGTCGCTTCACCAAATCGACGTAGCGTTGCAACGACAACTGCGGCAGTTCGACCTGGGTCACAACAACCCTCCGCCGCACCGCACTCGGCGCTCGCCCCACGCAATCGAAGGTGTACCTGCCGGGGGTGTCACGGGGGCCATGGTCAGAACCGGAAGTAGGTCGCGTCGCGGTTGCCGGTGAGCACTTCGTAGGCCGACTGCGCCTGCGCCGCGCCGATCAAGGTGCGCACCGCTAGGCCAACGGGTTCGAGCAGGCGCTGCAGCAAGCGAGCGACCATGCCGAGGAACGTCGGCGGCACGTAGAGGATGTCGCGTTCGCGAATCGGCACGTTCGCCACCATCAGACCCGTCGTCACCATCTCGCGAAAGTTGATGTCGATGACAAGCGGGTGCTCGGCGTCCGGCCGGATCAGCCAGATGCGGCCGAGGTTGGCGAGCGGCGTCCAGCTGATGATGAACATGGCATCGAAGAACGTCAGGTCCGGAACCATGTCGACCGGTCCCTTTCTCCCCGATTCGCCAACCGCATAGAAGATCTTCCGCGAGACCCGGATGCGCGCCTGCAGCTCCAGGTCGAAGTTGACGCCGGCCGCGCGCAGCTGCTGGCTCACCAGCTCTGCCGCTTCCAGTTCGGTTTTGCCGAGCACATACACCGCACCTACGTAGGGCACGAAGATCGTGCCATCGATGGCGACTGGCTGCGGGGCGGTCAACTCTGCCAAGCGCACCAAGGCCGGATTGGCCAGCAAATCCGGCGCGAACAGGAACTGCACCAGGTCGCTGCCGCCGATGTAGTTCTCGCGGGTCGCTTCGCCGACGGCGCGCGAACCAAAGCCCTTCTCCTGCAGTAGCTCGCGAATGCGCTTGTCCTCATAGCTGCCACAACTCGTGAGGCAGCCGAGCGCGAAAGCGCACAACGTGAGAAGCCAACGTGGATACGAAGTCGCTCTATTCACCGTGGTTTGCCTCGCAAAGCTCGAAGTCGCCGCATCGTAGGAGACTCGCGGGCCGTGGCAATGCAACGTTCCCCGATCGCCGACCTCATCGGCACTTCGGCTGCGCGAACCTGATGCGAGAGCCGTGGAATGACGCGACGAACGAGCCGGCGAGCGCGCGCGATGTCGCGGACTTCTGACGTTCCGCCGCTTCGCGACGGCGCCGTCGCGCCGTACAAGCGACCACCCATGCGTTCGCTGCCCGCACTGCTCGCTCTGTGCCTGCTCGGCAGCCTGTTGGCAAGCTGGTGGCTGCTCGCTGGCCAACCGGCCGCACCACCACCCGCCCCATCGTCTGCAACCGAGCCAACGACGCCGGCTACGGCCGCAGCGGATGTGGCCGAGGCAAGTCTGCGGGCGGCGCCGTCGCCCGTGGGTGAAACCGCTGGCGCCATCGACGACCCGCTCGACGAATCGACCAACGAATCGACCAACGACGGCGACCGCACCGCGGCCGAGGCCGACCAACGCCGCGCGCCGCGGGTGCTGGTGGTGCGCGGCGAGCCGCCGATGCCGGTCGCCGACGCCACGGTCTTCTTTGTGCAGGAAGAGCATGCCCAACAACGCCTCGGTGCCAACCCACAAGGGCTCGGTCGCTGGGATTGGCCTGAGGCGATCGGCCAACGCGCGGTGACCGGGGCGGACGGCATCGCCCACTTGCCGGTCGCCGAAGCGCCGTGGTTATGCACCGCCAGTGCCGGGGATGGCTTTGGCAACGCGATCGTGCCGCCGCGGGATCGCACCTTCACGATCACCCTCGTCACCGACGAACAGATCTCGCTGGTGGCGCACGCGTCCGATGACACGCCTGCCGCAGGCATCCCGTTGGCGCTCGTGCAGCAGTTGGGTGGCAACGAAGGCGCCGCCATCTGGCAGGGCCGCAGCAACGAGCACGGCCGCGCGCTGGTCCGGCACTTCCAACTGCTGCGTCAGGCGTCGGCCGGTCAACCTGGCGGCGAACGCTTCGCGGCGGTGCCAGCCGTGCCCGATTCGATCGCGGTCGAGTTCGTCGGCCGACCGGCGAGCAAGGACGACATCGTGCTGAAGTTGCCGCCGCTGGGCAGCGTGCGCCTGCTGCTGGTCGACCACCGCGGCCTTCCCATTCTCTCGCGCGCCACCGTCGGCCTGTCGGCGGTCTTCCCCTCGACGATGGCCGGGCCATCGCCGATGACGCTGCCGCGCCACCTCAACCTGCAACGCCGTGAGAAGCCGCTCGGCAGTGAATGGGTCGTGTTGCCGTTCCACGACCTGCGTTCGCAGGTGCACGTCTATGCGCGCTACGCCCTCGACCGCCGCCAAGCGGAGCTCGGTCCGGTGCCCGGTCCACAGCGACCCGGCGAAGTGATCGATCTGCAGTTGCCGCTGCGCAACACGCAGACGGTGCTGGCTGGACGGCTGACTCTGAACAACGCACCGCTGCGCCTTGGCACGGTCGAAGCTGCCATCTGGCAAGGCGAGCGGGACGTGTTGCCAACGACCGTCGAGACGATTGCCGATGGGCGCTTTGACATCGTGCTGCGCGAACGCCTCGACGCGGCGGAGTGCTGGCTCGAACTGCGGCTCGACCCGCGCCCGCTGCTGCCGGCGAAGGCCGCCGCGCCGGCGCCACTGCCCATGCGCGTTGGCGCGCGCGTGCGCGTGCCGGCGCTGCGCGGTGGCCAGCGCGTCGAACTAGGCAACATCGAACTGACCGAACTGCCAGCCTGCGCCACCGGTCTCGTCATCGACGACCAAGGCCAACCGGTCGCCGACGCCGACGTGCACGTGCAACTCGAAGTGCTCGAAGAAGGCGGCCGCCAGCGCGACCCGTGGCGCACGTTGCCGCTGTTTCGCACGCGCAGCGATGCGAGTGGACGCTTCACCATCGACGGCAAGAAACCACCGGGCCGATTGCGCGTGCGCGCCGACACCGACAAACACTTCGCCGACAGCGTGCCGCTCGCTCGCGAAGGGCAGGACCTGCGCATCAAGATCGACCGCAACGGCATCTTGCGTGGTCGTGTGTTGTTGCCCGACTGGCTGGCCGATGGCGCGACGTCGCTGCAACTGCGCCCGTTCGATGAGGCCCAACGAGCCCAAGGCACGCGCAGCCTCGACTTGTCGCGGCGCGGCGGCGGTCGGTTCACGATCGAGCCCTTGCGGCCAGGTCGCTTCGATGCGCTGGTGCTGCTGCGCGGCATGCCAGCACCGCTGGCCATTGTGCAGGACGTCTTCGTGCAACCTGGGGAAACGCGCGACCAACGCTTCCGCCCGCTCGACCTACGCGAGGCCTTGCACCGCTTCCGTCTGCGCGCCGTCGACAACTATGGCCAGCCGTTCCCGCTCGATGGCCCGATCCTGGCGAGCTGCCGCCAACTGGATGGCACCGTCAACGACGCCACCTTCCGTTGGCAGAAGGGGCGCGCGGAGTTGATCACCACGGCCCCCGTTGCCGACCTGGTGTTCTTTGGCCGCGGTCATCAAACCGTGCGGCTGACGCTCAACGCCGGCGAGTCGGATGTGCGGTTGCCAACGGTGCAGCCTGCCCTGCTGGAACTGCCCGGCGCCCGGGCTCTGTGCGGCCCCACACGCAAGGTGCGGGTGTCGGTCTTGCTGCAAGGCGAGACGTCGCTGCCAGGCTCCTTGGCAGGCATCGACCAGCGCACCGGCGAGCGCTTTGCCTTCCACCGTCGCGACCTCGGTCGCAGCAGCGGCGCCTGGCTCGAAGGCAACGACACCGTCGAGATCCCCCTGCTGCAGAGCGGTCGTTACGAAGTGCTACTGCGACCGCACGCGGGCGACACCGAACGTTCACCGCAAGGCCAGATCTCGCTCGGCACCTTCGAACTGCACATCGACAGCCCATCGCGGATGCCAGTGCGGGTGCCCGTCGATCCCGTCACCGTCGGTCAGGCTTTGCTGAAACTCGACCAGGATTGGCAGCGCGCGCAGGCGCAGCCGAACCAACCGAATGGGCAGCCGCCAGTGCGCACTCGCAACGGCCGGTGAAGTCCGTGGCGCGCAGCGAACATCGTTGGTTGCTGGCGTGTCTCGGTCTCTACGGACTCACCCTGTGCCTGCTCGGGCACTGGCTGCATCCCGTGGCGATGCCTGGTGGTGAGTATGACCTGTATGTCGAACGCGCGGAGAGCCTGCTCGCCGGCACGCTCACCAACGATGCCTTCCACGGCATGCTCTTCCCCGAGCTCGTTGCTCTGACCACGCTGGCGCTTGGCAATGCATTCGCGGCGGGCCGCGTCGTCACGCACGCAGCAGCGATCGCTGTGCTCTACGTGCTGTATCGCTGGATCCGGCAGCACCACGGCCCACGACCGGCGGTCTGGACCTGTGTGCTGCTCGCGGTGAACGCGCAGTTCGTGCTGCTGTCGCTGCAAGCCTGCTCCGACATGACGGCAACCGCCTTCTTGGCGGCGGCGGCCTGGCTAGGTTGCCGTTACAGCAGCCACCGCCACGTCGTCGCCGCCGCGGGACTGTGCCTTGGCTTGGCGCTGGCGACGCGCCCAAGCAGCATGCCGTTGGCGCCGCTGTTCCTCGCCGTGGTTGCCGCGAACGCCGGACGAGGCATCGGGCTTCGGGCATTTGCGGGTGCCACCTTCGGCCTTGGGCTGTTCGTCGGCTGGCTGCCCCATGCGATTCCAACGTGGCTGCAGTTCGGGTCGCCGTTCGCCAACGAGAGCTGGCGGGTGCTGGATAGCAAGCTGTGCCACTTCGACGTGCAAATCCTGGTCACCCCTCGCTACGAGGGCATGCTCGATCTGCTGACCCATGAGTTCGGCGCGCTGCTGCGGCTTTTCGTGCAGGACTTCTGGCGGCTGTGGACGGAAGTGCTCGGCGCCTGGTTGGCCGGCGGCTGCATGGTGCGAGCGTTTGCAGTCAGCACCACGGCACTGGCACTCGCGGCCTGCCTGTGGCACCTGTGGCGCCGTCAGCACCTGCCCATCCTGAGCTTCGTGCTCTTGCACACGCTGCTGATCGCCTTCACGTTCGTGCCAGGCGAAGGCATGCTGCTGCCGATCGTGCCCTGGGTGTTGGCGCTCGTCGTGATCGCGGGCTTCGCATGCGCGCGACGATGGCCGCTGGCCGTCCACGCACTGGCCGCCGTCTACGCGACAACGCTCGCCGGCATGGCACCAGCAACTCTCGCTGAGTTCGCGCGCCAACATCCGACCGCGGAAATCGCAGCGGCCGAACGCGTGCAACAAGAACACGGCGCGACGGTGACCCTGATCTCCACCTATGCCGCCATGCAGAGGCACGTGTCGGCCAGAGTGTGGACCGTCTCGCCGCCGCTGCCCGCGACCTACAGCACAGCCACGATGTGGCAGATCATCAGCAAGACCGCGAATGAGGTGGGCGCCGACTACTTCCTGACCTCGACTGCGTCGTTCTGGTATGCACTGCCCGACTTGGCAGCGCAGGCGCCGGCTGGGCACACCGTGCGGCGGCTCGACGACGGCGTCTTGCTAGTCCAACTGCCGCGCCTGCAGCGCGACTGGCTGCAACGAGCCGAAGTGACCCGCGCGGCCGACGGCAACTCAATCGACTGCTATCTCGCCCTCGTCGAAATGCCGGATCTGCTGGGCGTGGGATTCACGGTGTTCGCGCCCGATGGCACGTCGCAACTGCTAGCGCTGCCAAGCACCGGTCCACGCGAATACCGCGCGACCCTACCGACGCCACCAACCGGCGGCCGCTGGCGATTCGTGCCAGCCTGCATGCTGCGAGATGGGCGGGTGTTGCGCGGCACCGCGATCGAACTCGCGCTGCCGTGAAGCCTAAAGCCTCCGGTCACGCACCCGGCGGCGGCGCCGCGACCCGTTCGCCAAAGCACCGCGTGATCAACGCCGTCCACCCCGTCTGGTGTGAAGCGCCGCAGCCGCGCCCGGTGTCGCCATCGAAGAACTCGTGAAACAGCACGTGGTCGCGCCAATTGGGGTCGTCGGCGAAACGCCGGTCCGCACCCGCGAACGGTCGCTGGCCGGTGCCATCGCGCAAGAACAACTTCGTGAGCCGGGACGCCAGTTCATTGGCGACCTGTTGCAGCGTCATGAGATTGCCTGAGCCCGTCGGACACTCGACCTTCAGTTCGTCGCCGTAGAAACGGCCGTAGCGTTCGATCGCCTCGATCAGCAGGTAGTTGAGCGGCAACCAAATCGGCCCGCGCCAATTGCTGTTGCCGCCAAACATGCTCGTCGTGCTTTCGCCAGGCGTGTAGTCGACGCGGTATTCCTGCTTGCCGGCGTGCAAGACGAAGGGCTGGTCCTTGTGCACGGCGGACAACGAGCGCACCCCGAACGGTGACAAGAACTCCTTCTCGTCGAGCATGTAACTGAGCACCCGTTCGAGCTGCGGCCGCGACGGAATGGCAATCAGCGCCGCCGCGTCTTCACCTTCCCCAGAAAACGTCACGCGGCCCGCCAAATCGTGCTCGTTGGCGAGGAACCAACGGAACCGCCGATTGAAGCCTTCGAGCCGCCGAATCGTCGACAGCGGCAGCACCTCGACGCCGCACAGCGGGATCAGCCCAACCAACGACCGCACGCGCAAGCGCTCCGAGGTGCCGTTGCTGTGAATCTGGTCGTAGTAGAAGCCGTCGCGTTCATCCCACAGCCCGCTGCCGCCGACGGTGTTCATCGCGTGCGTGATCGCCACGAAGTGTTCGAAGAACTTCGAGGCGACGTCTTCGTAGGCGGGATCGTGGCAGGCGAGTTCGAGCGCGATGCTGAGCATCGTCGCGCAATAGAACGCCATCCACGCGGTGCCGTCGGCCTGTTCGAGATGGCCGCCAGTCGGAAGCGGTTGGCTGCGATCGAACACGCCGATGTTGTCGAGCCCGAGGAAGCCGCCGCCAAAAACGTGCTTGCCGGTGAGATCCTTGCGATTGACCCACCACGTGAAATTGAGCAGCAACTTGTGGAAGGCGCGGGCCAGGAACGCCAAGTCACGCTGACCTCGTTGCCCGGTCATCTTGTAGACGCGCCAACAAGCCCAGGCGTGCACCGGTGGGTTGACGTCGTTGAACGCGAACTCGTAGGCCGGGATCTGCCCGTTCGGCGCCATGTACCACTCGCGCAGCAGCAGCAGCAGTTGCTGCTTGCTGAAGTTCGGGTCGAGCTTGGCGAAGGGGATCATGTGGAACGCCAAGTCCCAGGCCGCGTACCACGGGTACTCCCACTTGTCCGGCATCGAGATGATGTCGCGGTTGTAGAGGTGCGAGAAATCCGAGTTGCGCCCGTTCTTGCGTTGCGCCGGCGGCGGCGGCTGCGCCGGGTCGCCCGCCAGCCACGTGCGCACGTCGAACCAATAGAACTGCTTGCTCCAGATCAGCCCGGCATACGCCTGCCGCTGCACTCGATGCACATCGGCGTCCTCGTCGCGGCCGATCAGCGCCGCGTAGAAGTCATCCGCCTCTTCGCGCCTCGTCGTCAGCACCTGGTCAAAGGCGCGACCAAACGGCTTCTGATCGAGATCGGCGCGCCGCAGCCGCAAGCGCACTTCACGCCGACCGTGGGCTGGCACCTCGAGCACGCAATGGAACGCACACTTGCTGCCGCTGCGCGAGGGATTGACCGCCGCCCGATTGCCGCGCACGACGGCCTCGTGGAAGGCATCCTTGACGAACGCGCCCGCATCACCGGAGCCAAACAACTTCAGCGTGTTGGTGTCATTCTCCGTCGCCAACACCCCGCGGTAGCCGCCGTCGTCATCCGCCAGCGCTTCGAGCTCCAACGCCATCGGCGGCAGGTCCGCCCCCGTCGCCACCAGGCGCCGTTCGCCATCCGCCTTGATCACGCCGCGCGGCCCATAGCCTTCGCCGGTGCGGCCCCACGCCCAGGTGTTGCGAAACCATAGTTGCGGCAGCACATGCAGGCGGGCGGCGAAGGCGCTGCGGTTGTCGATCGTCAGCACGATGCAGATGTCTTCCGCCTCGGCCTTCGCATACGTCACCTGCACATCGAAGTAGCGGTCGTGGGCGAAGGCGCCGGTGTCGACCAGTTCGTACTCGCCTTGCAGGCGGTCGCGATTGCGGTTCTCGGTCAGCAGCCGCGCATACGGAAACTCTGCTTGGGGGTACTTGTAGAGCGCCTGTAGCCACGACGCGGTCGGCAGCGCGTCTTGGTAGAAGTACTCCTCCTTGACGTCCTCCCCGTGGTTGCCCTCGGGGCCCGCCGCCCCAAACAACCGCTCCTTCAAGAACGGGTCGCGCTCGTTCCACAGTGCGAACGAGAAACACAGGCGACACTGGCGGTCGGTGATGCCAAGCAAGCCGTCCTCGCCCCAGCGATAGGCGCGGCTGCGCGCATGATCGTGCGGGAAGTAGGCCCAGCAGTTGCCGTCGGCGCTGTAGTCCTCGCGCACGGTGCCCCACTGCCGCTCGGACAGGTAGGCACCCCAGCGGTGCCAGTTTTGTTCGCGCCGCCCATCTTGGCGCAGACGTTCGCGTTCGGGCGATCCTTTGCCAGCCATGGGGTGCTTGGTTTAGCGGTGCTTGGTTTACCGGCTCACACGGTGAATGCCATCAATCGCCCGCCAGCTGCGGGGCGAAGATCGACGGCGGTGGCGCCTTGCATACCAACATCTCGCCGGTGCGCGGATGCGGGAACGCGAGTTCGGTGGCGTGCAGCAAGAAGACGTCGCGGCCGACGTCAGCCGGCGAGCCGTAGCGGCGATCGCCGACGATCGGATGGCCAAGATGAGCCAAGTGCGCGCGGATCTGATGCAGCCGTCCGGTGTGCAGCGTCAGTCGCAGCTGCGAGCGGGAACGGCCCGACGTCACCACTTCGTAATCGGTGCGCGCCGGTTTGCCGGCGGGATCGACCACGACCTTCGGCGACCGGGTCGGAGCGTCGTCGTACTGCAACAGCGGCGCGTCGATGCTGCCGCGAGCGGGCACCGGCACGCCGTGCACGATGGCGATGTAGACCTTCATCGCGTGGTCCTCGCGAAACGCCGCCGCCAGCCCGCGCAACCCGAGCGGACTCAGGCCGATGGCGACCAAGCCCGACGTGCCGCGATCGAGTCGGTGCACCGGCGCTGGCTTGAACGTCGCGCTGCGCACGCCGTACGGACGACTCAGCACCCAGCGCGTCAGATCGTGGTCTTGGCCGGTGCCAGGCTGCGAGGCCATGCCAGCCGGTTTCACCACCACCATCACGTCGTCATCGCGATGCACGATGCGCGGGGTGTGCGGGGTGCGGCGCATGTCCCTCGTCGAGGAGTTACTGGCGGCACTCGCTACCGGCCGGGCGCTGGCATCGACCGTTGGCAAGTCGGCGGCCGGCAGCCGCAGCGACACGCACATGCCAGCGACCAGCCGCAGGCTGCCTTCGGCCTTCTTGCCATCGACGCGAATGGCACCGCCGCGCAGGTGGCGGAAGATCGCGCCGAGCGGCACGGCGGCCAGCAGCTTGCGCAGGTAGCGGTCCAGCCGTTGGCCGGCGTCGTGTTCGGTGAGGACGATCTCGTGCATCGAACCGCGCACCATACGGCACCGGCTGCCCGCGTCAGCATGCCGTTGTTGGCCGCCGTCGCCGCCCCATCGCTTCAGGGCGCGATGATGGCGGCGATGCCCGTCGACATCGTGATCTGGCCGCCGCTGAACGCGAAGCCTTGCGAGTGCAGCGGGAAGCCGACTAGCGACAGCGCGCCAGGGACCGTCCATTGGCGGGCCAGTTGGCCGTTGGCGTCGGTGAGACCCAACTCCACCACCAGGCTGAAGGGATCGACCAGCAGGTTGCCGTTCCACACGGGCACCACGGACTTGCCCGTCGACAGCGCCATGCCGCCGATCGCCATCGGCAGCTGCACCTGATGGAAGATGTCGAAGAAGCTGTTCACCTGCGGCAGCCCCTGCACACGCGACCACGGGCTAAGGCTGGCGAGACCGAACGATGGCTGACCGTACTCGTAGGCACCGAAGATCGACTCCAGGCCGGCGCCCGTGACATTCGGCACGATGCGGCGGCTCATGGCGTCGTAGACGAATTCGATGCCGTCGATCGCGTCGCCGTTGACCGTACGTTCCAGTTGCAGCACGTCGATCAGCTGCGTCGGGTGCAACGGATGGCGAACGGTGATGACGTTGCCGCGGAAGCCACGACCTCTGCATCGCGTTGCTCTACCTGGAGAACCCACAGCTGGCCGCGTTGCTGCCGCCGCCCACGGTCTTCTTCTCGGTGACTGCGGCGACGGTGCCGATGATCCCGCTCACGTGGACGGCGAGCCCAACGCTGCGATCGGGCGCGACCGTGTTCGCGACGACGTGGATGCCGCTGACGATGACGTGGTCGACGCCGATCGTCGCGATCACTCCCACCGCACTCGGCCTGCTCGCGACGGAAGATCTCGATGCGCTCGCGCTCGATCTGATCCGCGGCATGGTGCTGTTCTCGACCGACCGCTTGCTGCCGCCGCCACCCACTGGCGTGCGCGACGCGATCTTGTTCTCGATGCTCGGCAGCGGCGTGAACTTCATCTACCGCTTGCCCGGTGGCGGCCCGATCAGTGCGGCCGTCGGCCTTGGCCTTGGCCCCGACGACGTCGACGGCATCTGCTCGCTCGATCCCGGCAGCCCGACCGCGCCGAGTCAAGTTCGCCTGCCGTTCCAACTGAGCACGATTGCGCCGCCGCTCGCGACCGGCTTGCCGACGTTGTTGCAAGCCGTGGCGTGGCGACACTTCGATGTGCAGACCAACACCGAATCGGTGGAGACCTGGATGACCGGCTGGCCGCCGCCCGGCACGCCGCAGCCAAGCCTCGCCATCGTCGGCGGCGCGCTCGGCAGTTCGCTCGGTCCGTACAC
>CANEYR010000116.1 GCA_947444055.1 Planctomycetota bacterium
ACGCGCAGCCGCTCACGCAGTCGCCGCTGCAGTTGCCGGCGACGGAACGCCGCGTCTTCACCGTTCGCCGGCGCAGGCACAGCCGCCGCCGCGCCATCCGTTCCGTGATTGCAGCCTTCGCCTTCCCGTTCCTCCACCTCACGCTTTGGCACCACCTGCGAACGCAACCCCGCCGCTGGCGCCAGCACCCCGTGATAGGTCACCAGATGTTTGCGCGGCTTTGGCACCAGAGCACACAGCCGCTCCATCAGCACTGCCTTTGTCATCACCACGTGTGTCGTGCCGTCCTTCCAAACGTCTCCAGGTACGGAATCGTCGTCGGCTCCTTGGCGAAGATCGAGGAGACACGCCCAATCAGCGTTCTGCTGCCTTCGGAAGCCGAGTAGCGGATCGTCTTGCCATCGACCTCGATCTCGATGGCGGGCAGCACGGCGAGGTCGCGCTTGTAGGTGATCCGGCGCATCTGCAGCAGAGTGCGCGGCGTCTGGCCAGTCGGCGGGGATGCCTTCATGCGCGGCTTTGTATTGCGCAACCGGGCCCGATGCGAGGGTCCGCGTGTCAGCCCTTCGGCTTGCGCAGCACGAAGCCGAAGTCCTTGCCGTTGGGGATCGGATTCAGGAACAGACCATCGGGCTCGGGCTGGCCCCGTTCGCCGATGTTGAGCACCACGTCGTCGAGCACCTGGCGCATCACGGTAGGCGTCAGGTAGTTCACGTGGATCGAGTAGTCGCGCGCCCGCAACGACTCCGGCGTGTTCTCCGGCGATGTGTAGCGGCACCAGCGCTCGTACATCGCCTGGGTCGGCTCGTCGCCCGCGAGGCCGAGCTGGGCGCGCACGTCGCCGATGCTCCAGGCCGGCTGCCGCCAATCGAACGTGTAGCGCGTGTCGGGAACCACACCGGCGAGGATGCCGCCGGGCGCCAGGCGCTCCCACCAGCGCACCAGCGTGCCGATCGGGTCGACGAGGTGTTCGAGCACGTGGTTGCTGAACACGAAGTCGAGCGAGCCCGGCGGAAAGCCATGCAGGTACCTGGCCGAGTCGACGACGTAGTGCTCCCAGTGCGACTTCTCCGTGGTGGTCAACTCGCGCTTCGCGTAGGTCGCGGCCCACTCGGACGGGTGCTTCTTCTCGACGTAACGCACCGCGACGCCGGGCTGCGGACGAACGGCCGGGTTGAGCCCGGGGCCGACCTCGACGCCGCTGCCGCGCAGCAGCGGCAGGATCGCGGTGCGGGGCGTCGAGTGGGGGCCCACCACCAGATGCAGCGGTCGTTCGGTGCACACGTGCAACACCAGGTCGAAGCAGCGTGGTGCTGGCACCGGCCAGCCCAGGATCAGTGGGGTCTCGACGCCTGCCTGGCCCTTGGCACTCGCCAGGGTCGCCGCCCCCATTGGCGATTGGAGTTCCACCGTCGCCGTCCATGCTGACTGCCCGACCAGCCGCCAGCCGACGTCGCTCGGGAAGTCCGCGAGGCACCGCGCTTCGTGCGCCGCCCGCACGCGCAGCACGGCACTGCCCGCGAACCGCACCGCGCGCATCGTCCCGGTGGCGAGTTGCGGTTCGCAGGCCTCGACTTCCCCTTCGATCGCGAGCCAGCGGTCCTTGCGACGGACCAGATCGTAGAGGTTCACCACGCCTCCATTCGCGCCCAACGTCGCTCGCGTCGCATCGAGGCATCATGCCACGACGCGGCCGCAGGCACAGCCGTGCAACCGCGGGGTCGCGCCGACACGAACTCAGCCACCACGTTGGCTGGATCCGTCCGAGCGGCATGTGGCGCGCTGGGTGACGCAGCTGGGCCGCGGCCGCGCCGTCCTGTCGGGCGTCGATCTCGCGGGCGTTGCCATCGACGCGCCGTCGCAGATCGCGCGCGTGACGGACCTCGACGAACGGCTACAGGTGCGCCGGCAGGGTCGCGGGATCTGCCCCTCCACGATGCGGAAGCCGAGCATTCGCACCAGGTCCGGGATGAACGGTAGTGCCACCGGGGCTTCGACGATCCACTGCGGGGCGGCAGGCAGCGGCAGGGCAGGCTCACGGGAGCGCACCCAACGCGCCACGGCGGCGGCGGCGATCACCTTCGCCGGCTGCGTCCAATGCGTGTCGCCAGTGAGGAACAGCGGCGGGGCGCCCGGCGCCGCCTTCGCCGTCAACAGTTCGGCGCGCAGGTCGATGGCCGGCAGCACGACGGTGGCGAGATCAGCGAGGATCACCTGGTACAGCTGCGGCGCTCGGCCGCCATCACACCGGCCGGCAGCTGCGCCGGGTAGATCGACGACTTGTCGGGAGCCGGCAACACCAGCAGGTCGACGCCATTCGCCGCCGCCCACGCCTTTGCCTCGGCGAAGGTGGTGAAGTCGCCCTGCGCGTTCATGATGCCGAGGTCGGCGATCGCCCAATCCGGTGTGGCGCCCGGTCAAGGTCTCGATGCCGTAGTTGGCAGCTGCGGCCGGCAAACAAGGCGATGACTGGTTCGCGGGAGTCCGGGACCGTGGCGCAAGAGTTGATGGCCACCGGAACGCAGCTGTATGACCCTCACACTCCCCAGGCGACCACGATGCTGAGCTCTGCTCGTTTCCCCGCGTTGCTCACTGCCCTGTGCCTCCTGGTCGGGACAGTGCTCGCCCACGGCGGCCAGTACCGGGGCCCCACTTCGGGTGGTCCCGGCGTGCCACCCGGACCGCAAAGCCCCGGCGCGCCGGTTCTCGGCGGTCCGACTACGGGCGGCAACGCCAACCTCGACAAGACTAGCTGGCAGGTCTGGTGGCAGCTCAACCAGGACCGCTATGTCGGCGCTACCGGCAACGCGACCGCCAAGGACCGCAGCGACGTGGCGATACCGGCCATGCGGTTCGCGCTCGAACGCAGCAAGAGCCCTGACGTGCTGTCCGCCAGCCTGATCGCCCTGGGCAAGTGCGCGGTCGACGACCCGAAGCTGGAGGTGCGGCAGGTACTGAAGAAGCACCTGGCCGACGCCAACGGCGAGGTGCGCGAGGCCGCGGTGCTGGGGCTCGGATTGTCCGGCCTGGCGACAGCCATCGAGGACCTGTCCGGGCTGCTCAACGACACCGGCGCCGGCCGCAAACTGACCGGCCGTTCGAACGTCGACGAGCGCATGCGCACTTTCTCCGGCTACGCGCTGGGGCTGCTCGCGCAACGCAGCAACTCGGCGGAGGCCGTGGGCAAGGCCCTCGACGGCTTGCTGGTGGCGCTCAGCGACCAGAGTCTGCAGGAACGCGACGTGCTGACCGGCGTGCTCAACGGCATCCGGCTGTTGGGGCTCAACCTGGGTGAGGGCGCGACCTACCAACGCCTTCGTTGGCAGGCCATGGATGCCCTCGAGGCCCACCTGGCACGCAACCTGTCTGCGAAGCTCGCGGTGGCGCAGTCGCACGCGCTGACCGCCTTCGCCCAGCTTGCCCGCAACGGCTCGGAGCGGGATCGCGAGCGTGCGATCCGCCTTGCGGTTGACGTGCTCGAGCGCGGCCGCGAGGCTGAGGCAGCGAGCTACGTCTCCGCCACGATCGTGCTCGGCGAGCTGCTGCAACCGAAGGACAGCGAGGCGATCGCGGTGCTGGTGAAGCAGGTCAGCCAGCCGCGGGATTCGCTGGTCCCCAAGTTCGCGATGATCGCGTTCGGCCAGATCGGCGGCCCAACCGCCCTGGAGCAACTGACCAAGGCGTTCCGCGACGGCAAGCGCGATGTGCAGCCGTGGGCGGCGCTCGGCCTCGGCCTGCTGGCGCACGAGCCGGTGGTCGCCGCCGCGGCCGCGCCGGCAACCGGCACGAAAAGCGTCAAGCCGGCCTTCCGCAGCGAGGTCGAAAGCGTGCTGCTTGGCGCGCTGAAGTCCGAAGGCCGCGACGAACTGAAGGGTGCCATTGCGCTTGGCCTCGGCCTCGCGGGCGTGCGCGCCGCGGCGCCGCTGCTGCACAAGATCGCCACCGACACCAGGTCCCACGACCACAAGGGCCACCTGCTCGTTGCGCTCGCGATGCTCGATCATCGCCCGTCGCTCAACCTCGCCAAGAGCGGCTTGGGGTCGACCGGCGTGTATCTCGGCCACGCGGCGCTCGCGCTCGCACAGTACGGCGAACGCGGCGGTTCGAGCGAGGTCGCCACGAGCCTGGCCGGCATCGTGATGTCGCCCGACTACCTCACCGGGCTCGCGGCCTGTGCACAGGCCCTCGGCCATCTCAAGAACGCGGCCGACCTGCCGAGCCTGGTGCTCATGGTTCTGTACGACAAGGCTCGCATACCGCGCCACGCGCGCGGCGAAGCCAGCATCGAGGACTACCGCGCCGCGTTCGCCGCCGCCGCCATCGGGGCCATTGCGGATCGCGATCCGCGCGGCTTTGGCGCGCAGATCGCGCGCGGCATGAACTACACGCCGAACGAACAGACGATCAGCAACGGCAAGACGGGGATCATCGACATCTTCTGAACGGCGTTCGTGCGGCCTGCCAGCCGCCCGTGGTCACGCGCGCACGACGCGCCCCATTCCTCGAGCATTGCCTTCACCCTCGGTGATGTCGCTACTGCTTCGTGCCTGGCCACCAGGCGTCGAGCTGCTTGGTCAACCCGGCTACGCGCTCGGGCTGGGCCGCAGCGAGGTCGTGCTCCTCTTTAGGATCGGCGGTCAGGTCGTAGAGCTCGACCTTGGCAGTCGGCTCGTTCTGGGCTGTCGGGACGATCAGCTTGGTGTTGCCGTCGATCATCCAGCGCCAGCGCAGGCTGGCGGCGGGATGAGCGAGGTCCTTGGCGTCGTGGGTGAAGCACTCGCCGAAGACCCGGGTTCGCTGCGCCACGGCCTTGTCATCCAGCAGGTTCACGCCCGGCAGGTCGGCGGCGCACGGTACGCCGAGTGCGGTGAGGATCGTCGGGTAGATGTCGAGCGACGTGGCGAGCGCGTCGCTCTGCCGCGGAACGACTCTGCCGGGCCACCTCAGCATGATGGGCGTGCGCAATCCACCCTCGTACGGCGACTGCTTGGACCTGGGCGCGAACCTCGGCGAGTCGGGGCTCTGGATCCAACCGTTGTCGGTCACGTAGACGACGAGGGTGTTCTCTGCGAGACCCTGTTCCTCGAGGTGCCCGAGCAGTTGGCCGACGGTTTCGTCGAACCACTCCACGTTCGCCCAGTACTTGGCCACGTGCAGGCTCGGTGTGAGCGGCTTGTACTTCGCGAGGATGCGATCCGGCGCAGTGTGCGGATCGTGCGGGAGCATCGGCGCATACCAGAGGAGGAAGGGCTTCTGCGCGGCCTTCGCGGTGCCGAGGAACTCGTAGATCGGTTCCATCCCCTGTCGTCCGATCGTGAGGCCGGCGTCGCCATGGCGCCCGCCCTTGGCTTCCTCGCCGAGGCTCATGCCGTGCGTGAAGCCGCCCGACTCGAAGCTGCCCTGCCACCACTTGCCGGTCTGGAAGCTCAGGTAGCCGCGTTCCCCGAGCACCCGCGGGAGCGTCGCCGATCCTGCCATGAAGCCGTTCATCGTCCGGCGGCCTGCGAGGAACAGCGGATGCTGCGCTCGTTCGCGCCCCTTCACCGTGGGCGGCAGCGCCGGGTCGTTGCTGGTGATGCCATGCTGATGCGCGTAGCGCCCCGTGATGATGGACGCGAGGCTCGGGCAGCAGAGGCTCGACGGCACGTAGCCGCGCGGCAGAACGAGGCTCTGCGCCGCGAGCTTGTCGAGATGCGGCGTGCGGATGTGCGGGTGCCCCATGAAGCCGTAGTCGCTCCACGCCTGATCGTCGGAGACGATCAGGACGACATTCGGCGGCTGCGCCGCGGGCGCGGTCGAGAGGGCTAGGGCCAAAGCGGCCGCGAGGACCGCAACGAGTCGGGGGAACATCGGCGAACTGCATAGCTGGTGGCGACGCTCGGCCACAGACTTCTCGCCGGTCTCGGGGCGATGCGCCGGTAGGCGGCCTGCAGGCTGCCGGCGACGATTCCGAGGTGCCAGGGTCGCTTGGGGCCCGGTGCGAAATGCCGTGCTCGGAGAGGTGGCAGGGGCGTTGCGGCGCCGCGGGGGCCAGTGATGGTGGCGGTGGTGGTGGCACTTGCCGCCGCCATGCGGAACGCGCAGCCGTTCGCGTAGTCGGCGCCGCAGTTGCCGGCGACGGAACGCCACTTCCTCGCCGTTCGCCGCCACCGGCGCAGGCACAGCCGAGGCACCGCCATCCGTTCCGTGATTGCAGCCTTCGCCTGCCCCTTCCTTCACCTCACGCTTGGGCACCACCTGCGAACGCAACCCCGCCGCCGGTGCCAGCACCCCGTGATAGATGGGATGAGAAGGCCGGCCTCCAAGCGAGGTACCTTTCGGTCCCCATCAACAACGAGCTCTATTGGCTCAACGGAGGCCAGCCATGACGGAGGCTACCATGACGACCGCGAGTGCAAGTGGGACCGTGACCCCGACGACCTGCGCGACGATCGGGACGCAACGGTTGACCATCGGTATCGACCTCGGCGACAAGCACAGTCACCTGTGCGTGCTCGACTGCGAAGGAACGATTCTCGAGGAATCGCGGCTGCAGACCAATCCCGACGCATTCCGGCAGCGATTCGGTGGCATCGCACCCGCACGAATCGCCATCGAAGCCGGCACCCATTCACCCTGGGTGAATGCCCTGCTCCGCGAACTCGGTCACGAGGTTCTGGTCGCAAACCCACGAAAAGTGCGCGCCATCTACAACAACGACAAGAAGTGCGACCGCGTCGATGCCGAGCAGCTCGCGCGGTTCGCTCGTGTTGATCCAAAGCTGCTGTCCCCTATCACGCATCGCGGCATGGCGAAGCGCGCAGACCTCGCGATCCTGCGATCCCGCTCAGCACTCGTCGACTCGCGCACCCAACTGGTCAACCACGTCCGCGGTAGCATCAAGCCGTTCGGTGTCCGCCTGCCGGCCAGCTCAACCGAGACCTTCGCGCGCAAGGCAGCGTGGAAGATCCCACGCGAACTGCGGCCTGCACTCGTGCCGATCCTGCGCACCATCGCCGACCTGACCGCACGCATCGTCGAGTTCGATCGGCGCATCGAACGGCTCGCCACCGAGCACTACCCCGAGACCATCAAGCTGCGCAAGGTCAACGGGGTCGGCGCCATCACGTCGCTGACCTTCGTGCTGACGCTCGAAGACCCGAAGCGTTTCGCCAAGAGCCGCGCGGTCGGTGCGTTCCTCGGCCTACGGCCTGGTCGCAGCCAGTCCGGCAAGCAGGATCCCGAGCTGCACATCACCAAAGCCGGCGACCGTGATCTGCGAAGGCTGTTGGTGCAGAGCGCGCAGTACATCCTCGGCCCATTCGGCACCGACTGCGACCTGAAGCGCTTCGGCCTGGCGTTGGCGGCGCGCGGCAGCAAGAGCGCCAAGAAGCGGGCGCTCATCGCTGTCGCCAGGAAGCTCGCGGTGCTGCTGCACCGCCTGTGGCTCTCACCCATTGACTACGACCCGCTGCGCCAAGCAGATGGTCGCAACCTGTCCCGGCGTCGGCGCGCCTGACGGCTGCGTCCACGGATCCAAGCCAATCCCAGAACCTATGAACAGGAACTACCAAGGCTGATCGGCGAGCCCGGCTCGTAGCCCAGCACACGCGACTTTCAGACATCAACCGCCCAGTCCGGGTAACTGCGCCTGGTTTCCAGATCCTCGCGAGCCTCACCGCTCGCCCTCGAGATCGAGTGATAGATTGCAGTACCCGGCTGGACGGACCCCAACATGCACCGGATCTGAACAGGTCCCCCAGAGTGCGGATGGAAGCAAGGCGGACGATGTCTCTTCTTCGCGGTCCAGGACGACGATCTGAAGCTTGACGACACGGCCTTCTCATGGAAGGTCACCAGATGTTTGCGGGGCTTCGGCACCAGCGATGCGCTCACACTGGTGTTGGGCAGCTACTAGGAACCGCGAGACCGAGGGGCGGGCCCGCCTGCGTTGGAGCCGACGCCCGCAGCGGGCGCGGCCCAACGGCGACTGGCGAGGTCGAGCACCGGTTCGTGCCGCGGGGACCTTGTCCGCACGGATGGAGAACTCCTGAGGCGTCGGGGCGAATCGCCGGCGACGAAGGCTGGCGTCAGCCGCCCGTTCCGTGCGGCTGCAGCCGCCGCGCCGCGCGCAGCCCGACGGTGCGCGTGCGTGCGGTGGCCGGCGCAAAGGCGCGCGCGGCGGCCGTCGCGACCTTCGGCACGTCCTCGAAGCTGCCGCCGCGCAACGGTCGTTGCTGCACTTCCGGCACCGGCCGCAGGCCGTCGCCTTCGCCGGCGGGCAGCAGGTAGGCCAGCGAACTGAAGGGTTCACGGCACCACTCGGCGACGTTGCCGATCGTGTCGTGCAACCCGAACGCGTTCGGCCGCAGCGAGCCGACCGGGGCGTGCACCGCGTGGCCGTCGTCGAGCGCGGCCTCGAACGCGATGCCGACGGCGCGCGCGCTGGCATCGGCGAGGTTGGCGCCGCCCTGCAGCGAGCCCAGCTCGGCGCCGGTCGGCCACGTCGTCGTGCTGCCGGCCCGGCAGCCGTACTCCCATTGCGCTTCGGTCGGCAGCAGCAGCCCGTGCTGCTCGAGCACGGCGGTGCACTCGCTCCACGACGCGCTGTCGACCGGATGGCGCACGGTCACCGCCTTGCCGTCGCTGCGCACCGCGCCGGCCGGCAGCGCGCTCGGCGTGCGTTCGCCGGTCAGCACCAACCACTGCGCCTGCGTCAGCTCGTGCTTGGCGAGCAGGAACGGCGCCAGCGTCACCTCTTGCAGCGGCGACTCCTGGATGCGCGCACCCGGGTCGTAGGCGGGCTGTGTCGGGTCCTCGGCCTGCGCGCCGATCACGGTGCGGCCCGGCGGCAGCAGCACGAAGACGATGCCGAAGCGATCGCCGAGCGGCAGCTGGCCGTCGCTGCCGCGCACGACGATCGGCGTGTCGTCGTTCGCCGACGGGCGGTGCCAGAACTCCTGCAGCCCCGAGGTCGGGTCGGCGCCGAGCGGCACCAGGTCGTACTGCGGCCGCAGCACGAAGCCGGCGAAGCGCGGGTCGGCGGCGACCGCGGCCGCGGCACGCGCCCACGGTTCGCGCAGCACGACGGCGTCCTGTTCGACCTCGCGGCGGATGCGTGCTTCGCTGCGCTGCGTGCGCGCCAGCATCGAGTCGTCGCCGGCCACGAACGGCACCAGTTCGCCGTGCACGCTGGCCAGCGTGTCGTGCAGGAACTGCTGCGCCGGATCGACGAAGCGCCAACTGCGGCGCACCTGCACGGCGGCCATGAGCTTCGGCACTTCGCCGCGGCGCCGCGTGCGGTCGTCCTCGAGGCGCTTCTTCGTGCTGGCGAACTGCTCCTGCTGCAGCAGCGGGGCTGTGAGCAACGTGGCCTCGTAAGCGATCGTCGCTTCGTGGTTGGCGAGTTCGCGCGCCGCCGGATGCGTACGGCGATCGTGTTCGGCGTCGGCGTCACCGTACGGCAGCGCCTGCTCCCGCAAGGCCGCCAACGTGCGTTCGAGGCGCGGCAACTCGGCCTGCAGCGGTTCGCCGTGCTCCTGCAGCCAGCGATCGAACAGCGGCAGCCGGTCGGGCCAGGTCGGGAACAGCGTCGCCGTGGCGGTGCGCGCCTGCTGCAGGCGGCTCTGGATCGCCAGCAGCTCGAAGCGTTCGAGGTTCTGCTGCGCGCGCGCCGCGTAGCGCAGCACCAAGGCGACGCCGAGCACGACCGAGGTCGCGACCAGCGCCGTCGCGGTGACCAGCAGGCGATGGCGCCGCACGAACTTGCGCAGCCGGTAGCTGGTAGACGGCGGCCCGGCCATCACTGGTTCGTTGCGGCGATGGCGGTGCACGTCGTCGGCGAACTCGCGCACCGAGGCGTAGCGCTGCTCGCGTTCCTGCTGCAGTGCCTTGCGCAGGATCCAGTCGAGGTCGCCGCGCAGTGCCGTCGCCCACTCCTTCGCGCGCGTGCTGGCCAGCGGCGGTTCCGCGGTCATGACGCCGTTCGGCCATGGGCGGGTGCCTGCCAGCAGCTCGTAGAGGATCACGCCGAGGGCAAACACGTCGCTGCGCGTGTCGACATCGGCGATCTGGCCGCTCGCCTGCTCCGGGCTCATGTAGCCCGGCGTGCCGAGCACGCGCCCGGACTCGGTGGGCAGGCCGATGGCCAGGAAGTCAGCGTGGGCGCCGTGCGGCTCGCCAGGGGCGAACAGGGCCTTGGCGAGGCCGAAGTCGATGACCTTCGGCTGCGCCCGTTCGCCGCCGACCGCCGCCACGGCACCGGTCGCGACCAGCACGTTCGACGGCTTCAGGTCGCGGTGGATCAGGCCGCGTTGGTGCGCGTGCTGCACGCCGTCGCACAGCTGCAGGAACAGGTCCAACCGCGCAGCGAGGTCGGCTTGCGTGCGTTCGCAGTGCTGCGTGATGGCGACGCCGTCGACGTACTCCATGACGAAGTACGGCCGGCCATCGGGCAAGGCGCCGGCGTCGTGCACCTGCGCGATCGCCGGGTGGTTCATGCGCGCGAGCGCCTGCCGTTCGCTGGCGAAGCGGGCCAGCGTGTTGCGGTCGCCGGCGCCGGGGCGCAGCACCTTGATGGCGACGAGACGGCGCACCGGCGCGAGCTGCTCGCACAGGTAGACGACGCCGAAGGCGCCGCTGCCGAGGCGCCGCACGATCCGGCTGTCGCCGATCGTCGTCGGGTCGGGTTCGGGCACGAACTGCGGCTGCAGCGCGCGCTCGGCGGCCAGCATCGACGCCGCGCGGCGGCGCAGGGCACTCGCCGCTGCGGGGTGGGCGGTGCACAACGCGGCGAGCGCGGTTTCGGCGGTCGCCGCGGGCACACCAAGCACGGCGTCGCACAGCGCATCCATCAGCGCGTCGTCGAGTTCGAAGGCGGAATCGTCGGTCATGTGGGGGCGGGCCCCGCTCCAATGCAGGGGCTGGGCGTTCGTCACGCGGTGTTGGTCAGAAAGCGTCGTCCCCCGGCAGGGGTAGGCCGCGGCGGCGCAGTTCGGCGGCGACGCCGGTCAGCGCGCGGCCGAGCAGTTGGCGCACGGCCCCTTCGCTGCGGCCCATCATCTCGGCGACGACGCGGTGCGGCAGGCCGACGGTGCGGACCAGCGTGATCACTTCGCGCTGCTCCGCGGGCAGCGACGCGACTGCCAGGGCAAGGTGGTCGGCAAGTTCGTTGCCGGCCGCTTCCTGACTCGGCGTCGCCAGGTCCGCGCCGGGCAGGTCGTTTGGATCGAGGCCGTGCGCGACGCGGCCGGGGTCGCGCTTGTCGAGATGGTGGAAGCGGTGCTTCTCGCGGATCTTGTTCAGTGCGGTCGTGAACAGCCAGGCGCGGAACGGGGCTTCGCCGCGGAACTCGAACGTCTGCCGCGACGCCACCAGCTGGCGGCACACCGACTGCACGACGTCGCCGCTCTCCTCGCGCTGACGCAGGTTGCCGAGCCGGCTGCGCACGAACGCGTGCAGCTGCGGCAGGTAGTGCGCCAGCAACCGGTCGAGGGCATCGGGATCGCCGGCGCTGGCGGCGGCGAACCAGGTGTCCTCGGCGTCGGTCGGGTCGACGTTCATCGCAGTGGCTTACGGAACGGGCGCCGCCCGGCAAGCGCCGCGCGGGGTACTGGCCATGCCATCGGTCTCGAAACGATCCGGTCACTCCCGCCGAATCACGCCCGTTCGCAGCCAACTTCGCGCCCACCGGGCACACCGCCCCCCAGAGCGACCTTCCCGAGGTCACCGCACCTGCTCTCCGATCACTCCGCGACGCCATCGCCCCCGCCGGCCGCATTCCCCGGCGGCAAGCGGCACGCCGCCAGCTCCGACACGTCCGCGGACAGACCCAGCGCACCGAGCACGTTGCGCACCGAGGCTCGCTCAAGGCATCCTGTCATCCCCCTGCCCAGGAACACCATGCCTGCACCTCGCCGCTCCCACTGGCCGCTCGGCGTCGCCCTGGCCATCGCCGTGTTCGTGTTCACGCGGGTCCGCGGCGAGTTCGCCTTCTACGTCGCGATCCACCGCTGGTTGAAGGACCTCGGCCTGCCCGATGCGGCCCGCGCTCTCGACGGACAGCTGTTGCTGGTGTTCGCGAGCCTGCTCGCCGCGCGCCTCGCCTACGGACCCGAGCAGACGCTGCGAGGCCTCGGCCTCCGCGCTGCGTTCGTCACGGGCCTGTGGTTCGCGCTGGTGGCCGGGGCGCCGATGGTGCTGCAGGCGCTGCTGACGAGCAACGGCGTGCGCGCCGACCTCGGCACGCTGCGCAGCGTGCTCGTCGCGCCGTTCGTCGAGGAGCTGCTGTTCCGCGCCGTGCTCGTCGCGATCCCGGTGCGACTCGGCGGCCTGCCGTTCTGGCCCGTGGCGACCTTCTCGGCGCTGGTGTTCGCCTCGACCCACGTGCCCTGGAACGCCCAGTTCGGCGGCGAGCACGTGGGCATACTGGCCGCGACGCTGGCGGGCGGGCTCTGGTACGCGTGGCTGCTGCGCGTGTACGAATGGAACCTCTGGACCACGATCCTGCTGCACGCCGTGATGAACGCCGCATGGACGGTGTTCGCGGTCGCCGACAGCGCCGCTGGCGGTGTGTGGCCCAACGTCGGCCGCGCGTTGACGATCGTCGTCGGGACGGTGCTCGCCGTGCGGCGACGCCGACGCACGCACGCCGCACGCTCCTGAACGCGACCCAGGCCGGCGACGATGCGAAGCCGGCTCAGCGACGTCGATTGCGCGCACCCGGCCCGCTGCGGCCGTGTCGAGCGGCTCGCGCACGGCCAGCACCCGGTCCACTTCCCTGCACCCGTATTGCGGCGATCGCGACCAGAGTGGAGCAGGGCCGAGCGTCCTGCTCGTCACCGCCGACGCTCGCGGCGAATCCTGTTGCTGGACACGCGGGTTCTTCGCACCCGCTGGCTTGCATGTTCACGCCAACCATCCAGCAGCCACTCGGTCGGTGCCGCGGATTTGGTTGGCATCACCTCGGGATCCCCACCACATGGTCATCCGAATCACTGCCGTCGCCGTCGCCTTCGCCGCGACCGCCTCCCTCACCGCGCAGATCTCCCACACCCACTTGTCGTCGATCCAGTCGGCCAACCAGCGGGGCGAGATCAGCGCCTTCGACGCGAGCAGCGCCCGCGTCTTCGTCACCAACGCGGGTAACAACACCCTCGATGTCTACTCCGCATCGGCGACCGGCGGCCTCAGCTGGGTCCAGGCGATCGCACTCAGTGGCGCGCCCAACAGTGTCGCCGCCAGGAACGGCCTGATCGCGGTCGCGGTCGAAGGCGCCACCGGGCAGGCGCCCGGCGCGGTGCAGTTCTTCGACGCCGCCACCGGGGCACCGAACGGCCCGACGGTGACGGTCGGCGCGATGCCCGACATGCTGACCTTCTCGCCGAACGGCCAGAAGGTGCTGACCGCCAACGAAGGCGAAGCCGACCTCGCCACCGGCCTGATCAACCCCGAGGGTTCGATCAGCATCGTCGACGTCGCCGCGCGCACCGCGATGACGGCGAGCTTCGTGCCATGGAACGGCCAGAAGGCCGCGCTGCAGGCGCAGGGCGTGCGCATCTCGAACCGGAACGGCGTCACGCTGGCCCAGGACCTCGAGCCCGAATACGTGACGATCGAAGCCACCTCCACCACGGCCTGGGTGACCCTGCAGGAAGCCAACGCGATCGCCGAGATCGACATCGCGACGGCGACCGTCACGCAGATCCGGCCGCTCGGCTTCAAGGACCACAACCTGCCGGGCAACGAGCTCGACGCGTCCGATCAGGACAGCAGCAACGGCAACTTCCAGAACTTCCCGATCCTCGGCATCTACATGCCCGACGCGATCACCTCGTTCACGATCGGTGGTGTCACCTACCTGGCGACCGCCAACGAAGGCGACAGCCGCTCCGACTTCGCGGGCTGGAACGACCAGACTCGCTGCGCCTCGGTCGACAACAACTTCGTGCTCGACGCCGAGGACCCGACCCCGGAGACCGGCCTCTACACGCTGGCGCAGCTGAACACCAACTCGGTGCTCGGTCGCCTGAACATGGCCACCGGCGACTACGACCTCGCCCGCGGCGACACCGATGGCGACCTCGACGTCGACCAGCTCTACGTGTTCGGCGCGCGTTCCTTCACGATCTGGACCACGAGCGGCGTCAAGGTGTTCGACAGCGGTTCCGCGATCGAACGCGAGATGCTCGCGCGCGGCCTGTGGGTCGAGTCCCGCTCCGATGACAAGGGGCCGGAGCCGGAATCGGTGACCTTCGGCATCGTCAACGGCGTGCCGCTGCTGTTCGTCGGCCTGGAGCGCACCAACTCGGTGATGGCCTACGACGTCAGCAACCCGAGCGCACCGGTGTTGGTCGACGTCATCAACGTCAATGGCCAGAGTGGTGTCGGCGCCACCCTCCCGGAGGGTCTGCAGTTCGTCGCCGCCGGCGACAACCCGCTGGGCCGTCCGCTGCTGACCGTCACCAGCGAAGGCAATGGCACGTTGAGCCTGTTCGCGCTCGACAGCGGCACAGCGGTCGCCACCACGTTCGGGGCCGGCTGCCCCGCCGTGCAACCGCTGACGCTCGCCAGCAACCTGCCGCAGCTGGCCAGCACGTGGACCCTGTCTGCCACGAACGCCAACCCAGCCGCGCCGTTCTGCACGTTCTGGTTCGGCACGAACGCGCTGCCGGCCTCGATCGAGCTCACGGCGATCGCGGCCGCTGGCTGCTTTGCGCACATCGCCCCCAATCTCGGCGCCTTCGTCGCACCGATCGGCGCCGGTGCCAGCAGTTACCCGGTCACCGTGCCGGCCGTGCCGGCGCTGCTCGCCTTGACCCTGGTGGCGCAGGCCACAACCTACGACGGCATAGCGTTCGCGTCGTCCAACGGCCTCGCCGCGGTGGTCGGCAACTGACGGATCGCCGCCGCGCAGCAGTTGGTGCCGCGGATCCGCGATCGGGTTCGGTGGGCGCTGCGCGAGGCTTCCATGGGCAGGCCGTGGACGTCCATCCCGGTCCACCTGCACTCGCCGCCGTCAGGGTGGCCTCCGTCTAGCCACTCGAGCTCGTTGTCGATGGGGACCAAACGGTGCCTCGATTGGAGGCAGGCCTTCTGAACCCATCGATCCCCGGGAACTCTTCGGTCGGGCGCGGCGGAGCGCCTCGGAGAACGTCATCCGGGAGCCGTTCGCCGTCATGCCGGCGCGGATGCGCCCCGGCCGCTCCACTCAATATGAGCCGAGCGTGACCGCGATCGCGTTGGTGGTGCTGATGGTACCCAGCGCACCACCGGCAACGAACTCGAGCTGGGCGACCTGGTCGTACACCATCGTGCCGACCAACGACGGTGTGGTCGGCACCGCCAGCGCCACGGCGACCGAGCCGCCGCTCGGCAGCAGCAGCTTGGTGACGTCCAGGGACGCGAACAACATGCAGCCCGGCGCCGCCGTCGGCAGCACGGAGCTCAGCGGCAGATTGATCGCCTGCAGGCCGAGCACTTCGATCGCGAGCGCGCCCGGCGCGAAGCCGGTCGCGGTGGCGCGGAAGGTGCCGCCGAGCCACGGCAGCGAGGTCGCGGCGAGCGACAGTGGGCCGGCCGACCCGGAGCAGCCAGCACCTACCGCAACCGCAGTCGCCGGGCAGGTGGGGCGCAGCACGGCGAGGCCGCTGCACGCCGTGTCGGCGGTGGCACCCGATTGGCCGATCGCATCGATGGCGCCGAACACCAGGAGGTCGCCGTTGCGGGCCATGACGCAGCCATGTACGGCGGCGGCCGCCAGCGGGTAGGTGGTCCACCCGCCGACGCTGCCGTCGGGCGCAGCCGCGCGATACGCGACTTGCCCCGCGTCGCCGGAGTAGCTGGTG
>CANEYR010000117.1 GCA_947444055.1 Planctomycetota bacterium
CGCGTGCCGTTCGCATTCATCCAGTTTTGCACCCAGCCGTCGAACGGCGCGAACTGCGGCACCACCGGCCCAGTGGTCGTGAACACCGGCGTGGCGGGCAAGTCGCTTGGTGCCCAAACGGCGGCGAAGCGTCGCGACGCGCCACTGCCCAGTGCATGCAGCGAGATCGGGTAGCGGTTCTGCAGGATGTAGGTGTTGAAGTTGGTTTGGTACTGGGCCTCGGTCATGTCGACGTGCGAGACCCAGTCACCGACGTCGTTGCTCTGCCACAGGGACACCAAGCGATGCGAGTCATTGATGGCGATAAGCGCTGGCCGATTGTGGCCGGACGCGAGCGCATTGAAGTGCTCTTGGAAGCCCGCTTCGTTGGAGCTGATGACTGTGGCCTGGCCCGCATTCACCGGCCCGAACGCCGCGATGTAGCGCGGGTCAGCGGCCGTGCCATAGATGTCGACTGTGATGACATCGAGTCCCTGTTGTTGCGCCGTGGTCCGGTCCGTCCGGAACTGGGCCTCGGTGAGGCCGTGGCTGGTCCAGCCGGCCGCGTTGGTGAGTTCGTAGGCGCCAGCGAAGCGAGGGCTGGTTGCCGTTCCCATCGCGGTCAGGATCTTGGGGCGGTAACCCAGCGGCGTCCACGTGTCGGCGAACGTCTGGTATTGCGCCGCCGTCAGGCCGTGAAAGGCCTGGAAGAGCGGCCCCGCGCGCTGCACCCAAACCGCGCCGTAAACGGGACTCAGGGTGGTGCCATAGATGGTGAGTGCCACCATTCGATAGCCCTGCGCGGACAGCGCATTGGCCTGCACCTGATGCGCTGCACCGGTCTGGTCATGGTAGGCCGCAATTTGCGCTGTCGCCGGGGCGGCAAGCAGGAGAGCGGTGAGGCGGAGAGAAACCGACGCGAGCAGACGACCGATCATTGGGGGCTCCGGGAAAGGGATTGAACGCCCTGACCAGCGGGGCCCCGGTCGGCAAGCCAAGGTCGATTCCTGAGAACCTCACTCCCCATCGCACGGGACTGCCGTCGGACTGCCGCCCCGCGGAGACCGTGCTTCACCGGCCCATGCCAGCTAGCTACCTTGTTCGCCCCCGATTCGAGGTATCCATGAGCTTCACGCACGCCGGTCGCACCATCCAGAAGGTCGCAGTCATCGGTTCAGGCCAGATTGGCCCGGACATCGCCCTCTACTTCACCAAGGTGCTGAGCCCATTCGGCGTGCAGACGGTGGTCGTCGACGTCAGTGACCAGGCGCTCGCGAACGGCAAGGCCAAGCTCGAGAAGAAGATCGCGAAGGGCGTCGAGAGCAATGCCTTCACCGTCGAGCAACAGACGCAGATGCTCGCGGCCATCAGTTGGACCAACGACTACGGCAAGCTCGCAGGCGCTGATCTCGTCGTCGAGGCCGCGACCGAGAACAAGGAGCTCAAGGGCAAGATCTTCGCGCAGGTCGAGGCGCTCGTCGCCGCCGACGCCGTCCTGTGCAGCAACAGCAGCCACCTCGAGCCCGAGGTGATCTTCGCCAACACCAAGACGAAGGGCCGCACCGCCGTCGTGCACTACTTCTTCCCCGCCGAGCGCAACCTGATGGTCGAGGTCGTGCCCGGGGCTGAGACGTCGGCGGCGACCAAGGCGTGGCTGCTGTCGTTCTACGAAGCGATCGGCAAGGTGCCGATCCCGGTGAAGTCGCGCTACGGCTACGCGCTCGATCCAGTGTTTGAAGGCCTGTTCTTCGCCTGCGCGCTGCTCGCCGAAGCGGGGGTGGCCACGACGAAGCAGATCGACGTCGTCTGCAAGAAGACCTTCAAGATGGGCATCGGCTCGTTCACCGCGATGAATCTCACCGGCGGCAATCCGATCACCGCGGTCGGCCTCGACAACTACACCACCAAGATCAACTCGTGGTATCGCACGCCGCAGTCGCTGAAGGACAAGGTCGCAGCGAAGGCCAACTGGGACGTGGCGGCGCGCGGCGAAGTGGTCGACGTGCCCGAGGCTCTCGCGGCGCAGATTCGCGACGAACTGCTCGGTGCCTACTTCGGCATCTGCGGCGAGATCGTCGATGCGGGCCTCGTCACCATCGCGGACTTCAACCTCGGCCTCGACACGGCGCTCGACATGAAGCCGGCGTTCACGTTCATGAACGAACTCGGCACCAAGAAGGCGCTCGAGTTGGTGACGGCCTACGCCAAGAAACACGCGGGCTTCCCGGTGCCAAAGTGCCTGGCGACGCTCGGGGCGACCAACACGCCGTTTGAAGTGCCGGTGGTGCTGCGCGAGGACCGCGCTGGCATCGCCGTGCTGACGATCCGGCGGCCGAAGGTGCTCAACGCGCTCGATCAGTCGGTGTTCGAAGAGCTCCGCACGCGCTTTCAGCAGTGCGACAAGGACCCGACGGTGAAGGGCATCGTGCTCACCGGCTTTGGCAAGAAGGCCTTCGTCAGCGGCGCCGACGTGAACTTCCTCGCCAAGATCAACAGCGTCGCGATGGGCGAACAAACCTCGCGCAGTTCGCAGGTGTGCGTCGATGCGGTGCAGGCGGTTTTGAAGCCAACGGTCGCCGCACTCAACGGCCTCGCGTTCGGCGGTGGCATCGAGACAGCGATGGCGTGTGAAGTGCGCATCGCGCAGAAGGGTCTGCGGGTGCTGGCCGGCCAGCCGGAAGCGAACCTCGGCATCATCCCCGGTGCGGGCGGCACGGTGCGGCTGCCGCGCCTGGTCGGCATCGAACGCGCCGCCGAGATGCTGCGCACGTGCCGGCCGATCAGCAGTGAGAAGGCGCTCGCGTATGGCCTGATTCGCGAAGAGGTCGGCGACGATCTGGTCGGTCGCGCCGTGCAGTTGTGCCTGGACATGGCGAACGGCAAGGCGCCGCGGTCGCGCATGGCGGAGGGGCCGATGAGCAACGTGCCAGCGAGCCTGCCCGCAGTCGAGATCGGTCACCTGAGCAAGAAGGTCGACGAGGTGCTGTGCAAGGCGATCCTCGGCGCCGCCAAGCTGCCGCTGAAGGACGCGGTGCCGTTCGAAGCGAAGTGCTTTGGCGAAGTGTGTGGCACCGAAGACATGCGCATCGGCGTCGACAACTTCATCAAGAACGGGCCGAAGGTGAAGGCGACGTTCGTGCATCGCTGAGGTGGTGGGTGCGGCGCAGCGCTCATGACAGCAGGCCACCCAAGTCGTCGCCCCGCTCCGTGCCGTCCTTGGGTCCATTCAACTTGTCGGCTTCCTTCAAGAGCCGCTTCGCGACCTTCTTCAGGTCCTCAGCCGCTGGCAATGTCTCCGGCACGATGCCACGGGCTCCCATGACTTTGCGCACCTCACTGTTGTTCTCCACGTGCTCGTTGGTGATCTCGCCCTCGGTTCGCAAGTCGCGATGCTTGGTGTTGTGCACCGTCAACTCGTTGGCGAAGTCCTTAGCCTTGATGGTCACGGTCGGCAGGAAGTCGGCGAGCGGACGGCTCTCCGAAATCCCAAGTCGATCCTTCATCTGCTGGGTGGTGATGCCACCGAACAGCGCCAGTCGACTTTGCTTCGGATACGGGCGAAGCTCTTCTCGTTACCGACCCGTTCGTAGATGACCGTCGACAGCTCCTTCTCGCTCTCCGTGAGCTTGGCTCGGGCACGCACACGATCGGCCTCGAGCAGACGAGTCTCGATCAACTCCTGGCGGCGCGTCTGGACCGCGAAGTAGGTCTGCGCAAACGCGATCGCTTCTTTGCGCGGGTCGCCGTTCTGCGCCAGCAAGTAGCAGGCATAGCGATCCAGGGCCACGTCTTGGACCGCGCGCTCGGCGCCGGATCCTAGGGTGACCATTTTCGTGACCTCACGAAAATGGTCGGCCTCGTTCTGGCCGGACGTCCGACAGGACTCCTTGGCCTTGTCGATCGCGATCAGGAAGTTGCGCCACTCGGAGTAGCCGAGCAGGGGCTGCAGTTCCCGGGCGAACCAGAACTCGACTCCTTGCTCATTACGGACTAGGGCTTCGAACTGGGCTAGCAGTGCGCCAATCTTGTCGGGTCTCATCGTGTTCTCCTTTGCCTTCTAGTGCGTGACCGGGGGCAAAGCCGGGCGGCGGCACGAGGCCCGAGGCAGGACCATTTTGTTGGCGCCAACAAAATGGTCCGACCTTCGTAAGGCTCTACTTGGAAACATCCTGTGCTGTTTCCAAGCCTCGTTAGCGAAGCCCGGATGGGCTGTTTCCAGGGTGTCGGAATCCCAATCTCGTCGGCCGCGTCAGCTGCCCTTCTCGTGCACCAATTCCTCGTCGTGATGCTCGGTCAACAACAGCGCTCCGATCACGAACGACGCCCCGGCAATCACGATCGGGTACCACAGCCCGGCATAGATGTCGCCGGTGAACACGACGATGGACGCCGCGATCAGCGGCAGGAAGCCGCCGAACCAACCGTTGCCGATGTGATAGGGCAACGACATCGACGTGTAGCGGATGCGCGTCGGGAAGATCTCGACGAGGTAGGCCGCGATCGGTCCGTAGACCATCGTGACGTAGAGCACGAGCAGCGTCAGCAGCAGCACCAGCCGCCAGCGGTCGATCGCCGCCGGATCCGCCGCACGGGTCACGCCATCGGCGAGCAACACCGTCGTCTTGTCGTAGCCCGCGGCATCGAGGGCGGCGTCGAACTTGCCCTTGTCGTAGCCAACCGCCACGTCGCGCCCCGCGATGCCAAGCACGAGCGTCTCTCCCGGCCGCCCCGCCGCCAGCGTGAACGGCACACTGCGCGCATTCAGATGAGCGCGCGCTTCTTCGAGCGGCGTGCTCGCCTTCTTGGCCGGCATCACGATCTTGCGCGCGGCATCGCTGACGGCGGCGAGGATCAGCGACGCACCGTTCTGGTTGTCGCCCGAAAGCAGCGTCACGGGGGCCGCCTGCATCGTGCGCGCTAGGGCCGGATTGGCGGCGTCGGTGAGCGCGCGGAAGATCGGGAAGTAGGTCAGCGCCGCGAGCACGAAGCCCGACAGCATCAGCTTCTTCCGACCGATGCGATCACTGAGCCAACCACACACCACGAAGAACGGCGTGCCGAGCACCAGTGCGATCGCGATCAACCAATAGGCATCGGTGTAGTGCAGCTTGAGCGTCGTGGTCAAAAAGTAGAGCGCGTAGAACTGTCCCGCATACCAGACGACACCCTGACCCGCGGTGGCGCCAAACAGGGCCCGCAACACAATGCGCGCATTGCTCCACACCAAGAAGCTGTCGCGGATCGGCGTGCGCGAGCCCTTGCCTTCGGCCTTCATCGCCAAGAACACCGGCGACTCGTGCAGCTTGAGCCGGATGTAGACCGACAACACCAGCAGCACGACCGACAACAAGAACGGGATGCGCCAACCGTACGACTCAAAGTCCGCGGCGGGCATCGCCGAGCGCACGCTGCCGATCACGACGAGAGCCAGCAGCAGGCCGAGCGTCGCCGTGGTCTGGATCCAACTGGTGTAGAGCCCTCGCTTGCCCGGTGGCGCGTGCTCGGCGACGTAGGTGGCAGCGCCGCCGTACTCACCACCGAGCGCCAACCCTTGCAGCAACCGCAGCACCACGAGCAGCGCTGGCGCCCACGGCCCGATCGTCGCGTAGGTCGGCAACACGCCAACGAGCGCCGTCGAGATGCCCATCACGAGGATCGTGATCAGGAACGTGTACTTGCGACCGACCATGTCACCGAGGCGCCCAAACACGATCGCGCCAAACGGCCGAACTGAGAAGCCGACGCCAAACAACGCCAGGCTCTGCAGGAACGCCATCGACTCGTCCCCTGGCGGGAAGAACAGCTTGCCGAAGACGGTCGCCAGGATGCCGTAGATGTAGAAGTCGTACCACTCGAAGACGGTGCCGAGCGAGGACGCGGTGACGACGCTGGTGATGGACTGCGAAGGGCGTGAAGGCATCGGGAAGGGCGCGGACGATAGCACCGAACCTCGCGCGTCTCGCCAGGAGCCGGTAAGACGAACGCATGGATCGCGCCTTCGAGTTCGTTCGCCGCAGCACGAGTCGCATCGTGATCGGCGCCGGCATCGAAGCGAGACTGCCGCAGTTGCTGCGCGAAAGCGGGGCTCAGCGAATGGTGCTCGTGTACGACGAAGCGCTGCAGCCGCTGGCGCAGCGACTGCTCGCCGCCCTCAGCACTGCCAAAGGTCTGCCGGTGCATGGTGGCGAGTCGCTGAAGACCCTGACCGCCATCGCCGACATGGTCGGCCGCCTGCGCGCGGTCAACGCGGATCGCAGCACGACCCTGTTGGCGCTCGGCGGTGGCACCGTCACCGACTTCACCGGCTTCCTGGCGTCGATCTATCTGCGCGGCGTGCCCTTCATCGCCTGCCCGACGACGACGCTGGCGATGTGTGATGCGGCGCTCGGCGGCAAGAACGGCGTCGACTTCGATGGCCGCAAGAACGAGCTGGGCACGATCCGTCAACCCGAACTCATCGTCGCCGACACTGCGTGGCTACAGACGCTGCCTGACCCGATGTTCCGCGAAGGTTTTGTCGAAGCCGTGAAGAAGGCGGCGGTGCTCGATGCGGGTCACTTCACTCGCCTCGAACAACTCGCCCCGCTGCTGCACCAGCGCGATGCGGCGGCCGCGCGGGAAGCCATCGACATGGCGGTCGCGATGAAGATGGCCGTCGTGCTCGCCGATGAAGGCGAGAGCGACCGCCGTCGCTGGCTGAACTTCGGCCACACCATCGGGCACGCACTCGAGAGCCTTGCCGCCGGTGCCCTGCGCCACGGGGAGTGCATCGCGATTGGCATGCTCGCTGAGTGCCGGGCCGCGGCGAACGTGGTGCCGCCGGCTGTGTTCACGCGCTTGCATGACGTGCTGGCCGGTCTCGGCGCGCCGACGACGTTCCCGCGCGCGTTCGCCGATGCCGATCGCCTGTGGTCGCTGGCGGGCACCGACAAGAAGGCTCGTGGCGATCACGTGCCAATGATCGTGCCGACCGCGATCGGCACCGGCATCGTGGCCGAACTCACGCGCGCCCGACTGGCGGTTGCCATCGCATGAGCGAACCCCGATCGGTGCCCACGCTGGCTTGGCCGAGCGACGCCACCCTCAACCTGCCGGGCAGCAAGAGTGAAGCCAACCGGCTGCTCGTCGCTGCTTCGCTGTGCGGACGAACAGTGACCGTGCGCGGGGCCTCGCCCAGTGGCGACGTGCAGGCGTTGGTGCAGGGCCTGAAGACGCTCGGCTACCGCATTCGTTTCGCTGATGAACGCACGGGCAAAGTCGAGGTCGCCCCGCGCACCAACACCGGTCCCGCGCGCGGACAGATCAACTGCGGCAATGCTGGCACGGCCCTGCGCTTCCTGGTGTCGGTCGCCGCGATCACGCCCGGCGACTGGACGATCACTGGCGATGCCGCGATGCAACGGCGCCCGATCGGACCGCTGGTCGCAGCGTGGCAACAACTGGCCGTCGACATGCGCGACACCAAGGGCTTCCCGCCAGTGCATGTGCGCTGCGCCAGCGCGCCGCTCGGTGGTCGCGTCACCTTGGACGGCCGCCAGTCGAGTCAGTTCGTGTCCTCAATGCTGCTCGTCGGCGCCCGTCTGCGCGACGGCGTCGACATCGCCTTCCAAGGCGACCTCGCTTCGGCCGACTACGCCCGCCTGACGTGCCGCGCCCTGGCCCGCTTTGGCGTGCAAGCCAGCGTCGATGCGCACGGCGCGCTGGTGCGCAACGGCTTCGCGATCAAAGAACCGACCTTCGACGTCGCCGCTGACTGGAGTGGTGCTGGCATCTGGAAGTGCCTCAGCTACTTGACCGGTTCGAGCGTGCGCGCCGACAACCTCGAGCCCGACTCTGGGCAAGCTGACGAATGCATCGTCGACGCGCTGCGCGCGATCCCAGCCCAAGGGCCACACACCATCGACGCCACCGCCATGGCGGATCAGTTCTTAAATCTCGCGATCGTCGCCGCCCATCGCGCCGGCGAGACGCGCCTGATCGGTGGAGCCAACCTGCGCATCAAGGAATGTGATCGCATCGCGGTGGTGGCGCGCGAATTGACGAAGCTCGGCGTCGACGTGCAGCAACTGCCCGACGGCATCCTCGTGCATGGCGGCCGTCCTTTGCGGGCAGCGACGATCGATCCGGAGAACGACCACCGCGTCGCGATGGCGTTCGCGCTGGCCGGCCTGTTGTCGCCCGGCATCGCCATCAGCAATCCGGACTGTGTGACCAAGAGCTATCCCGACTTTTGGCGCGACCTCGACACCGTCGTCAACAGCCGCCGTTGCGTGGCCGTCGTCGGCATGCGCGGCGCTGGCAAGAACACCTTCGCCGCCGCTCTTGCCGCACGCACCGGTTCGAGCTGGATCGACAGCGACTTGCAGTTCGAAGCGCAGGCAACGCCGATCGCCTCGTTCGTCGAGAAGCACGGCTGGCTGGCCTTCCGCCAACGAGAAGAGGACATCATCGAGGACGTGCTGGTGCCTGGTCGCATCGTCAGCACCGGCGGTGGTGCGATCGAGTCCGAGCGCACGCGGCAACGGCTGCGCGCCGAGACCCTGGTCGTGTGGCTCGATGCCGACGAAGCCTTGCTGCGAGCCCGCGTCGCCAGCACACCGTCCCGTCCATCGGTCACCGGCGCCGATCCATTGACCGAATTGGGGGAACTGCGAATCCGCCGCCAACCGCTTTACGCCGAGGTCGCGCACGTTCGCATCGATGCGGCGTGGTCAACGGCGCAACAGGTCGAGGCGGCGCTGGTCGCACTCGGCGCGGGCTGTCGCTGGCCCACGGCAGGCACCGCGCCCTAGACTCGCCGCCGATGTTCACGACGCGATTGCGCTTCCTGACCGCCGGCGAATCGCACGGCCCGTCGCTGACCGGCATTCTCGATGGCATGCCCGCGGGGCTGCGCCTCGACGAAGCGACGATCGCGCGCGACCTGGCGCGACGGCAGCAAGGCTTTGGCGCCGGCGGGCGAATGAAGATCGAGCACGACCACGCGCGCCTCACCGGCGGCGTCATGGCGGGTCTCACCACGGGCGGGCCGATCGCGCTCTCGATCGAGAACAAGGACTATGCAAATTGGGCGACGCGCGACGTGGCCGCGATGACGGTGCCGCGCCCCGGCCACGCCGACCTGACGGGGGCGGTGAAGTTCGGGCACCGCGATCTGCGGCTGTCGCTCGAACGCGCCTCGGCCCGCGAGACCGCCATGCGCGTCGCGATCGGGGCGATTTGTCGCGCGCTGCTCGCCGAGTTTGGCATCACCATCGGTGGCTACGTCACGCGCATCGGCGCGGTGGCGGTCGCCGACGAAGAATCACCCGTCGATGTCGACGTGCTGGAAGCACGCTTCGCCACCGCCATGACCAACGATGTGCGCTGCCACGACGCCGCCACCGCCGCGCGCATGCACGACGCCATCGCCGCCGTGATCCGCGAACGCGACACCCTCGGCGGCGTCGTCGAGGTCGTCGCCCTGCACCTTCCTGCGGGGCTTGGCAGCTACACGCAATGGGATCGCCGCCTCGATGCGCGCCTCGCCGGCGCCTTGATGAGCATCCATGCCGTCAAGGGCGCGGAGATCGGGCTCGGCTTTGCCGGCAGCCAGCGCCGCGGCACCACCGCCCACGACGCGATCGAACTCGACGAGGACGACCTGGTGCGGTCCAGCAACCGCGCTGGCGGTCTCGAAGGTGGCATCAGCAATGGTTCGCCGATCGTCGTGCGCGCTGCGATCAAACCGATTGCGACCACGCTGACGCCACAACGCTCCGTTGATCTCGCCACCGGGCAACCAGCGGACACCAAGTACGAACGCAGCGACTTCTGCCAGGTGCCGCGCGCCGTTCCCATCGCCGAAGCGATGGTCGCGATCGTGCTCGCCGACGCCTTGCTCGAAAAACTTGGCGGCGATTCCTTCGAAGAAATCCGACCGCGCTTGCATGCCCTGCGGCAGTGCCGCGCCAGCCACTTGCCGATGGACGGCACGCCGTGGCGCTTTGGCTACGGCCTCTGATTCGCTCAGTCCGAGGCGGCGACTGGCCGCTCGCTCGCACACGAGTTCACGCACTACCGCACCGGTGGTGCAACTACCGCTGCCGCCATTCTCCACCGAGCCCGCCGCACCGGCTTCCCATTCATGAGCACCTACGAACAGTTCGACACCGAGGGTGTCCCCATCAAGGCGTGGATTCGCGGCGTCGTCACTGACGACAAGGCGATCCAGCAGCTGCGCAATGTCGCCAAGCTGCCGATCGTGCACAGCCATGTGGCCGCGATGCCGGATGTGCATTGGGGCATCGGCGCCACCGTCGGCAGCGTCGTTCCCACGCTCGGCGCGATCATTCCCGCGGCGGTCGGCGTCGACATCGGCTGCGGCATGATGGCGGTGCGCACGTCGCTGACGGCGAGCGACCTGCCCGAGAACTTGAAGGGCATTCGTACGCTGATCGAACGCGTCGTGCCGCATGGCCGCACCTTGCACGGCGGGCGCGGCGATCGCGGCGCTTGGTTCAACGTACCTGCCGCTGCCGAAGACGCGTGGAAGCGACTGCGTCCTGACTACGAGGCGATCATTGCCAAGTACCCACGCCTCGATCGTGGCTCGACGGCCCAACACCTCGGCACGCTCGGCGGCGGCAACCACTTCATCGAAGTGTGCCTCGACGAGGCGCAGCGCGTCTGGGTCATGCTGCACAGCGGCTCGCGCGGTGTGGGCAACCGCATCGGCACGCACTTCATCGAGCTCGCCAAGAAGGACATGCGGCAGCACCTGGCCAACCTGCCTGATCAGGACCTGGCCTACTTCACCGAAGGGGCGGAGCACTTCGACGACTACGTCTTTGCCGTCAGTTGGGCGCAGCGCTTCGCTCGGCAGAACCGCGACTTGATGATGGCGTCGATCCTGTCGGGTCTGCAGGGGTACGAAGGTCTGCCGAAGTTCACGCACGGGGAAGTGGCGGTGAACTGCCACCACAACTACGTGCAGAAGGAAGAGCACTTCGGCGCCTCGGTCTTCGTCACGCGCAAGGGTGCGGTGCGCGCCGGTCTTGGCGAACTCGGCATCATCCCGGGCTCGATGGGTGCTAGGTCGTTCATCGTGCGCGGCAAGGGCAACGCCGACAGCTTTCAGTCGTGCAGCCACGGTGCTGGTCGCCTGATGTCGCGCGGCGAAGCGCACCGTCGCTTCACGGTCGAAGACCACATCGCGGCAACGGCGGGCGTCGAATGCCGCAAGGATGGCGCTGTCATCGACGAGACGCCGATGGCCTACAAAGACATCGACACCGTCATGCAGGCGCAGCAGGACCTAGTCGAGATCGTGCATACGTTGAAGCAAGTGGTTTGCGTCAAGGGCTGAGGCCAAAGCAGGAAGATCATGATCACGCTGGATGGCTCGATGGGTGAAGGTGGCGGCCAGGTGCTGCGCACGGCGCTGGCGTTGTCGCTCGTCACTGGGCAACCGTTCGCGATCGACCAGATCCGTGCGGGTCGCGAGAAGCCCGGGCTCAAGCGTCAGCATCTGACGGCGGTGCTCGCTGCCGCCGAAGTCGGCAACGCCGCGATCGAAGGGGCGGAGCTCGGCTCGATGCGGCTCACGTTCAAGCCGAAGGATCTGCGCGGCGGCGACTACAAATTTGCGATCGGCACGGCGGGCAGCACCACGTTGGTCTTGCAGACGGTGTTGCCGGCGTTGCTCACGGCCGCGGCACCGTCGTCGATCGAGCTGGTCGGCGGCACGCACAATCCGTTGGCGCCACCGTTCGACTTCTTGCAGCACACCTGGGCGCCGCTGTTGCGGCGCATGGGCGCACCGCTCGAACTCGAACTGTTGCAGCACGGCTTCTTCCCAGCCGGCGGCGGCGTCATGCGCGTTCGCACGAGCCAGGCCAAGTGGTCGCCGCTGTCCCTGGTCACCGTTCCAGAGCAAGCGATCGTCAGCGCGCGCATCGTGCACAGCCAACTGCCCGCGAACATTGCCCGGCGTGAGGCGGACACGCTGGCGGCGGTGCTCGGCATCGCCCGCGACCAGATCGTCACGGTCGAGGTGCGGTCGCCAGGTCCGGGCAATGCGGTGCTGGTGCACGTTGGGCTTGGCGAGGTGACCGAGGTGATCGCAGCCTTTGGCGAACGCAGCGTCACCGCGGAAGCGGTCGCAACGGGTGCGGCGCGCGAGGCGCAAGCGCTGCTCGCCGCCAAGGTTCCCGTTGGCCAGTACCTTGCCGATCAATTGCTGCTGCCGATGGCGATGGCCGGCGGCGGTGCCGTCTTGACCGTCGAACCGTCGCTGCACACCAAGACGAACGCGCAGGTCATCGAGCACTTCCTGCCGGTGCGGTTTGGCTTTCATGCCACCGCCGAGGGTTGGCGAATCGAAGTTGGTTGAAACCATCGCATGGGCCTTTTTGCCGACGATGCGACCCAAGTTGGCGGGTCGGCTAATGAAGAACGGCCCCCTCTGCGTGAATCGGAGTCCGACATGTCCCGACTGCCTGCAGCCGTCCTGCTAGCCATTGCCGCGAACCTCGCGGCCCAGTGCCCCACCGGTTACGGGTCGCCGGGCACGCCCGGCACCCCGGCCGGCCCGACCGCAGCGCCGCCAACGGGCTGGTCGCCGCCGCCCCCCAGCGCCGGTCCTGCGACCCCTGGGCCCGCTGGCCCGAGCAGCCCGCAGCCGCTCTCGCCTGGTGTCCCAACGCCACGCGGCGGTCCGATCATCGGCCCCGTGCCGGTCGGTGTCGTGCCGGCCGCGACCACGCCACGCGCAGGTCCACGCGGGTTCCAACTCGAAGACGATCTGACCACGTGGGACCACTGGTGGCAGTTCAATCAGGACTCATTCCTGCGGCTGCACGAAGCGACGGTGCGCACGGCGGAGACTGGCAACGATGAGTTCTTCCTCGGGCCGACTCGTCGGCACGCCGCGCCCAGCACGGCGCCAGTGGACCAAAGCACGATCAGCACCGCGGTCTTGCCGGCGATGAAGAAGGCACTCGACGAAACGACGCAGCGCGACGTGACCACGGCGTGTCTGTTGGCGATGGCGCGCATCGGCGTCGACCATGCTGACTTCCGTTTGGCGGATGTGTTTGCGCAACGACTCAACGACACCGACCAGAGCATTCGCGCGCGGCGAGACGGGTCGCACTACGACCGGCACGTTCGTCACCGATCGCGTCGTCTGCGAAACGCTCGACCTCGCACTGGAACGCAACAAGGACCCGCAGGTCGTCGGCGCCATCGCCATCGCCGCCGGTTTGGCTGGGGCCAAGGCAACCGCCGACGCCATGCGTTCGCGCCTGAACAGCAGCAAGACGAAGGAGAAGCTCGCGGCCAACCTGACGCTCGGCCTCGCCCTGCTTGGTGACACCGCCTCCATCGACGAACTGCAGAAGTTGTTCGCCGATTCCTCGCAGCGACCCGAAGTGCTCGAACATGCGGCGATCGCGCTCGGGTGCCTCGGCGACCCACGCATCAGCGAGTTGTTGCAGGCACGCTTGGCGCAGACTGATGGCAACATCGCCGCACTGGGCGCTGTCGCCAATGCGCTCGGCCTCGTCGGCAAACAGAATGCGGTGATGCCGTTGGTCGAGATGCTGCTCGACCAGAGTCGAAGCTCGGTGCAGCGGGCCAGCGCCGCGACCGCGCTCGGCGGCATCGCCGACCCACGGCCGCTGCCGTGGAACACGCCGTATTCGGCCAACTCCAACTACCGCGCCACCGCCGAGACGTTGACCGATCGCACCGCCGGCGTGCTCGATTTGCTGTAACGATTCAGAGCGGGTCGAGGCCGGACAGACCATCGAGGCTGTGGGCGTTCTTCTCGCGAACATAGGTCGCGATCCCCGCTTCGCCCTTCTTCGCCGCCCACTTGTCGAGGTGGTCGCGTTCGCCTTCGAAGCGATACAGCGGCACCCCGAAGCCGCAAGAGTCGCTGATGCGCGCCGTGTCGATGGCGAGGATGGCGCGCACCCCTTGAACCGCGCTGCCAAAGTGCGCGAGCAGGTCGACGAACTCGCGCGATCCTGGCAAGGCGACTCGACCACGGCCGTGCAATCGCAGGATGCGAGGCGGTCCTTCAAGGGCCGTGAACATCACGACGATGCGGCCATTCTGGCGAACATGCGCCACGGTCTCGATGCCGCTGCCGACGCGATCGAGATAGGCCAAGCAGTTTGGCCCGACGACGCGCAACGTGTCACCGCCTTTGGGCGAGCAGTTGACGTGGCCAGCATCGCCAGATGGCGCGGTCGCCACGAAGAACACATGTTGCGCGGCGATCCAGGCCCGCAGGTCAGCATCGATCTCAGCATGAAGTTTGCCCACGTCGCGACCATACGGCGGTGTCGCCGTCGTCGCACCGGCCCTTCGCACCAGCAGTGCGGCGATTTCGCCGGGCGCTTGGCCAGGACCGGTAACTGAGAGGCGCACGCGACACTATCCAGGAAGCAGTCTGCCTTCTAAGTTCCCGCCAACGGCTGCCCTCCGTTGCGATTCACGATGCGTCACCCGACCGCCTACCTGCTCACGTTCTTCTGCATGGCCTTGGCGCCGTGCTCGGCGCAGAACCCTCCCGGCTTCGACGACGCCTTGGCGCGCTACAAGGAATGCCGGGTGCGGTTGCCGTTTCGCTACCAGACCGATGGTCGGGATCGTCTGGCGCAGACGCGCTGCGAAGTGGCGCTCGCCCTGCTGACCGATGACTACGGCAAGACCAAGTCCTATCCCGAATACGCGCGCTACACGCTGGCGACCTTGTTCGGCCGCCACTTCGACCGGAAGGAATTCGTCGATGCATTGGTGCTGGCGCGCAGTTCCAACCAACGTCCCGTCGACACGTGGTTGTGGGTGAAAACGCTGCGCATCCAGGCGGATCGCGTCGGCGACACCGATGTGATTGCGATCGCGCGGGAAAGCAAGAACATGCTGCAGCGAGCTGCCGCGATCACCGCCATTGGCGACTCGCGCGGCGGCAACCTCAAAGCCGTCGTGGTGCCAAACTGCGTTGACTTCCCGAAGAAGGAGTCCGACCGCATGCTGCTGCTCGGTGCGATGTCGGGCGCGTTCTACGAGAACCGTTCTCGCGTCAACGACAGCGAGTATCGCGACGCACTGACGGTCTACATCGGCTTGCTCGGCGACGACGTCGGTCTGTCGCACACGGCCAAGGTGCAGATCGCTCGCCACCTGCAGTGGATCCTGAAGGGGCCCGCGATGTTCGTGAACCCCGAGCCGTGGCTGGAGCTGATGAAGCGCGGCGACGTCAAAGCCCCCGTCGTCACCCACACGGTGGTGGCGCCGCGATTCTTCGGGGTCGAGACCGACGGCGAACGGCTCTGCTACGTCATCGACATGTCCGACTCGATGTGCATCGACATCGCGCCAAGCTCCAAACCTTCCACCGCCGTCGTCACCGGCCCGCGCGTGAAGAAGAAGCGCGAGCTGATGGATGAGACCGACTTGCCGTGGGAAAAGATCAAGACGCGCTGGGATCTGGCGCGCGAGCAGCTGCGCATCTCCCTGTTGCGCATGACGCCAGACAAGTACTTCAGCATCGTTTGGTTTGGCACCGAGTCCGGCACCCTCGATTCGTGCAAGGGCATGGTGAAGGCGACCAAGGCCAACATCGACAAGGTGGTCGCCGAGCTCGATTCGATCAAGGCCGACTACAAGCTCAATCCTGAAGAGCAGGCCGTCTCCCCCGATGGTCGATTGCGTGGAAAAACCAATCTGCACTCGGGCCTGCGCCGCGCCTACGGACTCGCCGGTCGCGGCTTTGTCGAGCAAGTGGGCTACGTCGATAGCGAAGCGCTCACCGAGGGCTGCGACACGATCTTCCTGCTCTCTGAC
>CANEYR010000118.1 GCA_947444055.1 Planctomycetota bacterium
CGGGCCAATCGCTGGTGGCGACGACGACTGATGCGCAAGGCGCGTTCACGTTGCGCACCAACCGAACGGTGCACCAAGTGTTGGTGGATCCGATGGGCTGGCAGCACGAGGTCAATGGTTTGTTCGATTCGAGCCATGACTTTGCGCTCGACCTGCGGCTGGCGCGAAATCAGTTCTCTTGCTTGCGCGGACGGACGATTGGCGAGACTGGCCAGGGTGAGAGGGGTCTTCGCATTCAGGCGTTTGCCGATGCAGGCCGTGTGGCATCGACGGTGAGTGGTCGCGATGGCGCCTTCGTCCTGTGGAGCAAGCGTCCAGTCATCCACGTGCTGGCGTTCGATGGGGTGCCTCGAATGGCGCGGCTCGGACCGTGGCGGGCGGATGCCGAATTCGACCTCGATCAACGCGAGCACGGGTTCATGCTTGTGAGCGGGCGCCTTACTGACGCCGCAGGTGAGGGCTCGCAAGGGGCTGCGGTCTTTGGGGTGGCGGCCAAAGTGCGGCCGGCGCGACCGACCATTCCCGATGGCGCCACGACGCGCGACGGCGAATTCTGTGTGCGAGTGCCGCGCTACCAGACGCACCTGTGGTTCTTTCAGGAGAGCGGCAACCGGCAGGCCTTTGCCGAGATCGTGGCGGGCAAGCGAATCACCGCCACGCTCGGCAAGTGAACCTCGCGCCGCCGGCTACTGGTCGCTGAACTACTGACCGACGATGAAGCCCGCCGCGTCGGTGGCGACGAGCCCGAGCGCGTTGGTCGCCGTATCCAGTGAGAGTCCTTGGGCGTAGAGCTGGGTGCCGAGGATGGTGGCACTGGTCGGCATCGCGAATTGGAACGACGCGGTGCCGTTGACGCCAGTGAGCACGACGGCTGCATCGAGGCTGACGCGGGCGAAACAACCGGGCGCGCCGAGCAAGGTGAGGTCGACTGGCAGCGGTCCAAAGGCCGAGGTGGTGTTGCTGATGCCCCACCAATACATCGCGATGTTCTGCGGCAGGTTGGTGAGATCGACCGCCATCGTGGTGCCGAGCGCTGGCGGGCTCTTGATCAGGTTGCCGGGCACACCGAGGGCGCCAACACACCCAAGTCCGAACACGCCATACCCGCCCTGGTTATTGAGTGAGACCTTGGTGTAGTGGAACGTGCCGTTCCATTGCCGTTGCGCGATCACACCACCACCGAATAGGCCGGTGCGCACGATTCCGGGCGCTACGGCTGGAGCGGGGTGAATCGCCAAGTCCTGGTTGGCGAAGGGGCCGGCGGTCGCGTTGGTGTAGGCGAGGTACGAAGAGCCGGCGACGGACGTGTGATAGATCGCGACTCCGTAGCTTCCGGCTGGCAGATAGAAGGGGCGATCCAAGCCGATTTGGTTGAGGCTCGGGGCCGCCGTCGTTCCACCCGCCATGGTGCCGGTGCCGGTGCCGACGAGTCGCCACAAAGAGGCATTGGTGTCCTTGCCCAGGTAGGTGTCTGGCGTGACATAGACCGACACCGCGTAGGGGCCGACGCCCGTGTACGTCGCGCTCGTGATGCCGCACACCAGAATGCCCTCGGCGGCGAGCACCTGCAGGTTGAAGAGGTTGCCGACGGTCGGCGCGCTGAAGGTTCCGGTTCCAGCGGTCAGGTTGGCGCTGTGCGATGCTGGCGCTTGCAGCACGGATTGCCGCGCGGTGGACGTTCGGCAGTTGCGCGTCGCGGTCAACTCGATGGTGCCGCTGCAGGCGGTGCCATACGCAACGGTTGGGTTCTGCAGCGTGGAGTCCGGTGCGCCATCGCCGTTGAAATCCCAGGCCCAAGAGGTTGCTGGTGGCGTCGTGGTGTCGGTGCACTGCCAAGTGCCGCCGCCGAGTGGCGCGATGGAGAAGCTGGCGGTGATCTGGTCGGTGCGAACCAGGTTGGTGATCAGTTGGGTGGCCGAGGGATGCACGCCATCCAACACGGTCAGGGACACCGAGTAGTCGCCACATCCCGTGTAAGAGAACGAAGGATGTTGCGCTGTCGAATCGATCACACCGTCGTTGTTGAAGTCCCACAACCAAGACAAGACGCCGGTCGCTGACGAGGAATAGGAGAGATCCGTGAACTGCACGAGCAGTGGCGAGCCTCCGGTCGTCGGCGTGGCGCTGAAGGCCGCCAGCAGGCCGTTCGCTGGCACATAGCCAAACTCACAGACCGCTATCAGGTTGGTGCCGATGGCGCCGGTTGCCGCGGTTGCACTTCCCGTGCTGTAGATGCGGGTGCCGAGTGGCGGCGAGACGGCACCTGCCGACACGTGGTCGGCGGTGCGGCTGGCGCCAGTCCAGCCGGTGCCATCGAGTTGGATGTCGACGACCAAGTCCCCAACGTTCGGGTCGTAGACGAACGGCGTCGCCAGCGGGATGTCGATGTACCAAGGCAACAGCACGCCGATGCCAAGGCCGGTGCCGCCCTGCACAACGACCGGACCCTGATGCACCATGGTGCTGTTGGCCCCCATGTTGGTGGCGAAGGTCGCGCTCACCGCCAAGTAGTCGGCGGTGCAAGTCGCGACGTCGATGCGCACGTTCGGCCACGAGCCTCCCCCCCAACTTGTCGCCGTGCTCGCCGAGTCTGGGCGATAGCGAAGGGTCTGCACGATGATTGGCGCGGTGACGCCCTGCAGCGTGAAGTTGCTGCTGTCGTAGACAAACTGGATGCGCATGCTGCCGGTGCCGCGACTCCACGGATAGGTGTTGTTGGTGTTGCCCTCGGTGGTCGCAAAACCGTTCGGCGCCGTCAAAGTGAGTTGGGCGGTCGCGGGCAGCGAGAAGAGGGCCGCGGTGGCGGCCGTGAGCAGGGTGCGGTGCAGCATGGTGGTGGCGTGTCGAAGCCGCTCAGTATCGCTGGCAAGGCGGTGCCGTCGAGCGCTCGAAGCTGCAACTTCCTGGACTCACTCCCACGGCAGGCGGTGCTTCGAGCCATTGCGCCCACGCTCTGGGGCTGGCAGCTTCGGCAGGGTGCGTCGATGCGGAGCCACGGTGCCCGTGATCGCACCTAACACCAGTTCGAGCACGTCCATCGCCTCATAGGCGCGCCCGCGCGGCAGCGTCGGCAGCATCAGATGCGTCTTACCGGCTTCGACCGGCCGCACGTCCGCAAAGCAATCGAGCCAACTGCCGCCGAGGGGAACTGCCGGCGCATGCCGCACCACGATGCGATCCTGCTCGACCCACTGCACGCCGTGCACGCCGAGGCCCATCAGGCCGTGCTTGAGCCGGAACACGCGCAGCAGCGTGCGCACTGGCGGCGGCAGCTTGCCGTAGCGGTCGCGCAGTTCGGCTTGCAGCGCTTCGAGCCGCGCGTCGTCGGTCGCTTCATCCATCTCGCGCAACAACTCGAGGCGCTGCCGCGGATCTGGCAAGAAATCTTGCGGCAGGAACGCTTGCACCCGCAGGTCGACATCGACTTCGACGACGTGCAGCAGCACCGGCTTCTGCACCTTCGCCGCCTCGACCGCCGAGCGCAGCAGTTGGCAGTACATGTCGTAACCAACCGACGCGATGTGGCCCGACTGCTGCGGTCCGAGCAAATTGCCAGCGCCACGGATCTCAAGGTCCTTCATCGCGATGGCAAAGCCAGCTCCCAGATGTGAGAACTCTTCGAGTGCCTTCAAGCGCGCCTTGGCTTCCATGCCCGGCGGCTCGTCGCGATCGAGCAGCAAGTAGCAGTACGCCTTCTCGCTGCTGCGCCCGACGCGCCCGCGCAACTGGTGCAGTTCGGCGAGACCAAAGTGGTCGGCGTGATCGATCAGGATGGTGTTGGCGCGCGCGATGTCGAGGCCGTTCTCGACGATGGTGGTGCTGACCAGGACATCGAACTCGCCACGTACAAACGCGCGCACCGTCTTCTCGATCTCAGCTTCCGTCATCTGCCCGTGCCCGATCGCGATGCGCGCCTTGGGTGCCAGCTGTCGCAGGCGTTGCGCCAAAGGCTGCAGTTCGGCAATGCGGTTGTGCAGCACGAAGACCTGGCCGTTGCGCGACAACTCGCGCAGCAGGGCGTCCTGCAGCACACGATCGTCGCGGAACAGCACCCGCGTCTCGACTTCTTGGCGGCCGGGGGGGCCACTGTCGAGGGTGCTGATGCCACGAATGCCGAGCAGCGAACCGTGCAACGTGCGCGGGATCGGCGTCGCACTGAGGGTCAACACGTCGACCTCGGCGCGCATCTGCTTCAGCCGTTCTTTCTGGCGCACACCAAAGCGCTGCTCTTCGTCGATCACGACCAGCGCGAGATCCTGAAACACCACGTCCTTGCCGAGCAACTGGTGGGTGCCGACGACGATGTCGACGACGCCGCGCGCGAGCTTGTCCTCGACGTCGCGCCGCTCGGCGCTGGTGCGATAGCGCGACATCATCTCGACCGACAACCCGAATGGCTCGCAGCGCTGCTTGAACGTGCGCGTGTGTTGTTCGGCGAGGATCGTGGTCGGTGTGAGCACCGCGACTTGGCGACCGGCGAGGGCGACGCGAAACGCCGCGCGCAGGGCAATCTCGGTCTTGCCAAAGCCGACGTCGCCGCAGAGCAAGCGGTCCATCGGCGAGGGCTTGGCGAGGTCGCTCTGGATCTCGCTCCAGACCCGCACCTGGTCTTCCGTGTCGCGGAACGGGAAGGCGTCGAGGAAGTCGCGTTCGAGGGCGTCGGCTGCATACGGCGGCCGCTGCACCAGCGCCCGCTGGCTCTGCACTTCGAGCAGTTCGGCGGCGAGGTCGAACAGCGCTTCCTGCACCTGTTCTTTGCGCCGCTGAAAGCCCTTGCCGCCAAGTTTGTCGAGCGTCGCTTTACCGCCGCTGCCGACGTACTTCTGGACCAAGTGGATCTTGCTCGCGGGCACGAGCAGCTTCACGTCGTCCTGGAAACACAGCCGCAGATGCTCTTCGGTACCTTGGCCGCGATGCACCAACTCGGTGCCTTCGAAGCGCGCGATGCCCTGCACCGCGTGCACCACGAGATCGCCGGGGCCGAGCTCGAAGAAACTCTGGATGGCGCGGCTTGGCACCACCGTTCGTTCGCGCAGCCGCGCTTGCTGCGGCACGCCGGCAAACTCGACGTTCGACAGCGCGGTGGTTTGCAGTTCGGGAATGCGGAAGCCGCGGCTGATGGCGCCCGGCAGCAGCTCGACCTTCTCGCGCTGCAGGTCGACGCCCTTGTGCGCGAAGATTTCTTGTAGGCGCTGGCGTTCGTCTTCGCTGCGGCAGAACAACAACACGCGCCCTTGCACGCCGCGGATGCTGCGCAAACGGCCGCCCGGATCCGCTTCGCCCAAACCCGCCGCGGTGCCGGCGGACAGGATCTTGTAGTCGAGGTCGTGGCTCGGCAACGACGAGACATCGACGCGCGCACACGGATGCAGCGCGTCTTGCAACTCTTGGATGTCCTTGCGCGTGTCCTGTGAGAACGCGCACAAGCGAACTTGCCGTTCGTCGATGCGCAGCGGTTCGTACGCGATCACGAGCGTGCGCGACGGCGTCAAATGGCGCAGCACCGAGCCTTCTTCCGCGGTGTCCTTGGCGCCCAGCGCGAGCACGTAGCGCTCATGCACCGCGGTGGTGCGTTGGCTGGCGGCGTCGAAGGTGCGAATCGACTCCAGCGTGCGGTCGAAGAACTCAAGCCGCACCGCCGTGTCAGCGGCCATCGCGAACAGATCGACGACATCGCCACGCACACTGCATTCGCCGGGCCCGAGCACGAGCGGCACGGAGCGCAGGCCGGCCGCTTGCGCCCGCTGCAACACTTGGGTGCGGTCGATCACTTGGCCGGTGTGCAGTTCGATTTGCGACTTGGTGAGGCTCTTCGGCGTCGCGATGGGTTGCAGCATCGCTTCGATGCCAACCAGCAGCGGCGTCTGGTCGGCGGCGTGACGCTGCAGCGCGCGCTGCCGAGCACTCTTCGTGGTCGGGTCGGGCAAGCCGTCGTCACCCTGCTCCTGGCGCAGCAACACGTGCGAACTGAGGCCGAACGCGGCGAGGTCCGTCTGCAGTTGCAGGCTGTCGAGGTCATCCGCAGTCAGCACCAAGATGGGGCCGTCGCGATGGCGCTGCAGGGATGCGATCAGCAGGCCCGCCGACGCACCCCACAGCCCGCCGGCCTTGCGCTGCGCGCCGAGCTCGATCTGTTCGCGCAGCGTGCGCGTCACCTGCAGCCGCGCAAACTCGTCGACGAGGCGCTGGGTCGAATCAGAAAGGGTGGCCACGGGCGGGCGCGCAACCTATGCGAACGCGGCGCGGCTCGCACGCTCTCGCCGCGGCGTTCTACGCCTTGGTGAAGATCGAGTAGTCGGCCTTGCCGTGGCCGTTGCCCAGCGCCTTGTCCATGGCGGCGGCAATGGCGGGCAGCAGCAGCAGCCGCTGGTGCGCGGCGGTCTCGATCATCAGGCGTGCGTCCTTGCGCGCCATGCTGAGTTCGAAGCTGGCGGGCCCGGCGCCGGCCTTGGCGACGCGTTGCCCGATGAACGGCAGGGCGCCGCCCGGCTTGAACACATCAAACAGGGCCAGCATCTGTTCGGCAGCAACACCACTGCCAGCACCGATCGCGAGCACGTCGGCCATCGCACTCGCCAGGGCGAAGAACATCGAATTGCCTGCCAGCTTGTAGATGGCGGCGAGGTCGTCGCGTTCACCGACGTGCCAGACCTTGCCGGTCATGGTGGCGAGATCGGGCTGCAGCGCGTCGGCGTCGGCTTTGCTGCCGGAGACGACCATCAGACCGCTCGCTTCGCGAGCGTTCGCGGGCGACATGAACACGGGGGCTGGCACGTAGCGCACGCCCTGCGCGCGCAACGCCACGCAGCGTGCCTTCACGGTGGCGGGCAGGTTGGTGCTGTGATCAATCACGGGAACATTGGCGCCGAGACCCGCGCGCAGCGCCGGGATCACGGCATCGACGGCCGCATCCTCGCTGAGCACCAGATGGCAGCGCGCCGCACCACGCCCGCAATCCGCTGGGCTCGCGGTGGCGATGGCCCCTTTCTGGACGAGCGGGGCGAGCTTGTCGGCGGTGCGGTTCCAGATGCGAACCGTGTGGCCCTTCGCGAGCAGGTTCTCGACCATGCCTGCCCCGAGCAGGCCGGTGCCCAGCAAGGCAATCGTTGTCATGCGCTCATGGTGGGAGAGCTCCGCGCGACATGCAACGATCGATCGGTCAGTTGCCGATCGACAGGCCGGTCGCCTGCGTGCCGCCAAAAGCGCCGCTCACGTGGTCGTAGTAACAGTATTGGAAGTAGCCGGCGTCGCCGACGAGCGAGACGACGTTGGGGATCGGCAGCGGATAACTGTGGAAGCCGGCGCGCGGCAAGGCGCCCGAGGCGATGGCGCCATAGCCGAATTCCGTTGGCGCCAGGTTGAACACCAAGCCGTAGGCCGAGAACAGGTTCGCGATGCCAACGGGGCTCCACATCAAGCCGACCAGGCAACCGCCTTGCACGTTCTGGATCGTGCACGCGAAGTTGCTGTTGCCGGGACACGCGGTGCCGCCGTCGAAGCCGATGCGGGCGGGGCTCGATGCGACACCTCCCGAGGGGTTGCCGACCTTCTGCATACGCATGTCGCCGACCAACGGCGGCGTGAGGTTCTTGAGCAGCGCGAGCACGGTCGGTGTAGCCCCGCTCGGTGTGCGCAACCCCGGGATCAGCAGGTCGTCGGTGTGGTCGTTGCCAAGGTCGATCGTGCGCAGGAAGTCCGGCTCGCCAAACAGAGGCAGCAGCGGGAACAGTTGGTTGTAGGTCGACGAGTACCTGTGATAGCCAGGCAAGGCAATGATCTGGAACGGCGCGTAGGCGACGTTTGGACCCATCGCGACCAAGACTTCGGAGTTGCCGTGCACAGGGGCGACGCTCGACGCGGGCGATGCCGGTTGCACGAACCCGCGCAGGATCGCGAAGTCGACATGGGTGTCGTAGTTCCAGTCACCAACCTGAATCGAACACACATAATCGCTGAAATTGGTGAGGTTGGGAGGCAACGTGAACGTGCCCCACTGCGAGTTGCTGACCTGACCTTGGCCATCACCTTGGAGGTAGTAGATCTGCGATGACAACGCGCCACCGCTCGCCAGCGTCTGCGCCAGGATGTAGTCGAGGTTGGCATCACCCATGACATCCGCCAACTCGAGTGCTGTGAGTTTTCCCGGGCCCACGGATTGTGGGAAACCCACGGGCACGAGGGCGCCGTTCACCAGCGTGAGATGCACGAGTTCGTAGCCGAAGGCGCCGACCGATCCGGTTTCCGTCAGCACGACGATGTGGTCGTGCACGCCGTTGTTGTCGAGGTCGGCGACTTCCATGTCGACGACGCTGCCGGGCAGGTTGTAGCGGGTGACCTGAAAGGCCCCGGTGCCATTGCCGCGATAGAAGGCGACGAAGCCGGGTCGGGTGGAGCCAGCCCAGCGATCGAGCGGACCGCCACCGAGCAGCACGTCTTGGTGGCCGTCGCGGTCGAAGTCGATCCGTTGCAAGACCGGGAAGCTGTAACTCACGAACGGTGGGTTGATCGGGTAGGCGGCCAGGAAGTTGTCGACGATGACGTCGGGAGCGAAGTCACACTGACCTAGGCGGGTCGAGCCAAGGTTGCGGTGGAAGTGCACCGTGCCGCAGGAAGTGACCGTCATCAGATCCTCCCTGGCGTCTTGATCCATGTGGCCGCTCGCGATGGCAATGGCCATCGGCGTGGTGGGTGCGCCGGGCGTGGCTGTCAGGTTGGGGCCCAGGCTGTTGGCGGCAAGGCCGTTGCCGTCTTCATCGAGGGCCGTGACAAACGTCCCGAAGAAGAGGCCGGGCACGATGACGTCTCGACTGCCGTCGCGATTGCAGTCCACGAGTCCAGCCACCGAATTCAGGCTGAACGACCCGGTGGTCGTCGGTGCGGCAAACGGATGCACCGATTGTGCCGTGATCGCGCCGCCCGGGGCGATCACGGCAACGAGGACGAATGGGATCGAAACCGCGTGCGTACGCAACGCGCCTCCATGTAGTGCCTGCATCTTGCGCCTCTCCTTCCCTCGACGTCTGCTTCGACGCGCGACCTGGTATGGAGTAGCTGTCGTGAAGGCGTGCTAAGAAATCGCCTTCCTGGCGGCTCTCCTCTCCTCCTCTTCCGTGGCTTGGGTCATGTGTCGAATGCTCCGCGACCGAATGGGCGCGGTAAGGAAAGTCTCGACGTGAGATCTCTGACAAGTGATGAGGTCTTTCCCCTAGGCTCGGTCGCAGCGGCCTCTCGCTGTTAGGCGGTACGTTGTTACGTCGGTTGGCGCAGTGACTACTAGTCTGTCCCCCGCACGGCTTCCGAATCCCTTCGTCCTCGTTTCCTGCGCACATTGGCCCGTTGTGGCGCCATCACGTTCGCGGTTGCGGTGCGAGGTTGCGTGGTCTTTCGTGCGCACACAGCAGGGGAACGACGCAGCGAGTCGGGTCGGTTCTCGTCTGTGATGGTGGTGATCGACCTGCCCTACGAGGCCCGCAAGTCCGTCAGCAGGCTAGCGGCGGCAAGTTTCTCAGCGGCCCGTTTGGTGCGGGCGCGACCGCTGGCGCAGCGACCATCCAACACCTTGGCTCGTACCACGAATTCCTGTTCGTGCTGCAGCCCGACCGTCTCCACGAGTTCGTAACGGGGCTGACCAAGTTTGTGGTGTTGGCAGAAGTGCAGCAGAGCGGTCTTGCTGTCCTTCGCCGCTTCCGGCTCGTCGGCGAGTTCGCCCTTTGGCAACACATGCCGCCGCACGAAGGCACGGGCCGAGGTCACCCCGCCATCGATCAGGATCGCGCCGAGCACCGCTTCGACGAGGTCGGCGAGAATGCGCTCGCCGTGGCGTTCCGAGTCGCGCAGACCCTTGCCGCCGACTAGGTGGGTCACCAAGTCGAGTCGACGCCCCGCATCGGCGAGCGGTCGTCGGCTGACGATGCGGGCGCGGGTCTCAGTGAGTTGGCCTTCCGCGACCTCGGTGTCGGCGCGGTAGAGCACATCCGCGACGGCGAAGTTGAGGAACGCGTCGCCCAAAAACTCCAAGCGTTCGTAGCTCTTCTTGCCTTCATTGCCCATGGACGAGTGCGTCAATGCACGGTCGAGCAGGCCCAGGTCGGCAAACGTATGCCCGAGGCGTTCGGCCAATTCACCCAGAGTGCGGGCGCGGGCGTTGGCAGCAAGGTCGTCGGGTTCCGTCATGGGGCGAGGCCCATGCAGCGTAGCTGCCGCCGCAGGAAGGGCTACTCCCTCGGTGGTTGCATGGTTGCACGGCTGAGCCTCGTGTGCTGGCCGACTACGCGCCAGCTTCGGCGCGGCGGTCATAGCGCTTGCGGTCGGTCTCTTTCAGGTAGAGCTTGCGCATGCGAATGGTCTTCGCCGTGATCTCGACAAGCTCGTCTTCGCCGACGTATTCGAGAGCATCCTCGACGCCGAACGAGCGTGGCGGCGGCAGTTTGACGAACGTCTCCTTGGTCGAGCTGCGCACGTTGGTGGCCTTCTTTTCGCGCACGGCGTTGATGACCAAGTCATTGTCCTTGCAGTGCTCGCCGACCAGCATGCCCTCATAGACCTCCTGCCCTTCGGCGACGAAGAACGAGCCGCGGTCGCGCAGACCGTCCATCGCATAGAACGTCGTCTGGCCCTGGGCCATCGACACCATGACGCCGTTGATGCGTTCTTCGATCGCGCCGCGGTACGACCCGTAGCCGTGGAACACATGGTGCATTTGCGCCTCGCCGCCCGTGGCGTTTAGCAGGCGACTGCGCACGCCAATCAGGCCGCGCGCTGGCACTGTGAACTCAAGCCGCGTGAACGAACCCTTGCGGTCCATCTTGAGCAGTTCGGCTTTGCGGGTGCCGAGGATTTCGATGACTTTGCCGACGGCGCCAGCGGGCGCGTCGACGGTCAGGTATTCGATAGGCTCTTGGCGTTCGCCGTCGATCGTTTTGAACAGCACCTGCGGCTTCTGCACCGCGAACTCAAAGCCTTCACGGCGCATCGTCTCGAGCAAGAAGCCGAGATGCATGACGCCGCGGCCCGACAACTTGAAGCTGTCTGCACCCTCGCCGGGATCGACGCGCAGAGCGACGTTGACGCGCAGCTCTTTGTCGAGGCGATCGCGAAGGTGGCGCGACGTCATGAATTTGCCGCCGTCCTTGCCGGCGAACGGCGAGTCATTGACGCGCATGACGATCGTCATCGTCGGTTCGTCGATGGCGATGATCGGCATGGCTTCGGGGCGCTCGAGCGCGGCCAGCGTGTCACCGATCTCGATGTTCTCGACGCCGTAGATGCCGCACAGGTCGCCGGCTTCGATCTCCTTCGTCTCTTCGCGCGTGAGGCCGACAAAGCGATAGACGCCGCGGATGTTGGTCTCGCGCTGGGTGCCGTTGCGCGACAGGTGCACGACGCGGTCGTTGGTCTTGACGCGACCGCGGTGCACACGCCCGATGGCGATGCGGCCGACGTAGTCACTCCAGTCGAGCGACGTGACGCGGAATTGCAGCGGTTGGTTCGGGTCGTCCTTCGGTGCCGGGATGTAGCTGATGATCGCATCGAACAGCGTCATCAGGTTCTGGCCTTCGCCGCCTAGCTTGGCGACCGCGAGATCCGACGACATCCAGCCTTGGCGGCCCGAGCCGTAGAACACCGGGAACTCAAGGGCAGCCTCGTCGGCGTCGAGATCGATGAACAGGTCGAATACCTCGTTCACGACTTCTTGGGGGCGCGCTTCGGGCTTGTCGATCTTGTTGACGACGACGATCGGTTTGAGATGGTGCGAGAAGGCCTTCTGCAGCACGAACCGCGTCTGCGGCATTGGTCCTTCGGCCGCGTCGACCAGCAACAACACACCGTCGGCCATCGACAACACACGTTCAACTTCGCCGCCGAAGTCGGCGTGGCCTGGCGTGTCGATAATGTTGATGCGCGTGCCCTTGTAGTTGACGACCGTGTTCTTGGCCAAAATGGTGATGCCGCGCTCCTTCTCGAGCTCATTGCTGTCCATCACGCATTCGGTCAATGCTTGATTGTCCCGGAAGGTGCCAGTCTGGCGTAGGAGGCCGTCGACGAGGGTCGTCTTGCCGTGGTCGACGTGGGCGATGATCGCGACGTTGCGGATATTCAGGGCCATGGTTCAAACGAGTGCGCGGCACTCGATCTCGTGGGCACGCGCGGATGGCGGCCGGGTATGAGGGGCGAGGATTGTCGCGATCGGCGCGCGATGGTCAACTGCGGTACGGCCAGGGCGGGCCGCAATGTGCAGAATGAACGTTCGCAAGCGGTGCTCGCGGTGGTGCCACTGGTGCCACGGCGTCGGTGGTGGCGGTGGTTGCTCGGTCTGCTTCTGGCTGGTTTCTTAGCGGCAGGATCGATGCATTGGCATGTCGTGCGCAGTGTTGGCGCACGGATTTGCCCAGCGGCAGCGGTGCCGACGGCGGATTGCATCGTGGTGCCCGGCGCGCGCATTCACGCCGATGGGCAGCCGTTCCATCTGCTGGCGGAGCGGTTGCAGTCGGCGCGCGAGCTGTTTTTCCTGGGCAAGGCGCCGCGCATCGTGCTGAGTGGGCGCGGGGGAGGCGGTGTGGACGTCGACGAAGTCGGGTCGATGCGGCGGTGGCTGGTGGAGCGTGGGGTGCCAGCGGCGGCGCTCGTCGACGATCCGCTCGGGTTGCGAACACTCGACACGATGCGGCGGTGTCGGGAGCAGTACGGAATGCGCACGGCGATCGTGGTGAGCAATCCGTTTCATGTGCCGCGCGCGGTGTTTCTCGGGCAGAGCGTGGGGTTGGAGACGTTTGGGGTGGAGGCGCCGTATCGGCGGGAGTACTCGCAGTCGACGATGCTGCGCAATGAGGGGCGGGAAGTGGTGGCGCGGGTTTGGGCGTGGTGGGAAGTATTTGTGATAGGGGTGGCGAGGTGAACGTGAGGGGAAGATGCCGGTGCTGGACAGGCTCTCGAATTGCTGCTGTGAGACGTGTCAGAAGCTGCCGATCGTCAACTGCAGCGCATTGGTGGCCGTCACCGCGACGATCTGCGGGGAGGCATCGAACTCGATAGATGCGAATGCCCGACGGAGAATAGATGAGGCACGCTTAAGGGTTGCACATCCGGCGGAAGGTCTTGTGCCAGTTGCTAGGTTTCGAGGGCAATCGCCTCCCCAGCCCGTTCGTCGTGCCCTTCGCTCTCAGCATCGTCGCGACCGGCCAGGTCATCGTGCGTCGCCAGTTTGCCCAACCGCCGCAGGCACCGCAGCACCCGGGCGCGGATCGCAGGCGCCAGAGCGGCGACGTCAGCATCCGTCACTTCGCCGTGCACGCAGAACTTCGCCCGGACGCTGCGCTGAGTCCGCGAGCCCAAGTTCCGCAGCTCGATGCCGAGGCACTTGAGCAAGACGGCCTGAGCCTCATCTGGCTTGATGACAGCCACGCGCCAGACGCAACCCTGGGTGGCAAGGTCAGCGCCGGTTCATGCAGAAGCGGCGATTCCATTGGCCTCGCCGACGGCAAGGTCGGTTCCGGTAGCGCTGACGAAGCTCGTGCCATGATCGCGAGGGTTGCCGGTCACGGACCAAAAGTCAGCGTGCGGCGAGCGCTCAACGTGAACCCGAGTGCCGCCAACGGGTCGAACGCGAGGGCCTGCGCATGCAAGGTAGCGCCCGAGAGCGCCGCGATTACCGGGATCGTGACCGTGGACGTCCGCGCGACGCCCGACGCATTCGCTGCGCCGACCGCGTGCACGAAGGGCGTGTCAATGAGCAGCGTGCAGCCGGCGCCGAGTGGCATCGACGCCGTGAAGAACGCGAGGCCGAAGATGCACGGGGCGTTCGCTGGGGCGTCGAGCACTTCGAGTGCGAATGCTCGATTCCCGAGATAGGGATCGCTACTGGAGAGTCGGGGGGCCGCGCCGATGCCTGCACACGGCGTTCCGGAGTCGTTCGCCGCCGCGCGTGGGGCAGCCGTGAGCACGCTCGTCATGCTGATGACGCGACCCAGCACGTCGCCTGCAATCGGCTCGACGCGGAGCGGGCCCGTGCGCTGCGTCCAGGTTGCACCGTCCCAGTCCCACGACATCGGCCGGTTCACGAGGGGGCTGACGTTGACCATGCTGAGCAGTACGACGCGGTTTCGTCCGGCGTCATGAGCCAACTCGAAGGGACCGAGAGCCAACGAAGTCGGCGTGGACAGCTGCGTCCATACCGAACCGTTCCAGCTCCATGCGTTGTTCACGGTCCCCAAAAGGCCCAGGCCACCGAACATGATCAACCGCTGAAGCACACCGTCCCAAGCCATGGCGGACCTAGCTTGAGGACTCGGGCTCGGCGACCCGACGACCTGCGTCCAACTTTGGCCGTCCCATTCCCAGGTGTCGCCGAGGAGCGAGCCACTGCTGTTCAACCCGCCAAACACCACGGTGCGTTGGCGAACGGGATCGTAGGCCATGGCCGGCACGACGCGAGACGACGGGCCGGGCACTGCGTGTTGGGTCCAAACGGAACCATCCCAGGTCCACGTCTCGCCGAGCGTGGGGAAACCAATCCCGGTCGAGCCGCCAAACACGACGACGCGTTGCCGCGCGACGTCGAACGCCGTGCCGTGGTTGGCGAGATGGGGAGTGGCGGAGGTCGCGGCCCGATGCCATGCCGCGCCATCCCACTGCCACGTCTGGTCCCTCACCTGCATCACGGTCCGACCACGGATCGAATCAAACGCCATCCGTTGCGCGGCAGATGGCCCCAGTTCTTCCGACGACCAGTCGATGCCGTCCCATTCCCACAGTAGGAGTGGTTCGTCCGCCCCCACGCTGCCGCCGAGCGAGATGACGCGTTGGCGGTTGCCGTCGAAGCCCATGGCGTGGTCCGTCACCGTCGGCGCAGTGGCCGACGTTGCGAGCATCCACGTCGCACCGTCCCATTCCCATGTCTCGGCACTCGGTACGAAGGCGTAACCCAATGGTGGAAACAGCTGAAACGCGCCGCCGCCGAACAGAACCGTACGCTGGCGCAGCGGATCGTACGCGATCGCGTGTCTCGAGCGACCTGGTCCCGCTGGTCCCGCCAGCCAGTTGGAGCCGTCCCACTCCCACGTGTCGGCGAGGCTTACCGTGGGCCACTCTCCGCCGCACATGACGACGCGCTGGCGAACGGAGTCATACGTCATCGCGTGCGAAAGCCGACCCGGCGGGGTGCTCGACGGCGTGCGCTGCAGCCACGTCGTTCCGTCCCATTCCCAGGTGTCCACGGTCATTGCACCGCCTCCAAAGGTGGCGGTCCCGCCGAACATCACGACGCGCTGCCTCGCTGCGTCGTACGCCATCGCGTGCCCCCATCGCCCAGCCGGTGAAACAGCCGGTGTGCGCTGCAACCATGTGCTGCCGTCCCACTCCCAGGTCTCGTTGGACGGCGCTAAGGCCGCGCCGCCGAACAAGAGGAGGCGCCGGCGCGCCTCGTCGAACACCATCGCAGATCGGCTCCGCTCTGGTGGCACGACGGCCGGTGTTCGCTCAACCCACGTCACCCCGTCGGTCTCCCACATACGGCGTGCAAGGGAATCGTACACCACGGTGCGTTCGCGCACGGTGTCCCAGGCGAGCAGTGGATAGTCCATACGCTCCGGCACTCGCACCGGCTGCCAACCCCTCTGTGCCAACGTGAGTGAGACACACCCCAGGTAAAGTTTAGTGTAGAGGGCGTAGGCAGACCGAGATGACCAAGCAGACCAAGATCGCAATCAAGCAGCGCCCGTTGTCGGGCACCGCACCGCTACGCGCGGACGAGCGGAGCGAGGACACGC
>CANEYR010000119.1 GCA_947444055.1 Planctomycetota bacterium
ACCGTCGGCAACGATCACCGAAGCGGAACTGACGATCCTCAAGGCGCTGTGGGACAGCGGGCCGGCAACGGTGCGTGAGCTGCTGGAGCGTCTGGGCAATGAGTGGGCCTATACGACGGTGCAGACGTTGGTCGGGCGGCTCGTCGAGAAGGGCTATGTGCGCGCCGATCGCAAAGACCTGGCGCACGTCTTTGCTGCGACGACGGCGCGCGATGAATTGGCGCGCCGCCAGGTTCAGGACGTCGCCAGTTCGTTGCTGGATGGCGCCGTCGCACCGCTGCTGCTGCGACTGGTCGAGGGCACGAAGTTCACCGCCGCAGAACTGGCTCGGTTCCGTGAACTGCTCGCCGCCGCCGAGGCGAAGGCGAAGCGCGGAGGCAAGTCGTGAACTGGCTGCTGGTCAACACGCTGATCGCCAGCGCGCTCGCCGTGCTGGTACTCGCCATCGGCCGTTGGCTGCGGCCAGCCCCCGCGGTGATGCACGTGCTGTGGGTGTTCGTGGTGTTGAAGTTGGTGACGCCACCGCTGGTGTCGATCCCGGTCGACACGTCGTGGTTGCAGGCGGCGCCAGCGGCCATCACGCCGCTCGTAGTGCCGATCGAGCTTGACGCGATCACCGGCCATCTGCGCACTGCGGTGCCGTTGGCGGCGATCGCTGCCCTCGTCGTCGATGAGCCGCGGCGCACGGTGAGCGGTGTCGTGGCGCCGATCGGCGTTTCTTGGCAACAGGCGGGGCTGTGTCTGTGGGCGCTGGGCTCGGTGGTGATGTTCGGCTGGCTTGGGCTCGGTCTGTGGCGCGGCCAACGACGACTGCGTGCGCTCGGCGCCGTGCCGCCGTCGCTGCAGCGAGAAGTGCGCGAGCTCGCGCGTCAGCTTTCGGTGCGAGCGCCAGCGCTGCTCGACGATCCGAACGTCGGCTCGCCGTACGTGTGGAGCTTTGGGCGCACGCGCCTGGTGTTGCCGGTCGCTGTGCTCACGCGCGCCACCGCCAAGGGCCGCGCCGCGGTGTTGGTGCACGAACTCGCGCATCTGCGCCGTGGCGACCACTGGCTCGCCCATGGCGAACTGTTGCTGGCCGTCGTGTTGTGGTGGCACCCGCTGTTTTGGTTCGCCCGTGCGCGCCTGCGCTTGTGGGCGGAGCTCGCGTGCGATGCGTGGGCCATCGGTTGTGTGCCCGATGCGACGATCGATTACGCCACGGTGCTGGTGCAAGCCGTGGCCCGTCCCGACTCCGCGGTCTATGCGCCGGCTGTCCTCGCTGCGAGGCCGGCGGCGCGTGCCGCATTCGAAACGAGGTTGACGATGATCCTGAACGAGAACGTGCCGTGCCGCGCTCCGCGCGCCTGGTGGTTGCCCCTCACGTCCCTGGCGCTTGGCTTGTTTGCCGTGCCCGTCGCGGCCCAACGGGAGTCGCAGGACCCGGTGCAGGTCGAGATTCGCATCAACGGCAAGCAAGTCGACGAGCTGAGCTCGGCGGAGCGCCAGGCCCTCTTGCGCAAGCTGCTTGCTGCCGAGCAGGCGCCTGCAAAGGTTGAGAAGCGCAGCAAGGCCGACAAGGCGGCGAAGGCTGACAAAGCTGACAAGCCAGCAAAGCCGAGCAAGAAGTCGCGCCCCACGGACATCGATGTCGCAGTCGAAATGGACGAGGCGCCGTTCAAGGTGTTTGACCTGCGGGGCAACAAGGGTCAGGACATCGGCGGACTGGTGCGGCAGGGGCTGGCGGAAGCGCGCGTCGAGGTGCTGGACGACGAGGACCTGCGCGAGCTCGGCATCACCGACGAAGTCGTGAAACTGCTCGATGACGTCGGTGCGGGCAAAGGCCTGGAGTCGTCGCTCGATGCCGTCATCAAGGCGGCGATGCAAGGAGCCGGCAAGATGGTCGAGCAAGAGCTGCGCGCCGATCACGACTTGAAGGATCTCGGCATCACCGACGGCATCATCCAGTGGGTGAATGGCTTCCTCACCAATGAGCGCAATCAGGAGATGCTGAGCGACTTGGTGATGCGCACGGCGAAGCAGGCGATGAACGAAGCCATGGTCGAAGTGCGCGCCGATGGGGAATTGCGCGAGCTTGGTATCGAAGGCGACGTCGAAGCCCTGATGGAGAACATCTACTCCGGCACCGGCAACTTCGACGTGCAACTGCAGACGTTGATCGAGAAGGCGGTGCGTGGCGCCATGAAGGCGAACGCGGGCGGCGACGGCGAACACGAGATCGTGGTCGAAGAGAAGCCGACGCCTGGGAAGAAGAAGGCCAAGAAGCAGAAGCGCGAGCTGCGCTGAAGGTTCTTGGCGGGTGGGTGCGCTGTGCGCACTCGCCACTGGCGCCGCGCGCCGCGGGCTTCGCCCGTCGAAGGGAGCTGGTGCGCAGTTGCCTCGACGACTCGTCGCGCTTCGCGCGCCGACTCGCAACGCGGAGAGCCCGGTGCCGAAGGCGGCGGCGCGAAGCGCCGACCGCCAAGGCAGTGGGCGCGCGTCGGGCTGCAGCAACGAAGACCGTCGCGGAACGCGACGGTTCTCGTTCCTGGCGGCCCAAGGCGACTTCGCGCACCCAACACAGGAGCCGCGGGCTTCGCCCGCAGCTCCTGTGTTGGGTGGTGCTCAGTTGCCCTGGAGCTGCCAGCTGAGGCAGTTGCTCATGCCGAAGCCGATGACGCCGCCGCCGAGGCAGATCGTCACGCATTGCGAGCTGAAGACCTGGCCGGCGAGGCCAGCCGCCACTGGCAGTGGCACGTTGAAGCTCGTGGAGCCATCACAGATGCCGAAGCCACCAGTGAGGTTCGGGCCGAGGGTGCCGAGCAGCGCGTTGGTGTGCAGGGGGCCACACAGCGGTGGTGCGATGATGCCGGGCACAAAGCATGGGCCGGTGCCGATCGCGAGCAGCGTCAGCGCGTTCGCCGGGGCTTGGTCGAGGCCGAGTGCGAACTGCGCATTGCCGAGGCACGGGTCGTTGCGCAGCGTGTGGATCTGTGGGCACGGCGCGCAGGAGCCGTTCGCGCACGGGCCGCCAACGGAGGTGGCTCGACCTGGACGAACGGCGAGGCCGATCATCGGGTCAGCGACGGCGACCGCTGGGCAGCAGGTAACCGGGCCGACGATGACCATTGGCGGCGCCCATCCGTAGGTCATCGCCATGGTGTTGCCGCCGTCGGTGGCATAGAGGATGCGGTTGCCCCAATCACACGCGAGGCCGAGCACGGCGCCGAATGGCGCGAAGCACGGCGGCAGGAAGAACGAAGACACCGGCACGCAAGGCGCCGCCAGCAGCGACACGACGATGCGGTTTGGGCCACCTGGGAAGATCGGGTAGCTGATGAACACGATGCCGTTCAGTTCGTCGACGGCGAGGCCGGTCGTGACGTTGCCGATCGCAGTCTGCGCCAGGCCGGTGTTGCAGATGCCGAGCGGTGCGGCCGGGCAGGTGTTGGAGTAGCGGTGCAAGAAGCCCGCGCTGTCGATCAGCCAAAGCTCGTTCAGGCCTTCCACGACTTCCATGCCGGTGATGAAGGCGTTCGGGCCAAGCGTTGGGATCGGCATGGGCGGACACTGCATGCCGCAGTTGTCGTCAACTTTGGCCAGCAGGATGCCGTTGCTGACCCATGCACCCGAGCGGACCGGGTCCCAGGCGGTGCCACCAACGAACAGCGGCAGCGCTGCCGAACTGGGCATCGGCACCGGGCACTGGGCGAGCAGCATGCACGGGTTGTGGCTTTGGTGCCGCAGGCCAGGCATGTTGCGGGTGATGCCGACCAAGTGGTCGGGCGTTTGCGCGGGTAGAACCGCGCCGAGGAAGGGGAGGGCGATCGCGAGCAGGGAGGTGAGTTTCATGACGGATCTTGGGGCAGCACTTCGCTGCGTCCGCCCTGGAAGAACCAACCCCGCCGAGACGCACGCGGTTTGCCGAGATATTTTTCAGCAAGCCAACGTGCGGCCGCCGCAGCCGCCGTACTGCCTCAGCCAACTGCCCATGCCGTAGGCAGTTGAGGAGCGATCACCAGAGGTAGCGAATGACCACACTGCGCGCCGTGGTGTAGCTCGTCGACACCAACGTCTCCAGCTCGCAGCGCTTGAGATCGCCAGCCAAGCCCTTCATGGCCTCCAGCATGCCCTGGACTTCCTCGGGGAGGTCCATGCCGCTCGACATCGCGAAGGCAGGGCCAAAGCCATCGGCGAAGCCACTGAAGAAGCCCGACACCGACATCGTCGACACTCCCGTCCAATCGGCGGGCAACACCGCGAGGGCGGCCTTCGCGACTTTGGGCGCCTCGCCGGCGGCGGCTGGCGTGGCGCGCGCATCGAGAATGGCCCGCAGGGAGGCGCGGGATGCTTCGCCGCTGCCAAGCCCGACCAGCAGCATGTCATCGGTCACCGCGTACTCGATCTCGACGACCGCGGCCAGGCGCAGCCGATGCACCTTGGTGCCTTGGTACTCTTCGGTCTTGCGGCCGGCGTGAAGGCCGCGCGAACGCACCAGCTTCTCCAGTGACTCGCCGAACGCCTTGCCATCGCGCAGGGCCACGCCGACGCACGTGCCATTGATGCCGCCCAGGGGATCCTCGGGGTCTTCGCCCGTCGCCATCGCGGCCATCTGGGCTTCGACGTCCTGCAGCATCAGCATCTCGCTGCCGAGGTGATCGAAGAGGTCTTCCTTGAGACGCACCTTGAGCTGCTCGGCGAACTGCGTCTGCGCTTGCTCCCACGTCATCGGCACGGAGTCGCCGAGGCCTGTCCACACCTGGGCGACCGTGCGCAACAGGGCGCCGAAGTCAAAGGCCGAGACGCTGAAGGTCTCCGAGCTGGCTGGCACGTAGCGCAGCATCTTCGGTGCGCCCAGGCCCGCCGTCATCGCGCCAAAGAGGCCCTGGTTGCCTTCGGTCAACTCCAGGCTCATGTCACCAGCCAAGTGCTTGCCCTCGGCGCCGATCGACATCGACAGCGAATCGAGTGAGTTGAGGCCGAGCGAGCTCATCAGCGCGGCGATGTCCATTGGGGCGCGATCCGCCAACTGCTCGCCAGCAACCTCGATGATCGTCTTCATCATCGGGCCGAGATTGGCGCGCAGGAACAGCGCGCGGCTGTCGGCTGCCGCCGTGAACCGGGCGCCGGTGCCGAGCGCCTTGGCCGCGAACTTCTCGATGTCGTCACTGACCAACATTACCAAATGGCCGTCGACCACCACCGGCAGCGTCGTGTTGGGTTCGTCCTCGTTGGTTGTGCAGCGCATCTTCACTTCGCCGACCTGCAGGTCGCGCCAACTGACGTCACCAGACGCGTCCTCCTCCGCCGACTTCTGGATCGCGGCTGCGAGCTTCTGGAAATCGTAGGTGCCGTCCGGAGTCATCGAGATGACGACGCCGAAGTGCGGCATATCCCCGCCTTCCATGGCAGCGGGGATGCTGGCGAAGTCCACCGAGCCGGCGATCACCATGTCGCCGCCGTACGCGGTCACCAGTTTCTCCAGGAGATCGGCGTCGAACTCGCCACTCTCACGCACCGCCGTGATCGCCTGTTCCCATTGCTCGGTCATCGCGCCGATCAGCGGCGTCAGGGTTTCGCCAGCGAACAACTTCGCGACCTGGGTGCCCGCGAACTGCTGCTTCCACTTCGCCGGCGCCGCGAGGCGCAACACGAAGTCGCTGTCAGCGGGGACGCAGCGGAACGGCGAGACCTTGTCCTGGGCCGCTAGAAAGGGGGAGCTCGCCAGAGCGAGCACGAAGAGATGTGTTCTCATGATTCTTGCAGGTAGATGAGGATGCGGTCGTGGGCGATCAGGACGAAGTCGAGGCGGCCATCGCCATCGAGGTCGCCGGTGGCCATGTCGCGTGGTTCATTGTCGGGTTGGTCGCTGGGCGGCGCTTCGAAGACGGGGATTGCGAGCGCGCGCTGCAGGCCGTCTTTGCCGCCCGCGAGAATCTGCACGCCTGGCAGATGGCGATCGATGACGGCGAGGTCGGCGATGCCGTCGTGGTCGAAATCGCCGCTGTGGCCCGCCCAATAGTGGGTGCGTTCGATCGGCGGCTCGTGCGACGTCAGCGTGCGCAATGCGGCCCCGCGCGTGAACGGCACCCGCAGCATGCCGCGCGAACCAAGGAACAGCGCTGCCCCGCGGTGGGCGAGCAGATAGCTGTAGTCGAACGCCGGTACCTCGACGGTCAGCGGGGCGGCGGTTGCCGTCGTGCGGATCAGCTTGTTGCTCTTCTTGTCGAAGTAGAAACGACCGCCCTCGAAGTCGGCAGCCAGCGTCAGTTCGGTCGTTCCTTCGGGGCCGTTGTCTTGCGCGAGCACACGCAGCTGGCCCTTGTCGTCGACGCGGAACGAACGCACGAAGCGTTCGCGCACCGCGAGCAAGGCGCGCTGGTCGCCGTGTTGGCACAAGGCCACGGCGCCGTCGTCCAGCTTCTTGGTGAAGCCCGCGACTTCGGTGGCCTTGCCGCTCTTCTTCACTTCACCGGCCAGCGTGATCGTGCGCAGACCTTCGCCAGGCACGACGAACGCCACTTCCATACCTGCCGCATCGCCGACGTCGCTTAGCAACAGCCGCGCTGGGTCCGCTGGCAAGCGACCGAGTTCGGCGACCTTCACGGGCTCCTGACCCGGCGCGCAGCGGTGCAGGTGCGCTTCGCGTTTGTCGTTGCGGCCGAGCACCAGCACGCCGCCCTGCGCATCGATCGTCGCGGCGATCGGCTTCTCGACGCAGGCGAGCTGCTGCGGGAACTGTTCCAACGAACCCGAACCCGGCACCCACGCCAGTGCGTCCTCTTCGGGACTGACCACGACGAGATCGTTCTTGCCGTCCTTGTCGACATCGCCGATCGCCAGCGACGCGACCCCGGCCAGCGTCGGCAGGGTGCGCAACACGAAGGTGTCGCCGCGCCATTCGTAGATCAGTAGCTGCGCGCGATCGGGCCGCGCCATCAAGAGGTCCTCGTCGCCATCGTGGTCGATGTCACCGAGCGCCCAAGGCAGCGTCTTGCCAGTGGCGTTCTCGCCGACCGCCCACCAATCGAGCGCTTGCGCGTCGTCGCTCGGTACGACCTGTTGCAACGAGACGCGCCGCGTTGGCCCAGCGATGGTGCCGAGTGCCGCCTTGCCATCCGCTGTGCGCGCCGGAAAGACATCGCGCAGTTCATCGATGCTGAAGATGCGCCACGGACCAAAGCCACCCGCGCCGTCGCCCGAACGCAGCCGCAGTCCCATGTTGCTGCCAGGAACGACGGCGATCAGGTCGAGCTTTTGGTCGCCGTCGACATCGGCCACGTGCAAGCTGTGGGCGTTCTCTTCCATCGGTTCGACCGGCGACAGCTGCGGGGTCGTGCCGACTTTGGTGACCCAGCGCATGCTGCCGCGCGTGACCGCGACGAGGTCCGCCTTCTGGTCGCCGTCGAGATCGCCAGTCAGCAACGCGACCCCGCGCCCGCCAAGACCAAGGTCGATCGGTGGCGACGTCGGCTCGGCGCCGGGGTGGCGCACCGTCAGGCGCCCGCGGCTGTCGACCAGCAGCAAGTCGGGCTTGCCATCGCCGTGCACATCGGCGAGCGCATAACCAGCGGTCTGCCCGTTGGTCGGCAGCGACTGCAGCGTCGTGTCCTTGCCCTTCACCCGCACCGCCACCAAGCGCGCCCGCCGCGAATCGATGGCAATGGCTTCGACCTGGCCGTCGCCATCGACGTCCGCAATCTGCAGGTTGCTCAGCCCGTCGCCGACCTTGACGACGAGCGGGCCGTCAAAGCCAAAGCGCGCGCGCAGCTCGACGGGAATGGGTGGCGGGCCGCTCTGGGCAAGCAGGCAACTGGTGGCGGCGAGAACGAACACAGCAACGTGGGACTTGGCGAGCATCCGGGGGGCAATCTATGGTTGCCAGGATGCTGGTCGCAACGCTGCTGCTGCTGTTCTCCTGCCAAGATCCAAAGCCTGCCGTCGTCGAGCCCGCGCCAACCCGCGCCGACATGGTGGAAGTGCTCGACCTCGGACTTGGCTGCCGCATCCAAGGCCGCGTGCTGCGGACGACCGAACAGTTGCTGTTCGTCGACGTTGGCTACGACGTGTTGAAGGTGCCAGTCGCGGCGATCTTGCGGCGCGAAACTGTCGACGGCAGTCGCACCGGCGGCATCGTGCGCGAGAAGCTGTGGGCGCGCGCTGAGTTGCCCGAACGTTCGGTGGCTGAGGGCGCCAAGCTGATGGGCGAGGCAGTGGTGAAGATCGAAGCCGCGGGTGGCCAGGGTTCTGGTTTTGTGACGCACGCGGATGGTTGGGTCGTCACCAACTTCCACGTCGTCGAACGCGAGGTCGAAGTCGATGTGGTCGTCTATTCCCTCGGCAAGAACGGCTTCGAGCCGCGCACGGTGCGCAAGTGCAAGGTCGCCGCGATCAATCCCGCCATGGACCTGGCGCTGGTCAAAGTGGAGGCGCCCGCCGACCTGGCGCTGAAGACGATCTACCTCGGCGAGAGCGACGGCATGCAGGTGGGCGACACGGTCTACGCGATCGGGGCGCCGATCGGTCTCGATCGCACGGTGTCGAGCGGCATCATCAGCGTGACCAACCGCACGTTCGAAGGGCGCTGCCACTTCCAGATCACGACGCCGATCAATCCCGGCAACTCAGGTGGGCCGCTGTTCAATCTGCGCGGCGAAGTGGTGGGTGTGAACAGTGCGGGCTACCGCGGCTTTCAGGGGTTGAACTTCGCGATCCCGTCGAAGTACGTGATCGACTTCCTCAACAACCGCGACGCGTTCGCTTTGGATTCGACGCGCAGTGAGAACGGCGTGCACTATCTGCCAGCGCCGAGGAAGCCGAAGGCATCGAAGTAGGGGCGGGGGCGAAGCCGCGGCGGTGTCGCAAGCGGCTGCCGAGCTGAGGCGCAGTGGAACGGGCGCGCTGGCTGGCTGCGGCGTAGCATCCGCGTCCTCCCATGCGCATTCCCCGCGTTGTCCCGTTCCTCTTCGCTGCGTCCTTGTGGTTGCCCACCACAGCGCTCGCCCAGGTGCCGAGCCCCGTCGAGTTCCTCGGCCACGAGGTCGGCGCCGACCATCAGCTGTGCAACTACAGCGACATGATGCGCTACTTCGCCGCGATCGAAAAGCAGAGCGATCGCATGCGCCTCGTCGACATCGGGGCGACGAGCTACGGCCAGCGCATGCAGATGGCGGTGATCAGTTCGCCGCAGAACCTCGCCAAGCTCGAACGGCTGCGTGAAATCAGCGTCAAGCTGGCGCACTCGCGAGGTGTCGATGCCGGCAACGTGCAGCAGCTCGCCGCCGAAGGGCGCGCGTTCGTGTGGATCGATGCGGGCTTGCACAGCACCGAAGCGATCGCCGGCCAGAACCTCATCGAGCTGGTGTGGCAGATGAACTCGCGCCGCGACGACGAGGTCACGCGCATTCTCGATGAGGTCGTGCTGCTGGCGTGCCCGGTCAACCCCGACGGCTACGAGCTGGTCGCCAATGCCTATCGCGCGACGCGCAGCATGACGATCCCGGTGCTCTACCAGCGCTACATCGGGCACGACAACAACCGCGACTTCTACGTCTGCAATCAGCTCGAAGCGCAGAACATCAACCGCGTCTTCTACCGCGAGTGGTGCCCGCAGATTGTCTACAACCACCATCAGTCGGCGCCGGCCAACACCATCATCTTCACGCCGCCGTTTCGCGACCCGCACAACTACCTCGTCGACCCGATGGTGGTGCGCGGCATCGAGATTGTCAGCGCGCACATGAACCAGCGCTTCGCGGCGGAAGGCAAGCCGGGCGTGATCTCGCGCAGTGGTGCGCCCTATTCGGGTTGGTGGAACGGCGGCCTGCGTTCGACCAACTACTTCCACAACATCATCGGCATCCTGACCGAGTCCTTCGGACGGCCGGAGCCGACGCCGATTCGGCAGCCGCTCGATCGTCGCTTGCCGTACGGCGACTACCCAGATCCAGTGCCGGCGCAACTGTGGCACGCGCGCCAGACGGTCGAGTATCTGCAGACCGCCAACTTCGCGATCCTCGACTACGCCGCGCGCTACCGCCGCGAACTGCTGCGCGACATCTGGACGATGGCGAGTCGGGCGATCGAGCGCGGCCGCCGCGATCACTGGACGGCGACGCCGTTCCTGGTCGATGCCGCCCGCCATCGCGAAGAGCCGGACTCGGTGTTCACCGATCCGATGCTGCGCGATCCGCGCGTCTATGTGCTGCGCAGTGATCTGCCCGACCAAGGGGCCGTGCAGCGCTTCGTGCGCGCTCTGCAGCGGTGTGGCGTTGAAGTGCTGCGCGCGCGCATGCCGTTCTTGCTGAATGGCGCCACGATGCCCGCGGGGTCGTACGTGGTGAAGACCGACCAGCCGTACCGAGCGCACATCCTTGATCAGTTCGAAGCGCAGTGGCATCCCAATGACATCAAGGACGGCAAGCCGGTGGCGCCGTACGACGCGGCGGGTTGGACGCTTTCGATGCAGATGGATGTCGCCGTCGAACGCAGCTTCGGGCCGGTGGCAGGGGACTTCGACGTCGTGGTGCCGGTGGAGACGTTCTCGTCGGCGCTGCTCGCGAGCGGTGGTGCTGGTTGGCATCTCGACCCGCGCGACAGCCACACGGTGATCGCGGTCAATCGACTGCTCGCCGCCGATTGCGCGGTGCAGTGGTCGCCACTCGGGCACTACGTGGTGCCGGCGACCGCGACTTCGCGCCAGGTGTTGCGCACGGCTGCCGACGAACTGGGTCTGCGGGCGTTGGCGGTCGAGACCGACACGCGCGAAGCACGGCAGTCGCTGCGCAAGGTGCGGCTCGGCTTGTTCGACACGTTTGGTGGCCACATGCCGACTGGTTGGGATCAGTGGCTGCTGCAGGAATTCGGCTTCCCCGTGCAGCAGGTATGGGGCGATCGCATCGAAGCCGGCGAGCTGGCGAAGGACTTCGACGTGTTGGTGTTTCACACCGGTTTGCCGGGGCCGCGCGATCTCGAACGAGCAGCCCGGGCGCGCGACGAGCAAAACATGGAGGCGCTGCAGAAGGCGTTGCCACCGTTCGAGGACTGGAGCAATCTGGCGGCGCGGGCGACCCGGCTGACCGGCGAGAAGACGCTGCCGGCGTTGCAGCAGTTCGTCGAGCAAGGCGGCACGCTGATCGCACTCGGCGGCGAGGTCGACAAAGTGATCCGACACTTCGGCCTGCCGATCAAGGTCGGCACGCACCTGCCGACGGACGAGGGCGAACGGCGCACGCAGCGCGAAGAGTTCTACGTGCCGGGCTCGCTGCTCGCGATTGAGGTCGACACCACGCACCCGACGGCGCGCGGCGCGTCGCGCGAGTTGGCGGCGATGGTCAACAATGGCTCCGCCATCCTCGAGGTCACCGACAAGAACGCCCGGATCGACGTGATCGCTCGCTATCGCGGCATGGACACGCTGGTCAGCGGCTGGGCGATCGGCCAGGAGTTGCTGGTTGGCAAAGCCGCCGCGCTGTGTGCGCACGTCGGCAAGGGTCGTGTGTTGCTGTATGGCGCCGACGTCACCTATCGCGGCCAGCCGCTCGGCACGTTCAAGCTGTTCTTCCAAGGCATCCTCACCGCTGTGGAAGGCAAGTGAGCCAGCACCGCTGCAGGCGCTAGCGACCCTTAGCCAAGCACCTGAAAGCCTGCCTGCGCGAAGTGCTGGTCAAACGCGAACGCTGTGCGGATTCTAAGTCGGCGCATCAGGGAGAAGCTGGTGGCATCGACGGCTGACAGGCGCACGAGTCGCGGCTGTTCAAACCAAGCCCACGACTTGGTCAGATCAGTGAGGGAGCACTCCAGGATCTGGAGGCGCCGTAGTCCCGTGACTTGGTCTCGCCACGCGGTGGCAACTGGCCGAGTCGCGTTTCGGTCTAGGAACGTGAACGTTTCGATCACGACTGGAATCGAAGTGAACAGGCGCGTGCCGGCGGCAGCGAGTGTGGCCCACGCGCTCTTCGCGCGGTCGTGATACGGGTCGGCGGTCAGCGCTAGCGCGATCCACGCCCCCGTGTCAATGAATGTGGAGTCAGCCGCACGGGTCATGGCTTGTCATAGATCGAATCGTGATCCACCGCGGGCCGAGTCTTGCCGTCCCATAGGGCCACCGGTCCATCGGGCGTTTCACGCAGCCAGGTTCTGCGCACGGCCTCTCGGATCATTTCGGCGACACTCTTGCCGGCGCTCTTTGCGGCCTGATGAAGGGCGCGCAAATCCGGCTCTGGGAAGTAGACCTGTGTCTTGATCATGGGTGTCACTATGGGATGGAAAGTGACACCCGTCAATTGACCTGTTCGGCTGTGGACGCTTCACGCCACTTGGCGCGGACATTTGGTGGAGTCGGGAGGATTCACCGCCCGGCATCGTTGCGGCGCGTTCTGTCTCGCCCGTCCCACACCTGATCAAAAAACTGATGGCCACTCGTTCGCTCGCCGCTGTCGTGTTCACGACTGCTCTCTTGGTTGCCCAGGATCCCGCCGCGCCCGCGGCTCCGACCACGTCAAGTTTGCCGGAGGCCGGGACACCGGCCGCGATCGCACTCGTCGACAAGGCGGTCGAAAAGATGATGGCCTATGGCCGCGGCACCTTCTCGACCACCGAGGCCAGTGACAACGCGATGCTGCGTGGGGCGGGCCTCCCGTTTGGTCAAGACGACACTGTGGTCGACGGTGGCTGGCACCCGTGAGATGGTCTGGGGCGACTTGGAGGGCAGCGAGTTCGTGCGGGCCAATGGCCGCATGGTGGCGAAGGTCGACGGCGGCTGGAAGTTGCGCAACAAGAAGCTCGGCGGCGGCAAGGCGGCGCCGTTCGCGCTCGATCCCGACCTGTTGTTCACGGTGCTGAAAGAACTGCCTGCCGACGCGCGAGCGGTCACCCACGTCGAGGTCGGCGAGGTGGCGGGCAAGAAGGTGGTCATCCTGTCGATGACGATCGAGAACGAGGCGGCCGGTGACTTGGCAGACAGTGGTGCGTTGCCCGGCGGCGGCGGCCCTGGCGGCGGCATGCTGATGTTTGGTGGTGGTGGTGGCATGGGCGCGCCGGAGATCGAACACACGGTGTACGTGGCGTTGCACGTCGATCCCGACAGCGGCGACCTGCTGCGCTTTGCCGCCAAGGTCTTCGAGAAGAATCCGATGATGGGCAACATGCAGATTCAGGTGCAGGGAGGCCCCGGCGGTGACGTCGAGGATCCTGACGAAGGTGACGAGAAGGACGAGGCGCCGGCCTCGGGCGCGCCTACTTGGAAAAAGGGTTTCCCAGTGAAGAAGCCAGCCAAGGATGAATCCGTGACGACGTTCCGCGCCGACTTCAAGAAGCTTGGGCTCGCCGAAGCGCCCGCCTTGGATGCGAAGACGAAGGCCATGTTGCGCATGCGATGACGCGCGGCGGTTGCTAGGTTCGCCGTCGTGGCCACCAGCGATCTGCAGTTCGTGATGATGGGCCTGCACGACGAGTTCGCGCAGGCCTTCTTCTTGCACCAGCAAGCGCTGCTCGATCGCGACTTCGGGCGGGCTGCTCGGCAGTTGGCGGTGTATCGCGAGCGCTTGTTTCAGCACATGCGCGATGAGGAAGTGCTGGTGCTGCCGCGCTACGAAGCACTCGGTGGCGATGCGACCGATGCGCCGGTGCGGCTGTTCCTTGGCGAACACGGCAAGCTGCGTGCGTTCCTCGAGGACTTCGTGCTGCGCACCGCGACCCTGGTTGAGGGCGCCGACGATCGCGCCCTGCTTGAGTTGTTCGATCGCCAAGCGACCTACAAGAACCTGATGCTGCATCACGATCTGCGCGAACGGAACGCGCTGTATCCGTTCTTGGCGGCGCGGCTGTCGACCGTGGCGCAGGCGTCGTTGCTCGCGGCATGCGGCGCGCACGACTGAGCACAGGCTGGTGCCACCTCGCGCGATCGACGACCATGCCCACGATGGTCCATGTGCTGTGTTGCTCTCTCGCTTTGCTGTTGGTCTCGGCCGCAATGGCCCAGGATGAAGCTGCGGCGGCACGACGCGTGGCGCGATTGGGCGAGCGATCGGTGGTCTACTTCGTGCAGGCACCCACAGAGCCAGCGAGCCCAGCGTGGCGGCCGCTGATCGTGTGGTTCGCATCAGCGGTCGGTGAAGAAGCGGCAGCGAGTGCGTGGCGCGAACGCGGCGAGCCCTTGGCGAAGTGCGGCTTCGTGGTCGTGAGCGCAACGTTGACGGCGAACCCTGCCGACCTGGAGCCGCTGTTCGCGGAGCTGCGGCGCACGTTCCGCATCGAACAAGGCGGCCTGCATGCGGCGGCCTTTGGTGACACGGCGTTGGCGGTGCAAGCGGTGCTCGCGCATCGGCACGAGTTCCAGACGTTCACGGCGGTTGGCGATGCGGGCAAGGCGGATCTCGCCGCGCTGCGCCGCCTGCCAGCGCGCCGCGTGCATTCGTTAGCGACCATCGATGCCGACGAGATCGGCCGCCACTTTGTGCAACTGCATGCGCAGCGGTCCTCGCCGGGTGCTGGTGGTGATGTGGCGCGCGCCCTCGATGACTTTCACGATGCGGCAGCGAACGGCGACGAAGCGCGGTACTTCACGATCTTCCCCAGCGACGCGGTGTTCCTCGGCACGGACGGCACCGAGCGCTGGACGGGCAGTGAGTTCCGCGCGTTCGCGATGCCGTACTTCCAACGCGACTCGGCGTGGACCTATGTGCCGCTGCAGCGCCATGTGACGGTGGAGCCTGGGGACGCGCTGGCTTGGTTTGATGAAGTGCTCGACAACGCGGCCTACGGCGAATGCCGCGGTAGTGGCGTTCTGGTCAAGCGCGCCGAGCGTTGGGTGCTGCGTCAGTACAACCTGACGGTGCCGCTGCCGAACGACCTCTCGCGGTCGGTCGCGGCGCGCATTCGTGCGTTCGTCGATGGGGTGGCGCCAGCGGTCAGCACCGTGGTGGTCGTGCGCCACGCGGAGAAGGTCGATGCGAGTGCGGATGCTGCCCTCAGCGCCGAGGGTGAAGTGCGCGCCGAAGCGTTGGCGGTTGTGCTGCGAGACTTGCCGATTGCGGCGGTCTACACGAGCCCGTTTCAGCGCACGGCGGCGACGGTGGCGCCTTTGTGTAAGCAGCGCGCTGTCACGTCGGTTGCCGTTCCCGCTGACGATGGCAAGTCCCTCGCGGCGATGCTGCGCAAACAACACGCTGGCCAGTGCGCGCTCGTCTGCGGCCATTCGAACACGGTGCCCGCCCTGCTGAAGGCGCTCGGTGTGACCGAACCGGTGACGATCGCGGACGGTGAGTTCGATCGCCTCTTCGTCGTCACGATGGGGCCCGATGGCACTCGCTTGCTGTCGCTGCGTTACGCGGGCAAGTGAAGGCTCTCACGAACTGCACGACAGAGCCGAACAGCCAGGTTTGTTGCGGGCCCAGTCCGGTCGCTTCTGCGCCAACTCCGCGTGCTCCGGTTGGTCGTCGAACGGCCGTTCCAT